>JBKPOX010000103.1:0-11508 GCA_046733335.1 Actinomycetota bacterium | reverse complement strand
ACCTCGATCGAAGAAAAGCCATGCCTTTACGAGACCGACGTGCTCGGTCGGATCGCCTGGGAAGAGCTGAACGGCACCCCCACCGACCAGCCGTTCTACCTGCAGCTCGACTTCACCGCTCCGCACGGCGACTTCCGCCGGCCGGCCGGGCCCGAGCCGGCGCCGCGCCACTACACCCTCTTCGACGGCGCCCCCTACCCGCACAGCGGCTCGCAGGGGTTCAACGAGGGCAACGTCAACGACAAGCCGCGCTTCATCCGCGAAGCCCCCTACCTCTCGCTGAACGAGATCCACACCTACCGCGTCTACTACCAGAAGGCGCTGGCGTCGCTGCGGGCGGTTGACGACGGGGTCAAAACCGTGCTCGACACCCTCGGCGGCCTGCACCGCCTGCGCAACACCTACGTCATCTTCACCTCCGACAACGGCTTCTTCTACGGCGAGCACCGGCTCACCGGCGGCAAGTTCCTCGCCTACGAGCCAGCCACGCACCTGCCGCTGCTGATCCGCGGCCCCGGCATCAAGCCCGGGACCTCGACCGGGCAGCTGGCGGCGCAGATCGACCTCGCCCCGACGATCCTGGAGCTGGCCGGCGTGGAGGCGGACAAGAGCATCGACGGCACCTCGCTGGTGCCCTTCTTCCGCGATCCGGACCTGCGCACCCGGCGACCGCTCCTGTTCGAGTCCTTCGTCGAGACCAACGACGTCGAAGCCAACGGCGGAGCGCCCGATCCGCAGGCTCCGGCCTACACGCCCGCGGCGCGCGCCGCCCGTGCCTCCGCCGGCGCCACCGCCTCGATCGTCGCCCCGCCGAAGGACTACGAGGGGATCCGCCTCGGCCCCTACAAGTACATCGAGTGGCCCAACGGCGAGAAAGAGCTCTACGACCTGACCAAGGACCCCGACGAGCTCAACAACGTCGTCCGCGTCCCTAACCTCTTCCCGATCCGCGCCTATCTGCATGCGGAGCTGGTCCGGCTGGAGAACTGCGTCGGTCGCACCTGCCGCGAAGCCGCGCCGCCCTTCCCCCTGACCAAGAAGGAGCAGCAGCGGGTGAACAAGAAGCGGCGGGAAGAAGAACGGCGCAAGCAGAAGGAACGCGAAGAAGAGCGGCACCACAAACGGCGCCGGTAGTGGCCGAGCGCGGTTAGCTGATTTGGGAACAGGCTGCTGAGAGCGCTTCGCGCCCGCTGCCGCTCAACCCTGCCGCTTCCGGTTCTTGACCCAGTGGGGTGGGTCGGATGCGCTACTTGATTACGGCTAGGGTGTCGCCGCTGCCCACGGCGGCGCCCTCGGCGATCGGGAGCTCCTCGACCTTGCCGCTGCGGTGGGCGGTGATCTCGTTCTCCATCTTCATCGCCTCGATCACGCAGATCAGGTCGCCCTCCGAGACCTCGGCGCCCTGCTCGACGGCGACCTTGAGGACGGTGCCTTGGAGCGGCGAGGGGAGGGCGTCGCTGGAGGCGCTCGGGCCTCCGCCACCTTTGCGCTCGCGCTTCGGCGGCTGTTTTCTGCCGGCGCCGGCCGCCGCCGCGATGCCCCCCGCCGGCGCCTCGCCGATCACCTTGACGTCGAAGAGCTTGCCCGAGACCTCGACCTTGTAGTCGCGGCTGACCACCTCGCCGTCGTCCTCCGCCGGCGCAGGGGGGGTCGCGTCCTCGGGAGCGGTCGTCTTCAGCCACTCCTTGTCTTCCATCAGGTCGCGGCAGGTCTCCCCGCGCGCCCACTGCTCGGTGGCGAGAATCGCCTTGTGAAAGGGGATCAGCGTGGTCAGGCCGCCGACCTCGTACTCGTCGAGAGCCCGCAGCGCCCGCCGCGTCGCGTGCTCGCGGTCGACGTCCCAGACGATCAGCTTCGCCACCATCGGGTCGTACATCGGCGTCACCTCGGAGCCCGCCTCGACCCCGGAGTCGACGCGGACCCCCGGCCCGGCCGGCTCGCGGTAGCTGGTGATCGCGCCGGGAGCGGGCGCGTAGTTCTTGTGCGCGGCCTCGGCGTTGATCCGGCACTCGATCGCCCAGCCCCGCAGCTCGACGTCCTCCTGGGCGATCGAGAGCGACTCGCCGGCGGCGATCAGGACCTGCTCGCGGACGATGTCGACCCCGGTGACCATCTCGGTCACGCAGTGCTCGACCTGGACGCGGGTGTTCATCTCCAGGAAGAAGTACTCCTCGCCGACCTGCATACCCTCGATCGTGCCGGCGCCGCGGTAGCCGACCGCGGCCGCCGCGTCGGTGGCGATCTTGCCGATCCGCTCGCGCATCTCCTCGTCGACGTGCGGGCCCGGGGCCTCCTCGACCACCTTCTGGTGGCGGCGCTGCAGCGAGCAGTCGCGCTCGCCGAGGTGGATCACGTTGCCGTGCGAGTCGGCGAGGACCTGGACCTCGACGTGGCGCGGGTCCTCCAGGTAGCGCTCGATGTAGACGCGGTCGTCGGAGAAGAACTTCTCGCCTTCGCGGGCGGCGCCCTCGAAGGCGTCCTGCAGGTCCTCAGGCGTCATCGCCACCCGGAACCCCTTGCCGCCGCCGCCGCCCGCGGCCTTGCAGGCGACCGGGTAACCGGCGTCCTCGGCCTGCTGGCGAGCCGCGTCGAGGTCCGCGGCGGGAGCGGTCGCGCCGGGGACGATCGGCACCCCGGCCTCGGCCATGATCTCGCGGGCGCGGGTCTTCGACCCCATCGCTTCGATCGCCTCTGGCGGCGGGCCGATGAAGACGACGTCGTTCTCGGCGCAGGCGCGGGCGAAGTCGGCGTTCTCGGCGAGGAAGCCGTAGCCCGGATGGATCGCCTCGGCGCCTGCCTCCTTGGCGGTCTCGATGATCTTCGGGATGTTGAGGTAGCTCTCAGCCGGGACGGCCGGGCCGATCAGGAAGGCCTCGTCGGCCTCCCGCACGTGCGGAGCGTCGCGGTCGATCTCCGAGTAGACCGCAACCGAGGTGATCCCCATCTCCTTAAGGGTGCGCGCGACCCGGATCGCGATCTCGCCGCGGTTGGCTATCAGGACCTTCTGGAACACGGGGGCGGCAGTCTAATTAGGTCGGCGGCAGAGACGCCTGCCGCCCGCTTCGCGCTCTATTCACGCCTGTAGCGGCTCGCTTCGTACTCTTCCACCCACGCCGCCGAGCTGCGCCAGGTCCCGTCGGCGGCCTTTGCGGCCTTCAGCCTGCCCCTTACCGCTGCCACTCGCAGCGCGTTCGCCGAGAGCTTCCCGGTCGCCAGCGCCGGAAGCGGTACGAGCCTGGCGGGGCCGGCGACCGCAGGGACGACGAACTCGTAGAGGATGTCCAGGATCGACCGCGCAAGGAACTCCCCGAGCGGGCCGAAATCTCCCTGGTCAGCGCGGCGGAGAGCGGCCAGGTAACGAACCCGGTTGCCTTTGTAGATGATCTCCGGCGGGTACCCGAGGCGGATCAGGAGGAGGTTGAGGACGAGGCGCGCGGCCGTTTCCGTCGAGAAACGGATGGACCTGCTGGAACCTCACGTGCGCCTCGTCCGGGGGATTCCAATGTTGTTCGGTCTCGGGCCAGTCAATTGTTCCGAACAACTTCTAGATGGCGCCGGTAGCTAGTCTGCCCGCCCATGCTGATCGAGCTGCAGAGCCATTCGACCGTCTCCGACGGGCAGCTGGGGCCATCCGAGGTGGCGGCCGAGGCCGCGAAAGCGGGGGTGACGACGCTGGCGCTGACCGACCACGACGCGATCGCGGGGGTCGGGGAGGCGCAGCGGGCGGCGGCGGAGCACGGAATCGAGCTGGTGCCGGCGATCGAGATGTCGTGCGTCCACGAGTACGCCGAAGACCTGCACGTCTGCGGGTACTGGATCGACGTCGGCAGAATCGCGCCGGCCTGCGAGCGCGCCCAGCACGAGCGGGTCACCAGGGCCGGCGAGATCGTCGAGAGGCTGCGCGGTCACGGCTTCGACCTCCACCTCGAGGACGCGGTGCGCGAGGCCGGCGACGCGCTCTCGATCGGGCGGCCGCACATCGCCCGCGCTGCCGGGGCGACCGGCGACCTCGGCCCCTTCTTCGAGGAGTACCTGGTCCCCGGCGCCAAGGCCTTCGTCCCCCGCCGCTGGCCCACCGCCGAGCAGGCGATCGAGCTGATCCGCGAGGCGGGTGGCATCGCCGTGATCGCCCATCCCTACTGGGACATCTCCGAGCCGACCGAGGTCGACGACCTGATCCGCTCCCTGGCTCCCGATGGGGTCGAGACCTACTACCCGACCCACACCAAGGAGCAGACCGAACACCTCCTCGAGCTCTGCGCCGACCTCGGCCTCGTACCCACCGCCTCCTCCGACTACCACGGCCCGACCCACAAGACCTTCGCCAGCTTCGGCGCCTACGACACCTACGGCTTAGGCGAGCCGCAGGTGCCGCCACGGCCGTAGTGGCAGGGAGGGCGGTGCCGCTCGCCCTCCCCCTCAGGCGCGGCTCATAGCTTTGGTGGAGGCGGTGGCTGCCGCCAGCTCAGCCGCCCGCACCGCGCTGGCCCAGGAGACCTCGGAGAGGAGGCCGGGAGCGGCGACCATGTCGCCGACGAGGAAGACCCCGTCTCCCCGGTCGATCGGGGGGCGGTCGCGCCAGGTGGTCCCGGGCGGGTCGAGCGCGCCGGTGCGGCCCTTCATCACCTGCCGCCGGCGCCAGGTCTCGCGGCTCTGCCGCTCCGGCAGCGAGAGATCCAGGAGGCGCTCGAGGCGAGCGGCGGCGCTCTCGGTTGCTTCGCCGGGTCGGATCGGGATCTGCGCCTGGACGAGCTCCTCACCCTTCGGCGCCAGGGTGGCGTCGGGAGCGCTGAAGCGCTCGATCCAGCCCGCCTCGTCGAGGTCGGAGACGACGAAGGGGTCACCGCGGCGGTGGGAGAGCCCGAGGTCGGTGCAGACGCAATGGCCGCTCTGCCAGTGCAGCTCCGTCCCGAGCAACGCCGCCGCCTGGTGGAGCTCGGTCGCGACGATCACCGGCGGCTCGGGAAGCGAATCGACCGGGCAGCCGGTCTCGACCGCGACGTCCAGGTCCCGCGCTCGCCGCTCCAGCGCCGCGATCAGCGAGCTCCAACCACCGACCAGATAGCGAGCCGAAGGCGGCGGGCTGAGCAGGACGCGGACGGTGTGGGACCAGACGAACGCGGCTGACAGCTCGCCCGGGTCGTGGTGGAAGGTGTAAACGCCGGAGGCGGCGCTCAGCATCTCGGCGGTCCGCTCGTCGGTATGCGACATGGCCCAGCTGCGGAAGTCGAGATCGGGTGGGGCCTGCCTGCCGCGCAGGCGCATCACCGAGGGGATCGTGCCGAGCGGCGGCGTTCGCCGCACCTCCCCCTCCCAGCGGAAACGGACGCCGCCTAGGGCAAGGCCCTTGTACGGGGGGAGGATCCCCCGCTCCCGCAGCCAGCCCCAGGCCGGCCCGCCCTTGTAGAAGACATGGGGACCGAGGTTCGCTTTGTAGGGGCCCCCGTTGCTGCGGCCGCGCCCGCCGAGCTCGTCGTGGGCCTCCAATAGCCGTACGTCGAGCCCCGCCTCGGCGCAGGAGATGGCGGAGACAAGCCCGCCGATGCCCCCGCCGACAATGGTGATCCGAGCCATGAGGGCCACGGTACGGAACCACTGGACCTCTTTACAGTTCCAGTAATGGCTGGTTCACCAGGTCCAGTTGGTCCCTCACTCCTGCTCCAGCTCGACCGGGGCAGCGAGCTCCCGCTGCACGAACAGGTCGAGCGGGCGATCCGCGACGGAATCAGGGAGGGACGGCTGCAGGCTGGAAGCCGGCTGCCGTCGAGCCGTGCGTTGGCGGCCGAGCTCGGCGTCTCCCGCGGCGTCGTCACCGAGGCCTATGGGCAGCTCTCCGCCGAGGGCTACCTGCAGACCCGCCAGGGGGCGCCGGTACGCGTCGCGCGGGCCGTTCGCCCGATGCGGACGCGGGAGCCGGCCGGCTCACTGCTGCCCAGCTTCCGCTACCACTTCCACCCGGGCCTGCCGGACCTTGCCGCCTTTCCCCGCGACCGCTGGCTCCGCTCCCTTCGCGCCGCCCTGCGGCAAACGCCGATCGACGCCGTCGGCTATCCCGATCCCCGCGGCGTGCCGGCCCTGCGGCAGAGCCTGGCCGAGTACCTCGGCCGCGTCCGCGGCGTCGCCGCCGACCCCGAAGGGCTGCTGGTCTGCGGGGGCTTCTCGCAGGCATTCTCGATCCTCTGCCGCTGGCTTGCGGCGCGCGGGGCCGCACGCGTCGGGCTGGAGGACCCGGGCTGGCACCAGCACCGGCTCACGGTCGAAGCGGCCGGCCTCGAGGTCGTCCCGATCCCGGTCGACGCCGGCGGGCTGCGGGTGGACGCGCTGGAGCAGGAGGACGTCGAGGTCGTCGTGGTCACGCCTGCGCATCAGTTCCCGACCGGCTGCGTCCTCGGCAGCGAGCGGCGCACGCGACTGGTCGAGTGGGCGGAGCGGGGCGAGCGCCTGATCGTCGAGGACGACTTCGACTCCGAGCTCCGTTACGACCGGACCGCGATCGGCGCCCTGCAGGGTCTGGCGCCGGAGCGGATCGTCCATATCGGCTCCGCCAGCAAGCGGCTGGCGCCGGCGATGCGGCTCGCCTGGATGCAGCTGCCCTCCTGGCTCGTCTGGCCGCTGATCCAGGAGAAGGCGATCGAGGATCTCGGCTCCGAGGCGATCGGACAGCTCGCACTTCGTGACTTCATCGAGCGCGGCGAGCTCGACCGTCACCTGAGGCGGAGCCGGCTGCTCTACGAGCGCCGCCGCGAGACACTCGCCAGGGCAGTCGCGGCATCCATTCCCGACGCCCGCCTCGGGGAGGGCAACGCCGGCCTCTACGAGACGCTGGCCCTGCCGGAAGCTACCGACGAGGCAGCGCTGACCGCGGCCGCCGCCGAGCGCGGCGTCGGCGTCGAGGGCTTGTCCCTCCACAGCTTTACGGCGAAGTCCCCGCCCACCTTGGTCCTCGGCTTCGCCTCCCTTCCAGACGCCGCCATCTCTCGCGGCATCCGGCTACTGGGAGACGCCGTAGCTTCGACGCAGAAAGGGGGCCGGGAGTCCCTCTCCAGACACTCAACTGCGAGCCATTAGCGAGCAGTGTCTGGAGAGGGACTCCCGGCCCCCTCAACGCGTGTCCTCAAGCGGCGGCGGCCTCCTTGGCGGGGATCAGCTCGCGCTCTTCGAGGTAGGCAAGCAGCTTCTCCGCCGACTCCTCCGGCGTCTCGCTTTCGGTGTCGCAGACGAAGTCGGGGTTCTCCGGGACCTCGTAGGGGTCCGAGACGCCGGTGAATTCCTTGATCTCCCCCTTGAAGGCTTTCTCGTAGAGGCCCTTGACGTCGCGCTCGGCGCAGGTGTCGACCGACGCCTTCACGTAGACCTCGACGAAGCGGTCGCCCATCAGCTGCCGCGCCTCGTTGCGGATCTCGGCGTAGGGCGAGATCGCGGCGGTGATCACCGGGACGCCGTTGCGGCTGAGCAGGTCGGCGACGAAGGCGATGCGGCGGATGTTGGTGTCGCGGTCCTCCTTCGAGAAGCCGAGACCCTTGGAGAGGTTTTCGCGGACGATGTCGCCGTCGAGGATCTCCAGCTTCGAGCCGCGCTCGCGGAGGTGGCCCTCCAGGACGCGGGAGATCGTCGTCTTCCCGGCTCCGGAGAGCCCGGTGAACCAGAGGGTGAAGCCCTTCTCACCAGCCATGCTTTTTCAGTCCTCCTTGTAAGCGTCGATCAGGATGTCGGCGACCTCGTCGCGCGAGAACTCGTGCGGCGGCCTTTCGCCGTTGCCGAGCATCTCGCGGACCTTGGTCCCGGACAGGAACAGGCGCGCGTCTTGGTCGTGGGGGCAGGTCTTGTTCGAGGCCAGGCCCTCGCACTCGTTGCACCAGAAGGTGTGCTCGAACATCAACGGCTCGATCCCGAGCTCCTCGATGTCGATCTCGTCGAAGATCTTCTGGGCGTCGTAGGTGCCGTAGTAGTCCCCGGCGCCGGCGTGGTCGCGGCCGACGATGAAGTGGGTGGCGCCGTAGTTGCGGCGGACGATCGCGTGCAGGACCGCCTCGCGGGGACCGGCGTAGTGCATCTTCGCCGGCTTCACGCCGAGGACCACGCGGTCCTCCGGGTAGTAGTTCTCCATCAGCACCTCGTAGCAGCGCATCCGCACCTCGGCGGGGATGTCGCCGGCCTTGGTCTTGCCGATAAGCGGGTGGATGAAGAGCCCGTCGCAGGTCTCCAGCGCGGCCTTGGTCAGGTACTCGTGGGCGCGGTGGATCGGGTTGCGGGTCTGGAAGGCGACGATCTTCTTCCAGCCGCGTGCCTCGAAGTCGGCCTTGTGCTCGGCCGGCGTCTTGTAGCGGCGCATGAAGGCCTCGTCGTGGTCGGGCAGCGCGTCGACCTCGATCGGGCCGGCGAGCATCCGGTTGCCCTCCTCGTAGATCGCGGCGACGCCCGGGTGGGCCTCGTCGGTGGTCCCGTAGACCTGCTCGGCCTCGCGCCTGACGTCGCGCTCCCAGATCTCCTCCACGGTGATCCGGCCCAGCTTCTTGCCTTCGTCGCTCGAGAGCTCGACGACGTCGCCGACGGCGCAGTCGAGGTCGGTGGCCAGGGTGATCGGGATCGGCCAGTAATCGCCGTCGGCGGTCCGCATCTCGCTGCAGACGCGCTCCCAGTCGGCGGAGCCCTGGAAGCCGGTCAGCGGCGCGAAGCCGCCGTTGCCGATCATCTCGAAGTCCGCCGTGTGGCGCTCGGAAAGGGTCAGGGACAGCTCAGCCATCGTCTCGCTCATCTCACCTGTCTGGTTGGGTTGGAGGAAAGGGAAAGGGTTAAGGAGGCGCGGCTTATCGGCGCCGCTCAGTTGATCCCGCACTCGGTCTTCGCGAGGCCGGTCCAGCGGCCGTCGCGCAGATCCCCACCCGGCTCCACCGGCTGGGTGCAGTGGGTGCAACCGATCGAGGGGTAGCCGCGATCGTGGAGCGGGTTGTACGGGAGGTGGTGCTCACGGATGTAGTTCCAGACGTCGCGCTCGGTCCAGTCGGCAAGCGGGTTCAGCTTCCAGAGGTTGAACCGCTTGTCCCAGGCGAACTTCGGCGTCTTGGAACGGGTGCTGGAGTCCGCCCGGCGGACGCCGGCGACCCAGCAGTCTACGGAAGAGAGGGCGCGCCGCATCGGCTCGACCTTGCGCAGGGCGCAGCAGGCGTCGGGGTCGCGGTTCCACAGCTCCGGCCCGTGCTCGGCCGCCTGCTCCTCCAGGGTGAGGTTGTGGAAGCGGTCGAACTCGATCCCGAGCGCCTCGCCGAGGCGGTCGCGGGTCTCGTAGCTCTCCGGGAAGAGGACGTCGGTGTCGAGGTAGAAGAAGCGCGCCTCGGGATTCACCTGGGTCGCCATGTGGGCGGTCACCGAGCTGGTTTTCTGGAACGAGCAGGCGACGTAGTGGCGCTCGCCGAAGTTCTCGAACATCCACTCGAAGGTCTCCTGCGCCGTGCGGTCCTCCAGCTCGGCGGCGATCGCCTCGTGGTCGAGGTCGGCCGCTGTGGGCACGGTGCCGGAGAGGGTGACGGGCGGGGGCTTCATCGATACGCGCGAGCTAGATCGCGCACTCACCCTCCCCGCGCACGACCTCGTACGGGCTCGAGCGGTTCCAGTCGATGAACTGCTGCATCGTCTCCAGGCTGAACTCGGCCGGCATCGTCAGCTCCTTGACCGCCGCTTCGAAGGGCTCGGCGCCGACGCGGTCGACGAAGGCGTTGAACTCCTCGCCCTCGTTGCGCTCGGTCTCGTAGAGCCGCACCCAGCGCTCGACCGCCTCCGGCACCCGCTTGGCGGGCAGCCGCGCTTTCAGCCGCGTGCCGAAGACGACCTCGCCACCCTCGAAGTTGCCGCCGATGTGCGGGATGTAGGCCGGCATCTGGCGGCCGCCGACTTTCAGCGAGGCGCCGTAGAAGCCGATGTTGGCGATGTGGTGCTGGCTGCAGCCGTTGGGGCAGCCGCTCATTTTGATGTGGATGCGCTTGGTCAGCTCGTCCGTGATCTGCATCGAGTCGACCCGCTCCTTGATCGCCCGGTTGAGGCCCATCGAGGAGGTGATCCCGAGTTTGCAGCTGTCGGTGCCGGGGCAGGAGACGACGTCGGTGATCTCGCGGGCGCCGGCCTCGCCGAGGCCGAGAGCGGTCAACCGCTCCCAAACGTCGTAGACGGACTCGTCGCGGACCCAGCGCAGGACGAAGTTCTGCTGCACGGTGCTGCGAGCGGCGCCGCCGGTGAACTCGCGCATGATCTGGGCCAGGCCGCGGAACTGCTCGGGGGTGAGGTCGCCGCGGGTCACCTTGACCTCAACCGTCGAGAAGCCCTCCTGGCGCTGCGCCTGGACGTTGCCCTGGAGGAAGCGCTCGAACTCGGTCCGGTCGCCGTTCGGCGAGGACGTGGCAAGCGGCGGCTCGGGGGCGTTGGCCTCCTCGTCGACGCTGAAGCTGAGGCGCTCGACCAGCTCGGGACCGAATTCGCGCTCCGCCACCCACTCGCCCTCGAGCTCTTCCTCGACCTGCTCGCGGAAGGCGTCGATGCCGATCTTGTCGATCAGGACCTTGATCCGCGCGCGGGCGCGGTTGACGCGCAGCCAGTCCTGGCGGTCGAAGATCCGCAGGATCGCCTCGGCCACCTTGAGGTAGTCGCCGTTGTCGGCCTCGACGAACTCGTAGAGGGTCGGGGCGACGCGGGCCATGATCGAGGTGCCGCCGCCGACCCGGATCTCGAAGCCCTTGACGCCGTCGCGTTCACGGGAAAGGAAGGCGATGTCGTGGATGCCGCTGATCGCCCGGTCCTCGGCGGAGCCGGTGAACGAGGTCTTGATCTTGCGTGGCATCAGCTGCGTCGTCGGGTGACGGACGAAGTAGCGGACGTAGGCGGTGCCGTAGGCGGTCGGGTCGAAGATCTCGTCGGCGGCGACGCCGGCCCACGGGTCGCCGGTGACGTTGCGGATCGTGTTGCCGCAGCCCTCGCGCGAGGAGAGGCCCGCCTCGGCGATCTCCCGCAGCAGCAGCTCGGCGTCGCGCAGCGGCACGTGGTGGATCTGGATGTTCTGGCGGGTGGTGATGTGGCCTTTGTTCAGCGGCGCGTACTTCTCGACGACGCTGGCGAAGGCGTCCATCTGGTCGGGGGTGACCCCGCCGAAGGGAAGCTTGATCCGGATCATCTGGACGTCGGGCTGGCGCTGCCCGTAGACGCCCTGTTTCAGCCGGAAGCCGATGAACTGCATCTCCTCCAGCTGGCCGCTGAGGAACTGCTCGGCTTCGTTGTCGAAGTCGTCGAACTCGCGCTCGATGATCGGGATGACGTGGCCGGGGACGTTCTCGTAGGTCTCCGGGTTCTCCAGGGTCCCGACCCGGCCCTTGCCCTGCTGCTCCTTGTTCTCTGCGACGGCTACCTCCATGAGCAGAAAGGTAGCAAACCCGATTGGGATTCAGGTATTTAAATTCCTGAGGGTTGGGGAGGCGGAGAAAGGGGCTGCAAATCAGCTATGCGACGGTTTTTTCTGCGCCTGCA
>JBKPOX010000102.1:0-8587 GCA_046733335.1 Actinomycetota bacterium | reverse complement strand
CCTCTGGGGTTACAAAATCGACACGCCCAATAGGCTCGGCCGGTGGACCAGGTCGTCCAGGTCGTCGGTGCGCTGCTGATCCTCGCCGCGTTCGCCGCGGTCCAGTTCGACCGCATGCGCCCCGACTCCCGCCTCTACCTCACGCTCAACCTCGTCGGCTCGGCGATCCTCGCAGTGCTGGCCGTCCTCGCCGAGCAATGGGGATTCGTCCTCCTCGAGGGCGTCTGGGCGATCGTCTCGGCCTGGGGGTTGTGGGTGGCGCTTTTTGGCCCCTATAGGGGCCAAAAGTCGCCAAGCGCTTAGCTCAGCTTCGTTTCCAACCGCTCGGCGAGCCGTTTCATCCCGCGCTCGCGCGCCGCCTCGGCCGCCCGCGCCCAATCGGTAGGACGATCCTCCGGGCGCTCGACCCCCGCGTCCCGCAGGGTCGCGATGTCCTTGAAGACGAGCAGATCCTCCCGGGCCTCGATCAGCGCCCCGCGCAGCGCCGGTCGCCGCTCGCGGATCGCGGCCTCGAGGACCGCCTCCAGGGAGCCGTGCTGCCGCAGAAGCTCGGCGGCGGTCTTCGGCCCCACCCCCTTGGCGCCGGGCAGCCCGTCGGAGGGGTCGCCGCGCAGCGCGATGAAGTCGGGGACCAGCTCCGGGCCGATCCCGTAGCGCTCGCGCACCTCCGCCGGGCCGACCTCTTCGGCGCCTTTGCCGCCCGTCCGCACGTAGAGGACGGTCACGTTCTCGCCCGCGCACTGGTACATGTCGCGGTCGCCGGTCAGCAGCAGCGCGTACCCGCCCGCCCCGGCCTCCATCCGCGCGTAGGTGCCGAGCAGGTCGTCGGCCTCGAGGTCCCCGCTCGTCGCCACGGTCCAGCCGAAGGCCTCGAAGAAGTCGCGCGAGTCGGCGAGCTGGTGCGGCAGCTCGTCGGGCATCGCCTCCTCGCGCTCGGCGTGGTAGGCGGGGTAGAGCTCGGTCCTGTAGGCGGCCGCGTCGGGGCCGAAGCAGAGCACCACCGCCCGCGGCTCGTGCAGCTCGACCTCGCGCAGGATCAGGTTCGCCGCCCCCAGCAGCGCGTTCACCGCCCGCCCGTCCGGCCCGACGATCGTCTTCGGCAACGCGTAGAAGGCCCGGAACAGCATCGAGGGCGCATCGACTGCAAGCAGAGGAGCGGGCACGCTCCACTTATACGGGACCGCCTCTAAGCCAGGGAGAGACACCCCTCTCCAGACACTCAACCACGAGCCATTGGCGAGTGGTGTCTGGGGAGGGTCTCCCTCCCTGGCCCACCCAAAAGGCGAACGCCGCAGACGGCTAGTGTGGTGCCCGCCATGAAGGCCCTCCACATCGACGACCTGCAGAAGCGCTACCCCACCGGGGTCGAGGCCCTGCGCGGGGTCTCGCTCGACATCGAGGAGGGCGAGTTCTTCGGCCTGCTCGGCCCCAACGGGGCCGGCAAGTCGACGCTGATCCACTGCACGACCGGGCTCGCTCAGCCGACCGGCGGCTCGATCGAAGTCTTCGGCCACGACGCGATCGACCACTACGCCGACGCGCGCCAGTCGGTCGGGCTCGCCCCGCAGGAGCCGAACCTCGACTGGTTCCTCACCGTCGAGGAGACGCTCGACTACCACGCGGGCTACTTCGGGATGCCGCGTCGCCAGCGCCGCGAGCGCACCAGGGAGCTGCTGGAGACCTTCTCGCTGACCGAGAAGCGCGACGAACGCACCCGCACCCTCTCGGGCGGGATGAAACGGCGGCTGATCCTGGCCCGGGCGATGATGCACCGGCCGCGCCTGCTGATCCTCGACGAGCCGACCGCCGGCGTCGACGTCGAGCTCCGCCTCGAGCTCTGGCACTACGTCCAGAAAATCAACCAGGAGGGGACGACGATCCTCCTCACCACGCACTACCTGGAGGAGGCCGAGCAGCTCTGCGACCGGATCGCCTTCATCGCCGAGGGGCAGATCGTCGCCGAGGGCTCCAGCGGCGAGCTCGCCGAGCGCTTCGACGTTCCGAACCTCGAGGACGCCTACCTGGCGCTGGTCGGCCGCAAGGAGCTGTCGCGCTCGCACATCGAGCTCACCCCCGAGGTGGAGGCATGACGAACAAGAGGGAGGTCCTGCCATGAGCGCCGCGCAGATCCGCTTCGCCACCCTCTGGCGCCGCGAGTGCAACCGCTTCATGAAGATCAAGAAGCAGACGATCGGCGCGCCGCTGCTGGAAACGTTCCTCTACATCACCGTCTTCGGCGCCGCCCTCGGCTCGCGGATCAAGCACTTGCACGGGATCGACTACGTCCTCTTCGTGATCCCAGGGCTGATCATGATGGCCTTCTCGACCAACGCCTTCTCCAACAACTCCTCCTCGATCCTCCAGCAGAAGTTCCAGGGCGCGATCCAGGACCAGCTCTCCTCACCCGCCTCGCCGGCCGAGCTGCTGCTCGCCTTCTCGCTCGGCGGCTTCATGCGCGGGTTGGCGGTGGCGACCCTGACCTTCCTCGTCTCGGTGATTCTCGTCGGCCTGCCGGTCGAGCACGTGCTCGTCCTGATCCCCTCGCTGGCCCTGGTCGGCTTCTTCTTCTCGCAGCTGGGAGTGTTGATCGGCGTCCGCGCCGAGCAGTTCGACGACGTCGCCTTCGCGCAGACCTTCGTCCTGCAGCCGCTGATCTTCCTCGGCGGCGTCTTCTACTCGGCGGCGTTGCTGCCGCAGCCGTTCGAGACCCTGACCCGCTTCGACCCGATCTTCTACATGATCAACCTCGTCCGCTACGGCTTCGTCGGCTTCAGCGAAGTAAGCATCGCCCTCTCGCTGCTCGCCCTCACCGCGGCGACCGCCGCCCTCTTCCTCTTCAACCTCCGCCTCTTCAGCCGCGGCTACCGCCTCCGCGCGTAGCCATTGGCGAGTTGTGGTGGCTATAGCCACCACAACTCGCCAATGGCCCTCAATCGCCGACGTTCTCCCCGATCCAGGCGAGATAGCCGGCGGAGCCGGCGACGATCGGCATGGCGACGATCTCCGGCTCCTCGTAGGAGTGGACCTCGCGGATCGCCGCCTCGACCGCCTCGTAGGCGGCCCGCGTCGTCTTCGCCAGGCACTGCCACTCGCGCTCCTCCTCGACCTCTCCGCGCCACCGATAGCGACTTACGACCGGCCCCACCACCTGCACGCAAGCGGCAAGCCTCCGCTCCACCAACAGCTCCGCGATCCGCCCAGCCTCCCCCTCGGAGGCCGCCGTGGTCAGGACCTGGACGTAGTCACTCATCGCGGATGGCAGGGCGGGTGGGACACCCTCTCCAGACACTCAACCACGAGCCATTGGCGAGTGGTGTCTGGCGAGGGTGTCCCACCCGCCCTTCAACCATCAACCCGGATCAGCCACCGGCACCGCGACTTTCCCAACGTCATCCGGGAGCAACAGGATCGCCCCCTCGCCGGTCACGTAGGCCTCCTCGCCGTGCTGGACCACGTCCATGCCCATGGCCTCCTCGCGATCGCTCACCCGCAGCGGCATCACCGCGCCGATCAGCTTCAGCAGCACGAAGGTCGCGACGAACGCGTAGGTGGGCGCGGCCAGCGCGGCGAGCGCCTGGTCGAGGAGCTGGTCGGCGTTGCCGTAGAACAGCCCGTCGGAGACCCCGTTCCAGCTCGCCTGCGCGAAGAAGCCGATGAAGAGGATCCCGAAGAAGCCGGCCGTCCCGTGGGCGGCGAGGACGTCGAGGGTCTCGTCGACCCTGGTGCGGGTGCGGTAAGCGATCACCGCCCAGCTGGGAATCGCCCCCAAGGCGCCGAGCAGCATCGCCCAGCCGGGGCTGACGTAGCCGCCCGCGGGCGTGATCAGCACGCAGCCGACGATGATCGCGGTCGCGGCGCCGATCGCCGTCACCTTGCGCCCGCGGATCACGTCGAGCGCGAACCAGACGACCAGGGTCGCGGCCGGGCAGAGCAGCGTGTTGGTGAAGGCGAGCACGCTGTTCTGGCCGGTCGAGAACCCGCTGCCGCCGTTGAACCCGAACCAGCCGAACCACAGCAGGCCCGCCCCCAGCAGCACGTAGACCGCGTTGTGGGGGAGGAGCGCCTGGCGCCCCCACTCTTTGCGTGCGCCGACGACCAGCGCCGCCGCCAGGGCCGAGAACCCGGAGGCCATCTCGACCGGGACGCCGCCGGCGAAGTCGAGGGTGCCGCCGGTGAGCAGCCAGCCTTCGCCGAAGGCCCAGTGGGCGAGCACGGCGTAGACGAGCACCGACCACAGCGCCGCGAAGACGAGGAAGGCGCCGAAGCGCATCCGCTCGACCACGGCGCCGGAGATCAGCGCCACGGTGATGATGCAGAAGGTCGCCTGGAAGGCGAAGAAGACGAGCTCGGGGATCGTGCTGCCCGGTCGCGGAGCGAAATCGACGCCGTTGAGGAAGGCGTTGCCGAGGCCGCCGACGAGGTCGCCGTTGCCGTCGAAGGCGAGCGAGTAGCCGACTGCCGCCCAGGTGACGGCGGCGACGGCGATCGCGGCGATGCACATCATGAAGGTGTTGAGCGTGTTCTTCGAGCGCACCAAGCCCGCGTAGAAGAGCCCCAGCGCCGGCGTCATCATCAGCACCAGCGCGGTCGCGACGAGCATCCAGGCGGTGTCGCCCGTGTCGATCCCGGCGTTCATCGGCTCACCGGCGTCACGGCGCCTTCGTCGGTGTCTCCGGTGCGGATCCGCACCGCGTGCTCGAGCGGGACGACGAAGATCTTGCCGTCGCCGACTTCGCCGGTGCGGCCCCCCTCGCAGATCGCTTCCACGGTCGTGTCGACGAACGAGTCGGAGACGGCGACCTCGAAGCGGACCTTCTCCGAGAGCCCCATCTGCACGGTCGTGCCGCGGTAGGTCTCCACCCGCTCGACCTCACCGCCGTGGCCCTGGACGCGGCTCATCGAAAATCCCCGGACCTCGGCCCGATGGAGCGCCTCCAGGACCTGGTTCGCCTGCTCGGGGCGAACGATCCCGATTACAAGTTTCACTTCCTCTTTCCTCTCCCTAGATGCCGCTGCCGGCGCGAGCCTATCGGGATGGCAACCGGGATTGCGCGCTCAGGCTTCCCGGACTGCCCGACGGCGCGCCTCCCTACAATCCCCGGTCGCATGGCCTCGCGGTTCCGCAGGCGGCGCCGGAAGCCGCACCACTCTGTCTGGCACAAGTTCGCGATCCCGCTGGGGATCCTCCTCGCGCTGGTCCTGATCGCCGGCGGGATCGCCGCCGCCTGGGCGCTCAACATCTACAACTCGGCGCCGCCGCTCTCGAGCCTGAAGCCGGTGCAGAAGGGGCGCTCCTCGGCGATCTACGCCGCCGACGGCAGCCTGATCGGCTTCATCCGCTCCGAAAACGTGCGCCAGCCGCTGCCGGAACGGTCCCAGCCGCAGGTGCTGCGCGACGCCACGGTCGCGATCGAGGACAAGAACTTCTACCGCCATGGGGCGCTCGACTACGAAGGCATCGCCCGCGCCGCCTGGAAGGACCTGCAGGCGGGGGCGCCGGTCCAGGGCGCCTCGACGATCACCCAGCAGCTGGTCCGCAACCTCTACATCCACAACCCGGAAAACACGATCAAGCGGAAGCTGATCGAAGCCGCCCTCGCGGTCGAGCTCGAGGAAGCGCACGACAAGAACTGGATCCTCACCCAGTACCTCAACAGCGCCCCCTACGGGACGGTCGAAGGGCAGACCGCGGTCGGGGCAGAGGCGGCCTCGCAGACCTACTTCTCCAAGCCCGCCAAGGAGCTGAGCCTGACCGACGCGGCGCTGCTCGCCGGGCTGCCGCAGGCGCCCTCCGAATACAACCCGTTCCTCGACCCGAAGGCGGCGCTGAAGCGGCGCAACGAGGTCCTGGCGGCGATGGCCGACCAGGGCTACATCAGCGGCGAGGAGTTTCGCGAGGCCCGCACCCGCGGCCTCGGCCTCGACCCCGGCGACAAGTACCAGGTGATCAAGGACCCGTTCCTCTTCGACCTGGTCCAGAACGAACTGATCCAGGAGTACGGGATCAACACCGTCCGCAAAGGCGGTCTCAAGGCCTACACGACGATCGACCCCGACCTGCAGCAGAAGGCCGAGGAAGCGGTCGAGAACTACTGCTACGTCTGCTACCCCGAAGGCGGCCCGGCGGCCGGCCTCGCCTCGGTCGACCCCGACACCGGCGCGATCGTCGCCCTCGCCTCGACCGAAGGCTACGCCGACGAATCCCAGTTCAACTACGCCTGGCAGGCGCACCGCCAGCCGGGGTCCTCGTTCAAGACCTTCGTCCTCTCCACCGCGGTGAAGGAGGGGATCGACCCCGGCAGCACCTACTACAGCGGCAGCTCGCCGATGACGCTGGAGATCCCCGGCGGCGGCACCTGGACGGTGAACAACTCCGAGGGGGAGGGGGGCGGCACCTACGACCTGGAAAGCGCGACCTGGCACTCGGTCAACGTCGTGTTCGCCCAGCTCGACCTCGACGTCGGCCCGGAAGAGGTGACCAAGACCGCGCACGAGATGGGGATCGAATCGCCGCTGCAGTCGGTGCCGGCGGAGGGGATCGGCGGGCTCGCGATCGGTGTCACCCCGCTGGAAATGGCCGACGCCTACGCGACCCTCGCCAACGGCGGCGTCCACCACGATCCGACCGCGGTCAGCAAGGTCGAGTTCCCCAACGGCAAAGTCGACGACTTCGAGCGGGACGCCGGCGATCGGGTCCTGACGCCGGGGCAGGCCTATGAAGTGACGCGGATCCTCGAGGGCGTGATCACCCAGGGCACCGGCGCCGGCTACACCTCGATGGGTTGCTCCGACGCGGCCGGGAAGACGGGCACCTCGGAGGAGCTCTCCGACGCCTGGTTCGTCGGCTATACGCCGCTGTTCTCCACCGCGGTCTGGGTCGGGCACCCGACCTCGCGCGAATACACCGGCTTCGGCGGCCCCACCGCCGGCCCGATCTGGGCCAACTACATGGCGGCCGCGACCGAAGGCGACTGCCCCGAATTCGAAGCGCCCAGCTCGCTGCCCGAGCTCGAAGGCCTCGACAGCGAACACACCTCCTCCGGCTACGAAAGCGGCTACGAAGAGGAAGAAACCTACGAAGAAGGCAGCGAAGAACAAGGCGAAGCCGAAGAGGCCGAAGGCAAGGAGGAGCCCGAGGGAGACGAAGGCGCCGAAGAAGAGGCGCCCGCGCCCGCTCCGGAACCCGCCCCCGCGCCAGGACCCGCGCCGCCGTCCGCTCCCAGCGGCGGCGTCGGCGCCGGCTGAGCGCCGCCCTCGCAACTTTCAGGCCCTATAGGGGCCTGAACCTACGCAGCGGCGAGTTGGGGACTCGATCCGACCAGCTGGCGCCGCGTGGCTCGGCGGACCTACTCGCCGATCAGCTCGATCCGGTAGCCGTCGGGGTCGCGGACGAAGCAGATGCGGTGGCCCTCGGTGCGGCCGCCGGGCCGGTAGGGCGGCTTCTCGGGCTCGATCCCGAGGGAGGCCAGGCGCTCGAGGGCGCCGTCGAGGTCGTCGACCCCGAGGGCGATGTGGTTGTAGCCGGTGCCGTGGTCGTACTCGCCGACGCCGTGGTTGTAGGTGAGCTCGAGGCGGGGGTCTTCGCCCGGGATCGCCATGAAGACGTTGATCGCCTCCTCGCCGATCGGCATCCGCCGCACCTCTTCGAAACCGAGCTTCTCGTAGAAGTCGATCGAGCGGTCGATATCGCCGATTCGGTAGCAGGTGTGGAGGAACGTCGCCACTGCCGGAGAGGGTACCCTGGGGGCCTCGGAACTACTCGATCTCCTCTTACAGAAAGGCACGCCTTGCACAGCAAGCTTTCTCGCCGCGCCGGCCGCCGCGCGCTCGCCCTGGCCGTCTCGACCGCCGCTCTCACCCTCGTCCTCGGCGGCAGCCTCGCCGGCGCCGTCGCCACCGGCAAGACCGACGTGATCTCGATGGAGCTGACCAAAGGGAAGCTCAAGTTCGTCGGGCCCGAATCGGTCACCGCCGGCGACCAGCTCGAAATCGTCAACGACACCGACCCGAAACAGGTCGGCCCGCACACCTTCTCGCTGGTCACCAAGGGCTCGCTGCCGAAGACCCCGGCCCAGCGCAAGAGCTGCTTCACGCCGAAGCACATCTGCCTAGCGGTCGCCAAATGGCACGGGTTCAACCCGAAAACCGAACGGATCAACGTCAACCCGGCCAAAGCCGGCCCGGATGGCTGGAGCACGTCGGGCAACGCGACCGGCAAGAAGGGCGACTCCTGGTTCTCGGGCGAAAAGAAGGGCGGACGCTTCTCGCAGGAAGTGACCGCTGAACCCGGCACCACCCTGTACTACATCTGCGCCGTCCATCCCTGGATGCAGGGCAAGGTCAAGGTCGAGTCGGTCGTCCCGACGGCCTAGGCACCGCAACGGCTGGACAGCCCTCAGACCCAAGCCGCCTCGGGCGCCGGGCCTTCCTCGGCGCCCTCGGCGGCGGCGCTCTCGCCGTCCTCCTGCCCCTGAGGGGCAGGGGCGGCGGGCTGCTGCCGATCTCGACCGAGCCGGCGCCGGCGCTCGCCGCCGTGCCCTTCCGTGCGCGGCTGCCGATCCCGCCGGTCCTCGACGAAGACCACATC
>JBKPOX010000101.1:0-3523 GCA_046733335.1 Actinomycetota bacterium | reverse complement strand
CCTACGGGCCAATCTGGGGGCGCTGCCGGCGCCGCTGCGCCCGGAAGCGCGACGGGCGGCTTCGGCGCTCGAGCCGCGCCTGGCCGGCGGCGAGGTCTACACCGACGACCGCGCCCCGGTCGAGTGGCTGGTCGACTCCTCCCTGCTGGAATACGCGAATGGGTGAGGCGGGAGACCGGGTGCGGGCCTGGCTGGTGACCGGGCCGCTGGGGCGCGGCCTCGCCTTCGCGATCGACTTCTCGGTCGCCCTGCGGACGATGCTGGTGCGGCGGCGCGGTTGAGCTGTGCCTTTGGGGCGCTGCGCAGCCAAAAGGAACAGCGGAGCGAGGCCGCGGGGACGATTCCTCTAGGGTCGCGTCCGATGAAGACGACCGTCGAGGAGCTGCCGAATTCCCGCGCCGAGGTGAGGGTCGAGGTCGACGCCGCCGCGGTCGAGAAGGCGACCTCCCGAGCTGCCCGGGGGCTGGCGAAGGAGATGCGGATGCCGGGCTTCCGCGCCGGCAAGGCGCCGCCGTCGCTGGTGATCCAGCGCCTCGGTTTCGGTCCCGTCCTGCAGGAGGCGATTCGCGAGGCGCTGCCCGAGTGGTACGAACTGGCTCTGTTCGACTCCGGCGTCAGCCCGATCGGCGACCCGGAGATCGAGATCGTCTCGGCGCCCGAGGAGGAGGGCCAGCCGCTGGAGCTCAAGTTCACGGTCGGGGTGCGCCCGGCGGCCGAGCTCGGCACCTACCGAGGCCTCGAGGTCGGCAAGGAGGAGAAACAGGTACCCGAGGAAATCGTCGACACCGAGGTCGAGCGGATCCGCGAGGGTTTCGCGCGGCTGGAGCCGGTCGAACGGCCCGGGGCTGAGGGCGACTCGCTGCTGATCGACTTCGAGGGCTTCGTCGACGGCTCCGCCTTCCAGGGCGGCGCCGCTGAGGACTACCTGCTGGGGCTCGGCTCCGGTCAGCTGATCGAGGGCTTCGAGGAGCAGCTCGTGGGGGCGGCCGCGGGGGAGGAGCGCGAGGTGAAGGTCACCTTCCCGGCCGACTACCAGGCCGAGCACCTGGCCGGTAAGGACGCGGTCTTCAAGGTGAAGGTGAAGGAGGTGCGGGAGAAGGTCCTGCCGGAGCTCGACGACGATTTCGCCGCCGACGCCTCCGAGTTCGACACGCTGGAGGAGCTGCGGGCGGACATCCGCGAGAAAGTCGGCACGGCGCTCGGCAGCCGGGCCGAGGAAGACTTCCGAATCGCGGCGATCGACGCCGCCGTAGAGGAGGCGAGCGTCGAGGTGCCGGACGAGCTGGCGACGGCGCGGGCGGCCGAACGCTGGGAGCGGATGGAACGGCAGCTCGCCGGCCGCGGCATGGACCCAAACCAGTTCCTGCAGATGCAGGGCAAAACCCGCGAAGAGCTGATCGAGGAGACGAAGCCCGACGCCGAAAGGGAGCTGAAGCGGGAGGCGGTAGTCACCGCGATCGCCGAGGCGGAGGGGATCGAGGTCTCCGAGGAGGAGATGGTCGAGGCGCTCGAGCACAGCGCCGAGCACGAACGGACGACGCCGGAGAAGCTGCTCGAGCGGCTGCGCAAGAGCGGGCGCGAGTCGATGGTCCGCGAGGACATCCGCGCCCGCAAGGCGATCGACCTCGTCGCCGAGGCGGCGAAGCCGATCCCAAAGGAGGAGGCCGACGCCCGCCAGGAGAAAGCCGAGGCGCGGGAGAAGCTGCTGGCGCCGGAGGGCGACAAAGGCGCGAAAGCCGCGAAAGCCGGCGGTCTCTGGACCCCGGGCAGCGACTGACTCACCGAGTGGTCATTTCGACGCACTATCGATGTCGAAGTGACCGCTCGTCTGCCCACCCAACCCTCTCTATAGAGTCCGAGCGATGAGCCCTCTGGTCCCGATGGTGGTCGAGCAGACCTCGCGCGGCGAGCGCGCATTCGACATCTACTCCCGCCTGCTCGGCGAGCGGATCGTCTTCCTCGGCACGCCTGTCACCGAGGACATCGCCAATCTGATCGTCGCCCAGCTGCTGCATTTGGAGTCCGAGGACCCCGACAAGGACGTCAGCCTCTACATCAACTCCCCCGGGGGATCGGTGTACGCCGGGCTCGCCATCTACGACACGATGCAGTTCATCAAACCCGACGTGCAGACGATCTGCGTCGGGGTCGCGATGAGCATGGGGGCGCTCCTGCTCTGCGGCGGCGCTCAGGGCAAGCGGATGGCGCTGCCGAACTCGAAGATCTTGATCCACCAGGTCTCGGCCGGCTTCCAAGGTCAGGCGACCGACATCGAGATCCACGCCAAAGAGATCATTGACGTTCGCCGCCGGCTCGACGAGATCATCGCCCAGCACACCGGTCAGCCGTTCGACAAGGTGACCAAAGACACCGAGCGGGACTACTTCATGAGCGCGGAGGAGGCGAAGGGGTACAACATCGTCGACCGCGTGATCGAGCACCACTGAGCGGCCGCCGGCGACGGCCGCCGTCGATCCCGAAGCCGAGCTGCGGCGCTGGGACCGCTAACCGTCCTGCCGCAGGGTCCGTTCGAACCAGAGGTCGGCTTTGGGATTCCGGTTGTAGGCGGGGACCTCGCGGTAGCCGGCGGAGCGGTAGAGGCCGACCGCGGGGGTGAGGTAATCGGAGGTGTCGAGTCGGACCGCCCGGCAGCCGTGGTCGAGGGCGATCTCGTCGAGACGGGCGAGGATGCGGCGGCCGAGGCCGGTGCCGCGGAAGGCGGGAGCCACGTACATGCTCTTCACCTCGGCGATCTCGGTGTCGAGGTAACGGATGCCGCCGAGCCCTGCCGGCTCTCCATCGACCCTGGCAAGCAGCAGCACCCCGTTTGGCGGGGCCAGGTCCGGCGGCGGCCCCTTCGCGATCTCCTCGTCGAGGTCGATCCCGGCGCTCTCGCGGTCGTAGGCGAGGGGCCCGTCGGCCTCGCGGACGAAGGCGGCGTACAGCCTGCGCACCTGCGGATCGTCCCGGTCGACCGGCTCCAGCGTCGAAGTCACGGAATTGACGCTAACGCGCGCCTGCCACCGCCGTCCCACCTGCGATCGACCTGAGCGGGGGGCCCAGCTCGTCTCCGGCTCGGCGGGGACCCGCCACGGAAGCGCCGCCGCAAGCCGGCGCTCATGTGAAGGGACCGCCCCGCCGATGCCGTAAACGACCCTCACGAACCGGTGCAGGTCCCTCTCTAAGCTTTGGGGCGCCGCCGGAGGCAAGAGATCCGGTCCCGTTAGGAGGGGATTCCGCTGGCACGTCCTTCAGACTCGAATGAGCAGCTCCTCTGCAGCTTCTGCGGCAAGTCGCAGCGCCAGGTGAAAAAGCTGATCGCCGGCCCCGGCGTCTACATCTGCGACGAGTGCATCGACCTCTGCAACGAGATCATCGACGAGGAGCTGACGGCGCCGCCCGTCTTCGAGCTCGAGAACCTGCCGAAACCGCAGGAGATCCACGATGTCCTGCAGGAGTACGTGGTCGGTCAGGAGGCCGCCAAGCGCTCGCTCTCGGTCGCCGTCTACAACCACTACAAGCG
>JBKPOX010000100.1:0-4712 GCA_046733335.1 Actinomycetota bacterium | reverse complement strand
CAGCCGACCAGGGCGAAGCGCTCGGCGAGCGCGCCGAGCAGCTCGCTGGCGCGGCGGGGCACCGTCGCTTCCTCGGGTCGCGCCACGATCGGCGCCAGCGTCCCGTCGACGTCGGTGAGGATCGCGCTGCGGCCCGGGTCGTCGCGTAGCGGGCCGAGACTCGTGGTCCAGGGGACCGCGTCCCGCGTCTCGTGGTGGTGAGACACGGCACTAGTATCGCGGGATGTCTGCCGCCGCCGGTTCCACCCCCGATCACGCGGTCTGGAAGCTGGCGGCGATCGGCACCCTCGCCGGCGCCTTCAGCGGGCTCTTCGGGGTCGGGGGAGGGACGGTCATCGTCCCACTGCTGATCCTCTGGTTCGCCTACGGCGAGCGGCTCGCCACCGGCACCAGCCTCGCCGCGATCGTCCCGATCGGGCTGCTCGGCGCCCTCGCCCAGGGCGGCCTCTACGGCAACGTCCACCTCGCCACCGGCCTGCTGCTGGCGCTGCCGGCGATCCTCGGCGTCCTCGCCGGCACCGCGCTCCAGCAGCGGATCCCCCAGCGCGCGGTCTCCTACCTCTTCGCCCTGCTCCTCGTCGCGATCGCCGTGGAGCTGATCCTCTCGTGAGCGAGCTGGCGGCGGCGCTGATCTGCCTCGCCGGGGGGATGACCGGCGGCCTCGTCGGCGTCGGCGGCGGCATCCTCTTCGTGCCGGCGCTGACGGTCTTCGTCGGCCTCGGCCAGGTCGAGGCCGAGTCAACCTCGCTGCTGATGATCGTCCTCGTCGCGCTCGTCGGCGCCTACCGCCAGAACGGCTACGGCAACGTCCGCCTTCGCGAGGCGCTGGTCATCGGCATCCTCTCGCCGCTCGGCGTCCTCGTCGGCGTCGCCCTCGCCAACAACGTCTCCGAACGCGCCCTCCAGCTCGCCTTCGCGGCGCTCGCCCTCTTCATGGCGGCGCAGCTGGTGCGCCGCGCCCGCTCCGCGCCCTGACCGGCGCCGAGCCTTGCCCGGCCTGTGGCTCGGAAACGCGACCGGGCGCATTTCATGGTCTACGCTCAAAAGCGTGGATTCGCTGACCTGGGATGGAGACCTGCCGCACCTGCGCTCGCCGGTCATGGTCTGCGCCTTCCGCGGCTGGAACGACGCCGCCGCGGCGGCCTCGACGGCGCTGGCGGCGGTCGGCAACTCGCTCGACGGGCGGCTGATCGCCCACCTCGATCCGGAGGAGTTCTTCGACTTCCAGTCGACGCGGCCGACGATCACGCTCGACGAAGGCCAAACCCGCCGCGTCGAGTGGCCGGAAAACAACCTGATCGCGGTCGAGGTCCCGGGCGCCGACCGCGACCTGATCCTCCTCGACGGCACCGAGCCGAACCTGCGCTGGCGCACCTTCTCGGAAACGATCTCCACCGCCGCCGACACCCTCGGCGTCGAGATGATCATCACCCTCGGCGCCCTGATCGCCGAGGTCTCCCACACCCTGCCGGTGCCGATCACCGGCCTCGCCTCGAGCGAGGCGCTGGTCGAGGAGCTGGAGCTGGAGCGCTCCAGCTACGAGGGGCCGACCGGGATCGTGGGCGTCATCCACGACCTCTGCCGCCGCAACGGGCTCGACTCGGCCTCGCTGTGGGCGGCGGTGCCGCACTACGTAGCCGCGGTGCCGAACCCGAAAGCGGCTCTGGCGCTGCTGCGCCGGCTCGAGGCGCTGACCGGGATCGCCGTCGAGGCTTCGGAGCTGGAGGAGGAAACCGTCGACTACGAGGAGCAGATCGGCCGCGCCGTCGCCGCCAACCCCGAGATCGAGGAGCTGGTCCAGCGGATCGAGGCAGAACAGGCCGACCTCCTCGAGGACGGGGGCGAGCTGCCCTCGGCCGACACCCTCGCGCGCGAGTTCCAGCGCTTCCTCCGCCAGCGAGGCAACGACTCCTCGTGAGGCAGGACTACGCTTCCGCCGCCGGGCAGATCAGCTTGTAGTCGCACCAGCTGCAGACATTAGGAGAGGGGCGCGGCTCGAAGTCCTGGCCGAGGATGCCCTCGCCGACCTGGAGCACGGTGCGCTCGACCCGCTCGGCGTCGTCGGGGCGGGTCGGCGCCGGCACCTTCTCGGCGTCGAGCACGTAGTAGTAGCTGCCGGTTCCCGCCTCGATGCCCCAGGCCTCCCGCGCCGCCATCCGGTACAGGGCGAGCTGCAGGTCGCTGGCGAGGTCCTCTTCGCTCTTGCGCTCGCCGGTCTTGTAGTCGATCAGCTCGTAGTCGCCTTCGGGCAGGCGGTCGACGCGGTCGACGCGGCCACGCACGTGGTGGTCGCCGACCTTGAAGTCGAACTTCTTCTCCAACCAGACCGGTTCGCCCTCCGAGAGCCGCTCGCGCTCCCAGTAGAGGCGCAGTGCCTCGCGCGCCCGGTCGCGGAACTGCAGCTCGTCGTCGGAGTCGCCGAAACCCGTCCGCCGCCAGCCCTCGGCGAAGAGCCGGTTCAGCCTCGACAGCCCTTCGTGCTCGTTCGCGGGCGGGTCCTTGTGGAAGCGCTCGAGGACGTTGTGGAAGAGGATCCCGAAGCGCTGGTTGATCGTCGGCTCCTGGGGGATGCCGAAGACGCGGGCGAACTTGTACTTCAGCGGGCAGGTCAGGTACAGGGTCAGGTCCGACGCCGAGAGGCTGAGCCTGCCGTCGCCGCGCCGCGGCAAGAAGGCCGCCAGCGAGGGCTCCTCGCGCGCCGCGACCAGCTCCAGCCGCCGTCCCCGCTCGCGCTCGGAGTCGAGCAAGTAGGCGTCGAGTGCCGAGGCGTCGAGCTCGGCCTGCTGCTCTGGGCTCGCGACCTGCCGCAGCAGCCCGTTCACCGCCTCGATCGCCTCGGCGGTCGGCTCGTCCCCGGGCCGCTGGGCCAGCGCCGCCAGCTTCAGCAGCTCCAGGTAGCGGGCGATCGCCCGGTTGACGTCGATCGCCGTGTCGAGCCGCGGCTCGGAGAGCTCGCGGCCCGCCCGCCAGGAGGCCTCCAGCACCTGCTCGCGCAGCGCCCGGTAGGTCGCGTGCAGGCCCTCGGCCGGCCCGAACAGCTCCTCCTCGTGCAGCTCCTCCTCGCCGCCGGCGGCCAGCGCCCGCTCGAAGTAGCGCGATGGTCGCGCCGCCTCACCCTCGGGGCCCCGCTCCACCCGCGAGAGCACGAGGCCGCTGCGCGCCGGCCAGCCGATCCGCTCCCAGTCCGCCTCCTCCTCGAGCCCGAGGACGAAGACGTGGTCGAAGCCGAGCCCCTTGACCGCCGCGGCGGCCATCCCCCGCACCGCCCCCGGCGCCGGGGGCTCCTCGACGTCCTCGGGCTCGGCTCCCGCCTCGGCGACGGCGCTGAGGTAGGCGACGAAGCCGCGGGTGGAGCCGTGCGGTTCGCGCCGGGTCCAGGCGGTCGCCAGCTCGGCCAGGCGCGAGAGCCCGAGCAGGCGCTCGGCAACCTCGGGCTGGGCCGCGAAGAGGCGCTGGCGCCGCAGCCCGACCTGCTCGATCAGCCGCCGCACGAAGACGTCGGCGCGCCGTTCCTCCATCACCGCAGCGGCCCCCGCGTAGAGCCTGAGGAAGGCCTGGATCCGCTCGCGCGCCTCCGGCTGGAACTGGGGGCTGTCGAGGGCGGCTTCGCAGGCAGCGACCATGTCCTGCTTGCGCCGCCGCGCGATCGTCGTCAGCCGGGCCAGGTCGCCGGAGCGCAGCTCGACCGGCGGCCGGGTCAGCGCCCGCGCCGCCGCGGCCGAGTCGTCGGGGTCGGCGAGGACCCGCAGCCAGGCGATCGTGTCCCGCACCTCCGGGCGCTGGAAGAGCGCCGCCGGGCCGAAGAAGTGGAAGGGGATGCCGCGCTCTTCCATCGCCGCCGCGACCGCGCCGCCCACCCTGGGCGGGTCGGCGACCAGCACGCAGATCTCCTCCGGCGCCGTCCCGGCGGCGACGAGGTGTTCGACCGCCCGCGCCGTCGCCTGCGCCTGCGCGCGCTCGTTGGCGCAGCGCCAGAAGGCCAGCTGCGGGTCGCGGAAGCGCTCCTCCAGCACGATCCGCTCGCCCTCGGGCCAGAGCCGCCGGTACCACTCCTCCGCCGCGCCCTCCTCGGCGGCGAAGAGCTGGTTCGGGTTGTCGGCGGCAAGCGACTCGAGCACCGCCCGCTGCGCCGGCGTCGCCTCCTCGAGCTCGTCGACCATCAGGTACCGCCAGCGCTCGGCGATCAGCCGCCGAACGTCGGGCCGCTCGACCAGCAGGCACTCGAGGGCGAGGAACACGTCGCCGCGGTCGAGGCTGCCGGACTCGGTGAAGATGCGGTCGTGGGTCGTGTAGAGCTCGGCAAACTCGAGCTCGCGCCGAACCGCCTCGCGCCCCGCCTCGTCGCTCGGCGCCGCCGCCCGCGCCCGCTCGGCCAGCGTCGTCGGGCCGACCCGTTCGGCCTTCAGCCGGTCGATCCGCGCCAGCAGCCGCGCCAGCAGCCCGGCCGGGTTGCCGCGGATCTCGTGGCGGCGCAGCGGCAGCTCGTCGAGCCGGTCGAGCAGGATCGCCAACCGCTCGCCGCGGCCGAGGACGTCGAAGAACGGTTCAAGCCCCGCCTCCTCGGAGTACTCGCGCAGGAGCCGCTCCCCGATCACCTCCCAGCTGCCGACCCACAGCTCCTCGAAGGGCCCCTCGACCAGCGCCTCGCAGCGGGCGCGGAGGCGGCCGGCGCCGGTCCGCCCGGCGGCGATCGCCAGCACGCACTCGGGTGG
>JBKPOX010000099.1:0-22665 GCA_046733335.1 Actinomycetota bacterium | reverse complement strand
GTCCTGATCTCCCTGCGCAGGCGCGACCCTGACCCAGATTCCGTTGACCTGCTGTCCCGTTGCGCTGAGCTTTTCGGCCTCCTCGCCCGCGGTGGCGCGGGATAGCTCCTTTTCCAGCTCGCTGAGCCTGCGTCGATCGGCAGCCGCCCGCTCGGCCGCGCGCCGCGCCGCCGCGACCGGGTCCTGCGGGTTGCCCAGCGCCTCGCCGGCTTCGCGCAGCTGCGCCTCGCGCTCGCGGAAGAAATCGATTGCCGCGGGACCGGTGATCGCCTCGACCCGGCGCACGTTGGCCGCGCTCGATCCCTCGGAGACGATCTTGAAGATGCCCACCTCGGCGGTGTTGGCGACGTGGGTCCCGCCGCAGAGCTCGCGGGAGACGGAGTCGACCTCGACCACCCGCACCCACTCGCCGTATTTCTCGCCGAAGAGCGCCATCGCGCCGAGCTTCTCGGCCTCGGCCCGGCCCATCTGCATCCAGCGCACCGGCCGGCTCGCCTTCACCCACTCGTTGACGCGGTCCTCGACGTCGCGCAGCTCCTCCGGGGAGAGCGACTGCCCGTGGGTGAAGTCGAAGCGCAGCTTGTCGGGGCGCACCGCCGAGCCCGCCTGGCGCACGTGCGTTCCCAGCCGCTCGCGCAGGGCCGCGTGCAGGAGGTGGGTCGCGGTGTGGTTGCGCATCGTCGCGTGGCGGGCCTCCCCGTCGACCTCGGCCTCGACCGCGATCCCGGGCTCGATCGCCGCCGCCGCCTCGACCTCCAGGGCCTGGTCCTCGCCGACGCGGTAGACGTCGAGGACCCGCGCCTCCCCCCCGCCCCAGCGCAGGACGCCGGAGTCGGCGACCTGACCCCCGCCCTCGGCGTAGAACGGGCTCTCCTCCAGCTTCACCAGGGCCCTGCCGTCGACCGGCTCGACGGCGGCGAGGCCGGTGCTGGCCCGCAGCGTCTCGTAGCCGACGAACCGGGTCGGCGGCGCCGCTTCGGCGAAGGCGAGGACCCGCTGGTGCGTGTCCTCGGAGCCGTGGGCGGTGGCGCCCGCCGTCCGCGCCCGCTGCCGCTGCTCCTCCATCAGCTCCTCGAACCCCTGGTCGTCGACCGCCAAACCCTCGGCGGCGAGCAGCTCCCTGGTCAGGTCATAGGGAAAGCCGTAGGTGTCGTGCAGCTTGAAGGCCTCGGCGGCGTCGATCCAGGAGGTGCCCGCATCCCTGGCCTCGGCCACCAGGCGCTCGAGCAGCTCGCTCCCGCGCTCGAGGGTGCGGCCGAAGCTCTCCTCCTCGTCGCCGACCCAGCGCCGGATGTTCTCCCGCTCGGCGACCAGCTCAGGGTAGGCGTCGCCCATCAGCTCGATCGTCCGCTCGGCGAAGCGGCCGAGCCAGGGCGAGTCCAGCCCCAGGCTCCGTCCCTGCTGGATCGCCCGGCGCATGATCCGGCGCAGGATGTAGCCGCGGTCCTCGTTGGAGGGGACGACGCCGTCGGCGATCAGGAAGGCGGCGCCGCGGCTGTGGTCGGCGACGATCCGCATCGCCCGGGTCACCGCCCCGCCCTCGTCGTAGCGGCGACCGGAGAGCTCCTCGGCGAGGTCGACCAGCGGCCGCACGTGGTCGGTCTCGAAGACGGAAGGGACGTCCTGGAGGATCGCCGCCATCCGGTCGAGGCCCATCCCGGTGTCGATGTTGCGCATCGGCAGCGGGGCCAGGCTGCCGTCCTCGGCGAGGTCGTAGCTCATGAAGACGTGGTTCCAGAACTCGAGGAAGCGATCGGTGTCGTCCCCCGGCCGCTCGCCCTCGGCGCCGAACTCCGGGCCGCGGTCGAGGTAGAGCTCCGAGCACGGCCCGCAGGGCCCGGTCGGCCCGGCCTGCCAGAAGTTGTCCTCGCGGCCAAGCCGGACGATGCGCTCCTCCGGGACCCCGGTCGCGCGCCAGATCTCGATCGCCTCGGTGTCCGGTCCCAGCCCGAGCTCCTCGTCGCCGCCGAACACGGTCACCCAGATCCGCTCCGGGTCCATCCCGAAGCCCTGCGTCGAGAGCTCCCAGCCCCAGGGGATCGACTCGGCCTTGAAGTAGTCGCCGAAGCTCCAGTTGCCGAGCATCTCGAAGAAGGTCATGTGGCGGGCGGTGTTGCCGACTTCCTCGATGTCGGTGGTGCGGAAGCACTTCTGCACGTCGGCGAGGCGCGGCGCCGGCGGCTGCTCGCGGCCGAGGAAGTAGGGCTTGAACGGCTGCATCCCCGCCGTCGTCAACAGGACCGAGGGGTCGTGGACCGAGGGCACCAGCGAGGCGGAGGGGACGATCCTGTGACCGCGCTCGGCGAAGTACGACAGGTAGGTGTCGCGGATCTCCTGCGCCCTCATGTTAGGGAGCCTAAATATTTGCCGACTCGGACACCTGTCCGCCCAGGCGCGGAACTCGGCAGGGGCGGCCGGGTTTGCCCTTACACAGGGAGGGGCAAGCCCGTTCCAAGGGAACTCGAAGGTTCGTTCGACCTCGTCGAAGGAGGCAAAGATGAAGCTGCAATCGAAGCTCGCCGCCGGCCTCGCCGTGATGGCGATCGCAGCGGTGCCGAGCGTTGCCGGGGCCGCGGGCCCCGACTACGCCCCCGACCACCCGCCGCAGACGCACCAGCCGAAGGGCCACGCCTACGGCTGGTACTGCAAAGGCAAAAGCAAGAAACACGTCCAGGGCGAGAAGGGCACCGAGTTCAGCCGCTGCGTCCACACGCTGAAGCAGGCCGACAACAACGACCTCAGCCCCAGGCAGGCGTGCAAGACGGAAAGCAAGAAGCACGTCAAGGGCGAGAAGGGCACCGATTTCAGCCGCTGCGTGAAAGCCGTCGCGCAGATGCATGAGGACAAAGCCCAGGAGGAGGCGGAGACCCAGGCGTAGCGGGTTGGCCTAGGAGGGATCGGCGATGGTGCCGTGGCCGACGATCCGCTCGCCGGCCATGAGCACCGCCGTCTGGCCCGGGGCGACTCCGGCGAAGGCTTCGCCCAGCTCCACCTCCAGGACGGGGTGCCGACCCCTCCCCGCCGCCGAGACCGTGGCGGGGAGGGCACGCGAGCGGTAGCGGAGCTTGACCGTGTCGACCTCCCCGCCGTCGCGGTGGAGGACGGCGTCGCGGACGCGGACGCTGCGCCGCTCCAGCTCGGCGCGGGTGCCGACGGTGACGGTGTTGGTCGCGGCGTCGGTGGCGAGGACGTAGAGCGCCTCGGGGGCCGAGACGCCGATGCCGCGGCGCTGCCCGACGGTGAACTCGTGGTGGCCTCGGTGGCGGCCGAGGGTGCGCCCGGCGGAGTCGACGACCGCGCCCTCGCGCTCGCGCAGGCCGCCGTGGCGGCGCAGGAAACCGCGCTTGCCCTGGCCGGCGAGGAAGCAGAGGTCCTGGCTCTCGGCCTTGCGGGCGACGGCGAGGCCGTGGCGGGCGGCGATCTCGCGCACCTCCGCCTTGGTCAGCTCGGTGAGCGGGAAGCCGAGGCGGCCGAGCAGCTCCGGGGGCAGGGCGGCGAGCATGTAGCTCTGGTCCTTGGCCCGGTCCGCCGCCGGTGCCAGCAGCGGACCCTCGGCGTCCTCGACGATCCGGGCGTAATGGCCGGTGAGGAGGCGATCGGCGCCGGCCCGCTCGGCCAGGTCGACCATCGCCGCGAGGCGGACCTCGCCGTTGCAGAGGATGCAGGGGTTGGGCGTCCGGCCCTCGGCGTAGCCGCCGACGAAGCGCTCGACGACGCGGCGCCGGAAGTCCTCCTCGAGGTCGAGGGTGAAGTGCGGGATGCCGAGCTGGTGAGCTAGGGCGCGGGCGCCGAGGACCGCCTCCGGCGAGCAGCAGGCCTTCGCCCCGTCGGTCTTGGGATCGGTCCATAGCTTGACGGTGACGCCGACCACCTCGGCGCCCTGCTCCCGGGCGAGGAGCGCGGCGACGGCGCTGTCGACACCGCCGGACATGGCGACGGCTACGCGGCGTGAGGGGCGGGAGGCCCCCCTCCGTCGCGAGTTAGGTGGAGGCTCCTCGGGGGGGCCTCCCGCCCCCAGCTCGGGCGGCGGCACGAGCGATAGGGGCGAAGAAGCGGCGATCGAAAGGGCTCGGTGGAGGGCGTCGGTGGCGAGCTGGGCAGCGTGGCGCTTGGAAGGCGAGAGGCCGCCGATTGCCTCGTCGACGGTGTCGATGTCAAGCAGGGCGGCGTCGAGGGCCTCGGCGCCGTCGACCATCTCGGCGACGGCGGCGGTGGCGGCGCGGGTGGCCCCGCACCCCTCGGCGGCGAAGGTGACGGAGCCGATGCGGCCGTCCTCTACCAGGAAGGAGATACGCGCGAGATCCCCGCAGGCCGCCCCCCCGGCAGAGCCGACGAAAGCGCCATCGACCACCGGCCCAAGCCGGCTCTCGTCACGCAGGAAGTGCTCGAAAAGCTCCTGTTCCACATGGCAAGGGTAGAGCGCGTGAGGCATGACCCGCCGTACCGGCCGCCCGTCTCCGCGCCCCTGCTCCTACCTCCGGCCCCTCCCCACGCACACCTACCTTGCTCGGTCGGTGTGCGTGGGGAGGGGCCGTTCGAGCGCCGAGCGCAGGTCGGCGACGATCTCGTCCGGTTCGTCCTGCAGCTGCCTCCAGGTGATCCGCATCGTCCGCCACCCCTCCGCGACGAGGATGCGGTCTCGCTGCCGATCGCTCTCGAACCGCTTCGTCGTCACATGGATGCTGCGGCTGTCCAACTCGACCGCCACCCACCGCTCCTCCCAGAGCGCGTCGATCTCGAAGAAGCGCCCGCGCAGCGCCAGGTGCGCGTTCATCCGCGGCCGCGGCACCCCATGGGCGTCGACGAGCGACACGAACGCCTCCTCGAAGTCATTCCGCGTGATCCCCGCCGGCCGCCGCGACGCGAGAAGCGCCCGGACGTTCCGACTGCCGCGCCGTCCTGGATATCGCTCCAACAACGTCGGCAGCGCCACCCTGCTGCGCAGTTGTCGCGCTTCCGCCTCGTGGAACGCCCGCTCCAGCTCTCGCATATCCGCCACCCCCGCGAGATCGAAGATCGTCCTGGAGGGCGACGTAGCCGGAATCCCATGCTCGAGCGACCACTCGTCTCCGGCGATGGTCGAGCGGTGACAGACGATTCCGTCCCTGCGGCTGCGGCTGGAGGACGTACATGTCACTTCCACGGGCTCAGCCTTGGTTGGCAGGAGCTTCCAAAGCCGCGCGGCGGAGCGATGGCTGAGGACAGCTCGATCGCCACTAGCCAGCACAGCCGCCATCCACCTTCCCTTGCGGCCGATCCGCCTGGAGCCAAAGACGTAGACCCCCCGGTGCACCTCGTGCAAGTAGGCGTGCTTGAGGCGCTCGACAACGGCGACCCGCCCAAGCCCAATCGCCAGCAGTTGCCGCCGCGCCACCACCCCATGCTGGCGACGCGCCAGTCGCTCGACCGCCAGGTCGCGGGAACGAGCGGTCGATTCGACATCGATAGTGCGTCGAAGTGACCGCTCGCGATCCATGCCGGCGAGCGTGCCGGGCAAGCGCTCGCGTGTGGCGCGCGGTTTGTGCCGATTCACCGGCGCAAGGCGCAAAAAAGGCCCCAACCCGCCGTTGCCGCCTCTGGCTTTGATCCCTTCAAGTGAAGGTGGGTGCCTGCTCCGAGTCCCAAGGGACCCGGAGACTTCTCAGCTCCCGCGCCGTTTGTGTTGGGTCAAACGGTGAGACGGCTCTCGTACGGGTTCGAGCCTGCTCCAACGGTACCACCAAGCTGCGCCTGCCAAACCCGGTTCGGTGGCGCTAGTCGTCCAGGTTCGAGAGGTGCCACTCGGCCTCGCTCCACTGCTCCGGCGGCACCCGCAGGGAGATGTCGCCGCGGCCGAAACGGTCGAGCGGCCAGTCGGCGGTGAGAACGGCCTCGAACCCAGCCTCCCTCAGCGACTGGTGCCAGGCTCGCGCCGTCCGCAGGTCGCCGAAGTCCCGCACCACCTCCCAGCCGTCGAAGCCGGGGTCGTCGACGTGGACCGGCGTCTGCCCGGGTCCCGGGGCCGGCCGCCACCTGCGGGGGATCCAGTCCCGCAGGCCCATCTCAGCCGGCCGGCCGCCGCTTCGCCCGCATCAGCGCCCCGGCGGGTTCCGGTTGTGGATCGCGACGCCCAGCTCGCGCAGCTGCTGCTCGTCGACCGCCGCCGGCGCACCGGTCAGCAGGTCGAATCCCGAGGCCGTCTTCGGGAAGGCGATGACGTCGCGGATCGTCTCCGCGCCGGCGAGCCGCTGGACGATGCGATCGACGCCGTAGGCGATGCCGCCGTGCGGCGGCGCGCCGTAGCGCAGCGCCTCGAGCAGGAAGCCGAAGCGCGCCGCGGCCTTCTCGCGGTCGATGCCGAGGGCGGCGAAGACCGCCTCCTGCGCCTCGGCGCTGTGGTTGCGGATCGAGCCGCCTCCCAGCTCCTGCCCGTTCCAGACCACGTCGTAGGCGAGGGCGCGGGCGGCGCCCGGATCGTCGGAATCGAACTCGCCGGCCGGCGCGGTGAAGGGGTGGTGCAGCGGGTCCCAGCGCTTCTCCCCCTCGTTCCACTCCATCAGCGGCCAGTCGACGATCCAGACCAGCCGGTCCTCGCCCTCCTCGATCAGCTCGAAGCGCGCGGCGAGGTCGAGGCGCAGCTGGCCGAGCACGGCGTCGGTCACCGGCCGCTTGTCGGCGACCAGCAGCAGCAGGTCGCCCTCCTGGGCGCCGAGGCGCCGGTTGAGGTCTGCCAGCTCGCCCTCGCTGAGGAACTTCGCGGTCGGCGAGCGCCAGCCGTCCCCCTCGCGGAACGCCCAGACGAGGCCCTTCGCGCCCAGCTCCTGGGCGCGGGAGATCAGGCCGTCGAGCTCGGAGCGGGGCAGCTCGCGGCGGCCGGCGTTGATGCCGCGGATCGAGCCGCCCCCCTCCAGCACCGAGCGGAAGACCTTGAACTCGGTCTCCCGCAGGGCGTCGCCGAGGTCGACCAGCTCCAGGCCGAAGCGCAGGTCGGGGCGGTCGCTGCCGAACCGGGACATCGCCTCGTCGTAGGACATGCGCTGCATCGGGATCTCGATCTCCGGCCCCCCGACCCGCTCGAAGACGTGCGCCAGCAACCGTTCGTTGGCCTCGATCACCCCCTCGACGCCGACGAAGGACATCTCGAGGTCGAGCTGGGTGAACTCGGCCTGGCGATCGGCCCGGGTCGCCTCGTCGCGGAAGCAGCGGGCGACCTGGTAGTAGCGCTCCAGCCCCGAGACCATCAGCAGCTGCTTGAACAGCTGCGGCGACTGCGGCAGCGCGTAGAAGGAGCCCTGCTGCTGGCGGCTGGGGACGAGGAAGTCGCGGGCGCCCTCGGGCGTCGAGCGGGTGAGGACGGGCGTCTCGACCTCGGTGAAGCCCTCGCCGTCGAGGAACTCGCGCATCGCCGCGACGACCCGGTGGCGCAGCCGCAGCGCCCGCTGCATCTGCTCGCGCCGCAGGTCGAGGTACCGGTAGCGCAGCCGGGTGTCCTCGCCGACCTCGCCGCTGAACCCCTCGATCTGGAACGGCGGCGTCTCGGCCTGCGAGAGCACCTCCGCCGCGCTGACCCGGAGCTCGACCGCGCCGGTGGCGAGTTCGGGGTTGACCGTCTCCTCGCTGCGGCGGACGACCGTCCCGGTCGCGGTGAGGACGTCCTCGGCCCGCAGCCTGTGGGCCTGCTCGAAGGAGCCCTCGTAGGCGTCGGGGTTGAAGACCAGCTGGACGATCCCGGTGCGGTCGCGGAGGTCGACGAAGATCAGGCCGCCGTGGTCGCGGCGGCGGTGCACCCAGCCAGCCAGGCGGACGACCGAGTCGACCCGCTCCGGCAGCACCTGGCCGCACCAGGTGTCGCGGTAGGCGGTGTCGCGCAGCGGCGGCGCGGCGGTCACGCTGCGTCTCCGATGAAGCTTTGGACGACTTCCCAAGGATCTACGGGTCGTTGGTCTCCGGTCTCCATGTCTTTCAGCTCGGCACTCCGGTCGGCGAGCAGCAGGACATGGCTGGCCCCGATCCTGTTCGCGTGCTTGAGTTGGCTCTTCAGCCCGCGGCCCTTCAGGTCCGCTTCCGCGTCCACCCCGCCGAGGCGCAGGCGGTTGAGCATGGAGACCATCTGTTCCTTGACGGCAAAGGGAGCGTCCTGGTCGTAGGCGATGAAGATGATCGGCCTGTGCTCCCGCTCCGGAACCTCTCCGTCCAGCGCGAGCAGGATCCGCTCGATACCCACTGCCCAACCGACGGCAGGCGTGGGCGGGCCTCCCAGTTGCTCGATCAAGCCGTCGTAGCGTCCGCCCCCACCGACCTCCGACTGCGCTCCGAGCGCCTCGCACTCGAACGAGAAGATCGTCCGCGCGTAGTAGTCGAGTCCGCGCACCAGGGTCCGGTCGACGACGTAGGAGATCCCCGCCGCGCCGAGAAGGTCCTTCACTTCTTCGAAGTGCAGGGCATCCTCGCCGACGAGGGTCTCCACCGGGGCGGGAGCGTCCCTCATCACCTCACGGGTCTGCTCGTCCTTGGCGTCGAATGCGCGCAGGGGGTTCAATCGGAATCGCCGTCGCACGGCCTCACCCAGGCGATCCTCGTTGCGAGTCAGGTACCGCGACAGCTGGTCGAGATAGTCCTGCCTCGAGGCCGCCGAGCCCAGGCTCCCCAGGCGCAGGGTCAGCCCAGCGACGCCGAGCTCGTTCAGCAGTTCCGAGAGGACGATGATCGCCTCGGCGTCGGCCAGCGGCGACTCGCTCCCGATCGCCTCGATCCCGATCTGGTGGAACTGACGGTAGCGACCTGCCTGCGGCCGCTCGTGGCGAAAGAACGGGCCGACGTAGGAGAGCTTGACCGGCTGCGGCCATTTGTGCATCCCGTGCTCGACGTAGGCCCGGCAGATCGGCGCGGTCCCCTCCGGGCGGAGCGTAAGGCTCCGATCCCCCTTGTCGGAGAAGGTGAACATCTCCTTTTGGACGATGTCGGTCGACTTTCCCACTCCTCGGATGAAGAGATCGGTGTCCTCGAAAGCAGGAGTGGCGATGGATCGATAGCCGGCACGGGAGAGGATCCGCGCCGCGGCACGTTCGATCCTTCCCCTCCCGGTGGCCTGGTCCGGCAGGATGTCGAAGGTTCCCCTCGGCGCCTTGAAACGACGTGCCATGGTGGGCGACCTTAGTTCAACGGGCGCGGCTTCAGCCCGCCAGCGAGCCGAGGAAGGGATTGGTCGCCCGCTCGGCGCCGAGCGTGGTCAGGCCCATGTGGCCGGGGTGGACGACGGTCTCGTCGGGATAGGCCTCGAGCAGCCTCGCGATCGAGGCCAGCAGCGTCGGGCCGTCGCCGCCGGGGAGGTCGACCCGGCCGACCGATCCCTGGAAGAGGACGTCGCCGGAGAAGACCGCGTCCTCCCCCCGCACCGCGTAAGTGACGTGGCCGGGGCTGTGGCCCGGGGTGAAGAGGACGTCCAGCTCCAGCCCGGCCAGCTCCAGCGCCTCGCCGCCGCGGACGAGATGGTCGGCCTCGTAGCTCTCGTAGGGCCCGAAGCCGGCCCAGGGCACGTAGGCCATGATGTCGGCGAGGATCGGCGCCTCGATCTCGGGGCAGTAGACCGGCGCCCCGGTCGCCCTCGCCACCGGCGCGACCGCGCCGACGTGGTCGAAGTGGCAGTGGGTGATCAGGATCGCCTCGACCTCCGCGCCGGTCGCCTCGACCGCCGCCAGGATCCGCTCCGCCTCCTCGCCGGGGTCGACGACGAGCAGCCGGTCGGAGCCGGGCGCCCGGAGGAGGAAGCAGTTCTCGCCGATCTGCCCGACAGTGAGCATCTCGACGTCGAGCGCCACTACTCCTCCCGCGCGCGGATCCGCGCCCGCTCCCGCCGCCGCCACAACGCCATGTCGATGTAGTAGCCGGCGGGGACGTAGAAGGCGAGCATGAAGCCGCCGAAGATCAGCGCGGCCCCGAGCGGCCGCCCGAACAGCAGGACCAGGAGGAGGGCGAAGATCACGGCCGCGAAGAGGCCGCGGATCAGCGAGTTGCGCCAGGTCGGCGGCAGGTCCTCCTTGGCCGTCGGCTTGCGGCGCGCCCGCGCCTGCGCTTTCGCCTCCTCGCGGCTGCGGGGACGGCTGCGGCGAGGGGTCGGGTCGACCCTGCCGCCCTGGGTGCCGCGGCGCTTGCGCCGGCGCCTCTTCCTCGTCTGGGCCATCGTGCGAGGAAATCTAGTCGGTCGCCTCGGCGAGCCGTGACTCGATCACGTGCCGCTCGGGGTCGAAGCCGCGGATCGGCACCTCGGACGGGTATCCGGCCAGCGCCGCCCGAGGGACCAGGCCCACCAGCTCGGCCTCCACCGGGCGCGCGCCCAGGAGGGCGGCAAGCTCCCGCACCCGGGCGACGACCTCCCCCAGCGGCACCGCCAGCGGATCGTGGACGTTGGCCGAGACCTGCGCCCGGCCGCTGGAGAGCGGCAGGCCGATCGCGCGCACGCCCGCGGGGCCTCCGCCGGACTCCCGCAACCCGGCCGCGACAGCGCGGGCGACCTCGACGTCGCCGCTGTCGAGCTCGACGTTGAAGGCGGCCAGCGGCGGGCGCGCCGTGACCAGGGTGGCGCCGGCGGTGCGGTGCGGGAGGTCGGGGCCGAAGTCCGGTCGCAGCTCGCCCGACTCCATCCGCAGCCAGAGCTCGGCGAGGCCGCCGTTGCGGAAGTAGGCGCGCTCGGCGCGTCCCGGGTCCCGCGCCAGCTCGCCATAGAGGAAGACAGGGACGCCGAGGCCGCCGATCTGCTCAGCCGCGGCCACCGCCTCGGTGCGGGCGGCGTCGCGATCGCCGCGCCCGAGCCAGACCACCGGGCAGACGTCGAGGGCGCCGATCGCCGGGTGCACGCCGCGGTAGCCGTGCATGTCGATCGTCTCGACCGCCTCCGCGGCTCCGGCGGCCAGAGCCCCGGTCAGCGCCCCCGGCGCCCCGGCCAGGGTGAAGACGGAGCGGGCGTGGTCTCCGTCGGAGTGGCGGTCGAGGAGCCTGACGCCGCGGGTGAAGGCCCGCTCGAGCCGGCCCAGCAGCTCGGCGTCGCCTCCCTCCGAGACGTTCGGGACCGCGAGGAGGGGGGCCATGCTCCCCGCCTCAGACGAGCAGGTCGCCGCCGCCGACGATCGCCTCGCCGTCGATCTCCACCGTCGGTTCGAGCAGGACGCAGTCGAGGTGGACGGGGACCTGGACCCGGCCGCCGATCGCGGCCGAGGCGCCGAAGGCGACGTGGCAGGTGCCGAGGATCTTCTCGTCCTCGAGGATGTTGCCGGTGAGGACCGCTTCTTCGTTGGTGCCGATCCCCAGCTCGGCGACGTTGGTCCCGTCCTCGCCGTGGGCGGTCAGCAGCTCCATCAGCCGGGAGCCGTCCGGGCCGGTCGCCTCGACCAGGTGACCCCCGCGGATCGTCAGGGCGGTCGGGGTGTCGAGCAGGCCGACCTCGGCGATCGAGCCGTCGACGACGAGCACCCCCTCGGCCGTCCCCTCGACCGGAGCGACGAACCCCTCGCCGCAGGGCAGATTGCCGAAGGCGCCGCGGTTACCGAGTTCGCCGGCGTCGGCGATGCCGAGCCGCTCCTCGAGCCCGACCCGCAGGTCGCTGCCGTGGGGGCAGGTGATGCGAGCTTCCGAGCCGCGGTTGAGGGCGGTGACGACCGCCCAGCTGCGGCGCCGGATCTCCTCCAGGTCGCTGGTCATCAGCCGGCTCAGCATTTCCTCGGTGACGCCGGGAAGGCTGCCGACCCGGACGCCGGCCTCGCTGGCCAGCTTGCGGGCTTCGGTGTGGGAGATCGACTGGATCGTCGGCGCCAGGACCACGTCGGCGGCTGCCATCGCCGCCGCGACCGCCCGCGGCGGCTCGGCGGCGGCCGAGTCGCGCTCGGAGATCACCGCGAGGGTGGCGTCAGCGCCCTCCCCCTGCGCCTCGATCCGCATCAGCGCCCCAATCTCTTCGGTGACCGGATTGCAGACGACCAGAACGTCCTCGCCCGGCTGGATCCCCATGCACTTGCGGACGACCGTCTTCACCGCCTTGTCCAGTTCCGCCGTCACCGGCCCACCCTACCCATGATGCGTACCCGCTGCCGTCTTTTCTCCTGCAACCGCCGCATCATCGCCCGGCATACCGAGGCGCGACCCCAGGGTGCGTCAGCAGCAGCCCGCCGTGCCGTCCCGCCTCGCTACGATCCCCTATCCCGCCGGAGTAGCTCAGCTGGTTAGAGCAGCGGAATCATAATCCGCGTGTCGGGGGTTCGAGTCCCTCCTCCGGCATCGCAGCAGCAAGCGGAATGCGCCGCCTCCCGAGGTCGAGAGGGAATGAAGTTCCAAACGAGGCTGCCGTCTGGGATTTGCGCCAACTGGAACACGAAGCCGAACGGCGCCTCAGAGGCTCCCTGCTTCCCGAAGCGGCACGTACGACTTCACGCAGCCGACAAGTCTCGTCCTGCTCGCTCCGTCGGCAGCCTCACACTTCTGCAGATCGAGAGCGGCCTTTCCGACCTCGATTTCGGCGGGCGCGCTCCGCCTGGATACGCGCCTCTGAGCGCTCGTCTAAGCGCTCAACCTCTTCCTGCCACTCCTCGCGGTCGAACCGAATCGAGACTGGCGGCAGATTTCTACGTTCTGCCGAAGCCACGTGCAGCGGGACGAAAAGCGCTACCGAAAAGCCAAGCCGCCGAACGGGACGAGACTAGCCCTCGCCGTCAGTCGGGAGATCGCCAGCGATTCGCTCGAAATCCTCCGCCGAACCGGGCTTCATGCCCCGCTCCCCAGCTACTCAATCCAGCGCTACTGCGGTTCCTGTGTCGGCGACGGGTATCCCAGGAGGGAGGCCGTCATGCGGAACGTCTTGGCGCCCTCAGCCTTGCGGGCGGCAGCTTCGACCTTGATGTCTTCGATCCGCTCATAGGCGACACGCAGCGCCTCGTTCGCGTCCAGCCACGCCTGCTCGTCCACGTCCAGTTTCAGGGTGATGAGGGTGCGGTCGGTTCGGCGGTCGAAGGTTCCCGCCTCCATCGCGTCGGCTGCGCGCCGGCTCACTTCGTTCATGGCGTTGATGCTTATCCCCGTCCGCACCGCCTTGCCGAGTCGTTCCCAGTCGGGGTTGTCCAACAGCATCTTCGTCGTCGCCCTGTAGCGCGTCTTCGTCGCGCCTCGGACCTGCTCCTGATCGACGACTTCCAGGCATTCCAGTTTCAGCAGCTCGTTCGTGTGGTAGCTGACGTTGGAGAGGGGCTCGCCGAGTATCTCGGTCATTTCGCTTGGGCTCGCGCAGCGGTCGCTCAGGATGGCGATGATCTCGGTTCGCAGTGGGTGACTCAGGGCCTTCGCCATACGCGGGTCGAGCTTCGGGGTCCGCCCGGTCTGTGGTCGGTTCTTCTTCTCGCTGGAGGGCACCTGTGGATCTCCTCAAGTTGGTTGATGACTGGCCGACTGGTGAGAAGTATTAGCGCTAACCACTCGGTAACCGAAATAGGTACCTGCATTGATCGAGGCTCCCTAAGCAATCCTACGGGCCGGTTTGCAAACGACCCGTGGGAAAGGGGGTGAGCGCCGAATGCATACGCATCGCGTAGATGCGGCCGTCCCGGCCGTCTCGATCACCAAGCAGGGCTGAGTGCCCTGAGCGGGCGCCCTGGCCCCCGCCGGGGCGCCCACGACACCAGCGGCGGCGATTCGACGAAGGCTGCCCTAGGATTGCGCGGTGCCGTTCACGCTCAGGAACCTCAAGGAGGACCTGGAGGACATCGGGTCGAAGTTCGAGGGCGCGCCGGACCTGGAGTTCCGGATGGCGACGAAGGTGCTCGAGCTCGAGAACTCCGGCCTCAGCTACCAGCGCGTCCCGCCCGGGTATCGCTTTCCGTACGGCCACACGCACAGGAGGCAGGAGGAGGTGTACGTGGTCCTGCGTGGGGGCGGGCGGATGAAGCTCGACGACGAGGTCGTCGAGCTCGGGGAATGGGACGCGGTGCGCGTCTCGCCGGGCACGTGGCGAGGCTACGAGGCGGGCCTTGAGGGCCTCGAGATCCTCGTCATCGGCGCGCCCAACCTCGGTGAGGATCCGCGCGAGGACGTCGAGGGGCAGCGCGATTGGTGGGGCTGACTAGCTCAGCCTGATTTACTCGACGCCACCGATCGGCTCCAGATGGAAGACCTCAGCCGAGACGTCCTCGTGGGTGTCGATGCTGCTGTTGCAGGCCCGCACCCTGCGGTTCAGGATCCTTTCGATGGTCCCGATGAACTCGTCCTTCGTCGCGTGCTGGAAATACAGCCGCGTGTCGCGCAGGCGCTGGTGCTCCTCCATCTCCGCCAGCCGCCTCTCGGCCGGCGTGAAGCTGTCCTCGAGGACGCACACCACTATGTCCGGGCCTGCGAACTCGGTTCTGGCCTTGGTCGGGCCGCGCCCGAACTGCTCCTTGTAGAGCCGGACCAATTCACGCGATATCTCCGCGCGAACGGAGGAGTGGTAGTCGGCCGTCTCCGCCGACTCGGGCAAAGGCTGGATGTCCATCTCGTCTTCGATCCCCTCCTCAACGATGAGCACCGTGCGTGGCCAGAGGAGGCTGAAGCCGAGTGCGCGGTAGCGATGCGGGTTCGGAGGACACGGCGCCGAGACGACGAGTCCGGGCGCCCGGATCCCCTGTAGGCAGGTGAACCCGTGCGGCTCCGAACAAGAAATGTCGCGCTTCGATCGCGTCGTGTCGGCAGGATTTCGCCGCCCGCTGCTACCTCAACACAGAACCAAGTTATCAGCCTCGATCTCCGAGGATGCCGGGTCGAGGCGCACGGCCTAGCCGGGAGCTGGGGGCATCTCGAGCATCAGCGTCACCGGGCCGTCGTTGACCAGCGCCACGCCCATGCAGGCGCCGAACACGCCCTTCCTCGCCCCCAGCCGCTCGCAGAAGCGGTCGTAGAGGGGCTCGGCGGCCTCGGGCCGGGCGGCTCCGGTGTAGCTGGGGCGGTTGCCGCGCCGGGCGTCGCCGTAGAGGGTGAACTGGCTGACGCAGAGGACCTCGCGCGCGCCGAGCGGCTCGTTCATCCGCCCCTCGGCATCGTCGAAGATCCGCAGGTTCCGCACCTTCTCGGCCAATCGGTCGGCCTCCCCCTCCCCGTCGCCGGCCCCGACGCCGAGCAGGACCAGCATCCCCGGCCCGATCTGCGCGACCCGCTCCCCCTCGGCCTCGACCGCCGCCTGGCTGACGCGCTGGACCAGCGCCCTCATCGATCGCCGGCGCCCTCGAGCGCCTCGACCAGCGAGCCCGCGTCGTAGGCGCCGAAGAGGCGCTCCCCGTTGGCGAAGAAGGTGGGCGTGCCGGTGGCGCCGCTGGCCGCGGCGGAGGCGAGGTCGCGGGCGACGCGGTCGCGATGGGCGCCGGCGTCGAGGTCCGCCGCGATCCGCTCGGCGTCGAGGCCGAGGTCCCGGGCGACGGCCAGCATCGTCTCCCGCGAGAGCTTCGGCTGGCTCGCGTAGAGCGCGTCGTGGTACTCCCAGAACCGGCCCTGGGCGGCGGCCGCCTCGCTCGCCTCCGCGGCCAGCGGCGCCAGCGGGTGGCGCTCGGGGATCGGCAGGTGGCGGAAGCCGAACAGGAGCCGCTCGCCGAGCCGCTCGCGCACGCGGCGAAGGATCGACTGGGCGCCGAGGCAGAAGGGGCACTGGAAGTCGCCGAACATCACCAGCTCCAGCGGCGCCCCGGGCTCGCCGCGAACGTGGTCGACCTCCTCGAGCGGGGGTGAGAGCTGTTCCGCCACCGGGCACGATGTTATGTGCTGCGTGAACAACGTCGAGTCGGTCTTCGTCCTCATCCTCGCCGCCGCCCTGCTGGTGCGGCTGGCCGACCTCGGCAAGATCCCGGCGCCGATCGTGCTCGTCCTCGGCGGCCTCGGGATCGCCTTCGTCCCCGGCCTGCCGAGCGTCGAACTCGACCCCGACACGATCTTCCTCGTCTTCCTGCCGCCGCTCGTCTACGCCGCCGGCTGGCGCACCTCGCCGCAGGAGCTGCGGGCGGTGATGCGGCCGCTGGCGCTGCTCGCGGTGGGGCTGGTGTTCCTCGCCGCAGCCGCCGTCGCCGTGGTGGCGCACGCGCTGGTGCCGGAGCTGGGCTGGGCGGAGGCGGCGATCCTCGGCGCCGTCCTCGCCCCCACCGACGCCGTCGCCGCCACCTCGATCTTCCGCCGCCTGGGGGCGCCCGAGCGGGTGCGGCTGCTGGTCGAAGGCGAGTCGATGATCAACGACGGCACCGCCCTCGTCCTCTACCGGATCGCGGTAGGGGTGGCGGCCGGGGGCGCCTTCAGCCTCGGCGACGCGGCCTTCGAATTCGTCGAGGTCGCGGCGGGCGGGATCGCAGTCGGGGTCCTGGTCGGCGTCCTCTCCGACCTCGTCGTCCGCCGACAGACCGACGCCGGCCTCTCGATCGTCCTCACCGTCCTCACCGCCTACGGCGCCTACATCGGCGCCGAGGAGCTGCACGTCTCGGGCATCCTCGCCGCCGTCGTCGCCGGCCTCTACGGCGGCTACCGCTCGCACCGCTCGCTCGACGCCGACATCCGCCTCAGCGCGATCGCCTTCTGGAGCGTCCTCGTCTTCGGGCTCGAGATCACCCTCTTCGTCCTCCTCGGCCTGCAGCTGCCGGACGTCGTCGACACCCTCGAGCAGACCTCCTCCGGCGTCGGCGAGCTGCTCCTACCCGTGGCGGCGATCGCCGCCGCCTCGATCGGCACCCGCCTCGCCTTCGTCTTCGCGATGGGGTCGGACGCGGGCGGCACCGCGGGGGAGCGGTTCGCCGTCGGCTGGAGCGGGATGCGGGGCGCGGTCTCCCTCGCCGCGGCGCTGGCGGTGCCACTCAGCATCGAGGGGCGGCCGCAGATCATCTTCCTCACCTTCGCCCTGATCCTCGTCACCCTCGTCGGCCAAGGGCTCTCGCTGCCCCTGATCGTGCGGGCGTTGGGGCTGGAGGAGCCCCGCCGCTGGTCCGACGAGGAGGCGGTGGCGCGGATGGAGGCGGCGCAGTCGGCGCTCGACCGTCTCGACCAGATGGAGGAGGAAGAGCGGGCTGCCGAGACCCAGCTGAAGCGCCTGCGCGACCTCTACCGCGCCCGCTTCCGGATGTGCCAGGCGGTGCTCGGCGGCGAGGACCCGGAGATGGCCGCTCGCGAGCAGCGGATCGCCGACTACGGCGAGCTGCGACGGGAGCTGATCGGGGTCGAGCGCGACGAGCTGCTCGACCTGCGGCAGGCGGGACGGCTGCGCCACCAGACGCTGCGGCAGATCGAGCGGGACCTCGACCTCGAGGAGGCTCGGATCAGGGCTTAGGCGGGGAGCCGGAGAAGAGCTCCCGAGCTTTTTCGGTCACCAGGTCGGGCATCTCGTCGGCGATGAAGTGGCCGCAGCCGTCGACTTTCTCGACGGCCATCTCGTCGGCCTGACGCTCGCAGCCGGCGAGGATCTGGTGGTTGAGGGCGGCGTCGCCGGTGCCGAAGAGGAGCTTCGTGGGGACGTGCAGGCGCGCGTCGGCGTAGCGCCCGCGGGCGATCGCCGGCGCCTCGCGCAGGCTGAAGGTCCGGTACATCTGCACTGCCGCCCGGGCGCGGGCCGGCTCGGTGAAGGTGTCCGAGAAGGCGTGGACGGTGGCGTCGTCCCAAGCCTCGCGCCGCTCGGAGCCGCCGACGAGGACCTTGGGCACGAACTTGCCGCTGCGGTGCAGGCGGTAGCCGAGGCCCGGGCTGGCGATCAGCCACTGGTACCAGAAGCGCCAGAGGTGCGGCGCCATCGCCTCGAGGCTGGTCCAGGGGGGCAGGATGTTGAGCGCCAGGTAGCGCTCGAAGAGTTGCGGCTCCCGCAGGCAAAGCAGGAAGCCGATCCAGCCGCCCCAGTCGTGGCCGACGAGCTTCACGCGCTGCAGCCCCAGCGCGTCGAGGACCGCGAGGACGTCGCTCGCCAGCTCCTCCTTCTCGTAGCCGTCCGCGGGGGCCTCCGACCAGCCGAAGCCGCGCAGGTCGAGGGCGATGACGCGATGGCGGTCGGCAAGCGCCGGCAGCAGGTGCCGCCACTCGTACCAGTGCTGCGGCCAGCCGTGCAGGCAGAGGACGACGTCCTCGCCGCCGCCCGCTTCGGCGTAGTGGAACTCGACGCCGCGGGCGCGGACCCGGTGGTGGGTGACGCCCTCGACGTGCGGCGGTGCGCTCACGAGCGACAGCCTAGGAGACGACCTCAGGTGGGCTCAGCGCAGCGCGGCCGCCGCCGCACGGCGGAAGTCGTTCAGCAGCTCCTCCATCGCCCCGACCTCGCAGGGGACCATTTCCGGCCAGGGCTTGTCGGGATGCTCCTGGAGCGTCTTCAGGCCGTTGCCGCTGATCACCGCGACGACGACCTCGTCGGGGCCGATCTTCCCTTCCTGGGCGAGCCGGGCGGTCGAGGCGATCGTGGTGCCGCCGGCGGGCTCGGTGAGGATGCCCTCGGTCGCCCCGAGCAGGTCGATCGCGCCGAAGATCTCCTCGTCGGAGGCCGTCGCCCCCGCGCCCCCGCGGGAGCGGACCGCGTCGAGGACCAGGGCCCCGTCCCCGGGGGCGCCGATCGCCAGCGAGTGCGCCGCGGTCTCCGGCGTCTGCGGCTCGATCTCGCCGCCGCTCTGGATCGCGGCGGCGATCGGCGAGCAGCCGCTCGCCTGGGCGATGTCGATCTTGGCGCCCGCCGTCTCGGCGAGCCCGACCTTCTCCAGCTCGAGCAGCCCCTTGTGGACGCGCGAGGAGAGGGTGCCGCCGGCGGCGGGGATGACGAAGTGGTCCGGCGCCTTCCAGCCCAGCTCCTCGACGACCTCGAAGGCCATCGTCTTCGCCCCCTCGGCGTAGAACGGGCGCAGGGTGATGTTGGCGAACTCCATCCCGGTGGTCAGCGCCAGCTCGCGGCAGGCGCGGTTCGCCTGGTCGTAGTTGGCGGCGAGCTGGATCACCTGCGCGCCGAGGCCGCGGCAGGCCTTCGCCTTCCCCTTCTCCATGTTGCCCGGGTAGAAGATGTATGGACGCGCCCCCGCCTGCGCCGCGAGCGCGGCGACGGCGGTGCCGACGTTGCCGGTGGAGACGCAGCCGACCTCGTCCTTGCCGAGCTCGAGCAGGCGCGCGATCGCCATCCCGACCACGCGGTCCTTGTAGGAGAGCGAGGGACGGTTGGTCGAGTCGTCCTTCAGGTAGAGGTTGCTGAGGCCCAGCTCGGCCCCCAGCCGCTCGGCGTGGACCAGCGGCGTTTTGCCGGCGAACTGGGCGACGCGCTGCTGGGCGCGGCGGCTGACGATCGGCAGCAGCTCCTCGAAGCGCCAGACGTTCCAGGGGCGTCCCTCGAGGCCGCGCGCGGCGATCGCCTCCCTGGCCCGCTCGTAGTCGTAGTCGACGTCGAGGCCTTCGCCGCAGGCGGGGCACTTGAACGCCGTGTCGAGAAGCGGCGTGCGGTAGCCGCAGTCGCGGCAGATCAGTTCGGTGGCGCAGGAGCCGGTCCGGGGCCCGTAGGGCTCGGCGAGGTGCGGATCCACCGCGTCACTCATGACTCCTCCTTTGCCGCCGATCCCTCGGCGCTCAATCGATCGATCGCAGGGGTATAACACATGCTCGGCCGCTGCTCAATGGTTTCTGCGTAAAAATGGCGTCCCCGACCGCGCACGCCCTCCCCGCAAGGTAGCGGAACCGAAGGCGCCTGCAAAGCACACATCGGCGTGCTGTCTGTAGAGTTTCTGTCCGCAACCACGAAGGATCTGAACGAATGACCCCTCAAGAGCGCTTCGCCATCAATCTCCGCCGGGCCCGTGCCGAGGCCGGCGTCTCCCAGGAAGAGCTCGGATACCTGTGCGACCTGCACCGGACCGAGGTCTCGCTGCTGGAGCGGGCGGGGCGCGAGCCCCGGCTGGCGACGATCGTCAAACTCGCCGGCGCGCTCAAGGTGAAGCCGGCGCAACTTTGCGAGGGGATCTCCTGGCTGCCGAAGGCCAAGCGCTTCGACGTCAAGCGGCCGCCGCGCCAGTAGGCGCGCGCGGCCAGCTGAAAAAGGGGGCGGGCGCCACCCCATGAGGCCCCGCCCCCGAGTGCGATCTAGAGCTCGATGAAGGGAGGCGGGGCGACATCGGCCGTGCCGACGTGACCAGGATCCGTCATGACGATTTAGATCCTGGCTCAGGATTGGTCCTCCTTTGCCACCCCAAGGCGGTTTCCCTAATCCGAGAGCCCCGCCTCCTTCACCGGTTGATCGCCCGGCAGGGCCATTCATAACACACTCCCATGTAGCAATCAAGGGTATTTGCTTAATGGGGGGACTTCCGTACGGGGGATGAGGTAGCCGGGGGCCCGCGGCGCTAGGGCGAGGCGGTCGCGGGCGGCTGCACGGGGATCTCCGCGGCCGCCGGCCATGCCTCCAGCTCCTCGCCGGCGTCCCCGACCCCGAGGGCGATGAGGAGCTCCTCCGCCGCATGGGGAGCGAAGGGACGCAGGGTCCTCGCCAGCAGCTCGAGGGCGGCGAGCTGCGCCTCGGCGTCGGCGCGGTCGAGCTGGCCGCGCCGCGCGAGCACCCGCTTCTCGAAGTCCTGGATCCGCTCGAAGAGCCGGGTGATGTTCCGCACCGCCTTGTGCATCTGCAGCTCCGCGGTGTCCTCGGTGATCCGCGCGAGCCCGTTCTCGCACCATTTGCGGAGGCGGTCCCGCATGTGCTCGGTGTCGGCGGCGGCCTCGGCGTCGTGCGCGAGGCCGTCGAGGGCCGCCGCCCGCTCGTGCGTGTATCTCCAGAGGCCGCGGAGGAAGCGGCTGGCGAAGCGGACCGCCCCCTCGCTCCAGTTCAGGGTCTTCGCCGGTCCCGCCGCGTAGAGGACCGCCAGCCGCACGGTGTCGGCGCCGTGCCGGGAGACCAGCTCGTCGGGATCGACGACGTTGCCGAGGTGCTTGCTCATCTTGCGCCCTTCGGCGATCACCATCTCGTGGAAGAGGCAGCCGGCGAACGGCTCCCCATCCTCGATGAAGCCGAAGGGGCCGATGTCCCGCAGCGCCTTGGTGACGACCCGCTGGTCGAAGACGAAGCCGCCGCTGTCGTTGCCGGCGACGAGCCGCTCGGCCGGCAGCCACTGTCGCAGGTCGGGATGGGTGAACATCTGCTCGCCGCGGGCCTCCGGAGGCACCGCCGCCGGCACCCAGAGCCAGAGCGCGTCGAAGTGGCAGTCGAGGGTGTCGGTCTCGCGCTTGGCGGCGGCGCCGCAGCGCGGGCACTCGACATCGACGAAGTCCGGGCGCTCGGCGAGCGGGTTCCCAGCTCCGGTCGGCCTGATGTCGCGGGGCAAGACGACCGGCAGGTCCTCCTCCGGCACCGGCACCGGCCCGCACCCCTCGCAGAGGACGACGGGGATCGGCGTCCCCCAGGAGCGCTGGCGGGAAATCGAGAAGTCGTTGGCACGGTAGCGGGTCGCCTCGCGGGCGCCCTCGACGGGCGCGGGCGCTGGCGCCCCCTCCCCCTCCTCCGGCGCCGGCGGCGCCTCGACCCGGTCGAGTCGCGCGGCGATGTCGCGGTCGGCCTCGTCGACCGCCGGGACCCCCAGCGCCGCGGTCGGCCCGAAGCGGGCGTCGACCAGCGGCGAGACGACCACCGGCAGCTCCTGCCCCGCCGGGCCGGCGACCGAGTCGCCGGTGTCGACGATCGGGACCGAGCGGGCGTCGCGGGCGCTCCGCTCCCAGCCACCCGAGCGCATCCGCTCCAGCTCCTGTCGGGCGGCGGGGTCGGTCGCCCAGGCGTCGACCTCGGGATGGCGGGGCGAGAGCAGGACGAAGCTAGCCAGGCCGGCGAACCGGCGGTGCGGGGTGAAGACCGTCAGCGAGCGCCCGCCGTCGCCTTGCAGGTCGAGCTCGACCCCGTCGGCGCGGCCGAGGATGTAGCGCTGGGTCGCGAGCGAGAGGTCGTCCCACCTGCCGCCCTCCTGCAGCCGCCCGGTGTTGCGGTCGTTCTCCTCCAGGTAGGGGGTGATGCGCAGGAACCAGGTCGGGCGCCGGATCAGCCGCACCTCCTCGTGGCATCGCCAGCAGCGGCCGTCCTCGACTTGGATCGAGGCGAGCGTCGTCTGGCAGGTGTCGCACCAGTCGACGGTGGCGTCGTCGCGGTAGATCAGGTCGCGCTCCCAGAGGGTCAGGAAGAGCCACTGCGACCAGCGGTATTGGCCCTCGTCGGAGCTGTAGAAGACGCGGTCGTAGTCGAAGGAGAAGCCAAGCCGCCTCATCTGCCCCAGCATCCGCTCGCCGCAGCGGGCGACCCAGTCGGCGGGCGGCTCCTGGCGCTCGATCGCCGCCAGCTCCGCCGGCAGGCCGAAGGCGTCGAACCCGAACCCGAACAGCACCGCGTCGCCGCGGCCGCGGCGGAAGCGGGCGTAGGCGTCGCCGATCGAGTAGTCGCGGACGTGGCCCATGTGCAGGTTGCCCGAGGTGAACGGGCTCGAGGGCTTGACGTAGACGCGCTCCTGGCCATCCTTGGGCTCGGGCGCGTCGAAATCGCCGCGTTTCTCCCAGGCCGCCTGGCGGGCGGGCTCGATCGTTTGCGGGTCGTAGCTCGGCCGGTCGGTCATTGGAGGCAAGGGTACTGAGGGGGGTCGTGTGGCCCCCCCCCCACAACCCCCCCGATTGCGCGGGGTTTTGTTGCGGGGGAGGGGGCCACCACCCCCCCCCCACGCCCAAGCGCAACAG
>JBKPOX010000098.1:0-5618 GCA_046733335.1 Actinomycetota bacterium | reverse complement strand
GGCCGAGTCCGCGCCTGCCGCGGGGGCCGCGTCGCGGCCCGCACGGTGGCGGCGGCGCGGCAACGGTTCCCCCCTGCCCGCCGGGCGGGCGGACCCGAGTCGTCAGGCCGGCTGCGCAGCCCGCTTTCGCTCGCGCCGGATCTCGCGCAGATAGGGATGGAAGTCGACCTCGACGGTATGGCGCTTAGAGGCAACGAAGCGCTTCCGCATCTTCCTTTCCTCCCGCGCGATCTCCCGCTTCATCTCCCCCGGCGGCGGTAGCGCGGCGCGGCGGGCGAGCAGATCGGCGACCCATTCCGCCTGAGCCTCCGCCAGCGGCATGATCGGCCCTAGCGGCTGGATGAAGCCGATGAAGTAGAGGCCCGGACGCTCGACCGAGACCACCCGCCGGTAGAGAGGCATCCGGTTCTCGGGCGCCGAGAAGACCTTCGGGTCGAAGAAGGGGAACGTGACCTTGTAGCCGGTGCAGTAGACGACCAGGTCGATCGCCTCCTCGCTGCCGTCTGCGAATCGCACCGTCCTGCCGCCGGCGAAGCGGTCGATGTTCGGCTTGACCGTGATGTCGCCGTGGCCGAGCCGGGGCAGCAGCTCCGAGGAGACCGTCGGGTGCGCCTCGAAGAGCTTGTGGTCCGGCTCGGGCAGGCCGTAGGCGGTCATGTCGCCGGCGGCTATCTCCAGGCCCCGCATCGCGAAGAAGCGCTGCACCCGGAGCGGCAGCAGGGAGATCAGCGGCGTCGACACCTCGTCGATCGGCTTGCCGTTCATGTACTTGGGCAGGACGTAGGCGCCGCGGCGCACCGCGAGGAAGGTCTTGTCGGCGATGCGCGAGGCCTCGACCGCGATGTCGGTGGCGGAGTTTCCGAGGCCGAGGACGAGGACGCGCTTGCCGCGGAGGACGTCGGGCTCGCGGTAGTGATGGGCGTGGAGCTGCTCCCCCTCGAACTCCTCCGAGCCGGGGAACGCCGGTTCGGGCCAGCGGGGGTCCCAGTGGTGGCCGTTGGCGACGAGCACGGCTCGGTAGCGCTCGGTGTTCTCGCCACCCCCCGCTCCCCGCGTGGTGACCGACCACTCGCCGTCGGCGGCCTCGACCTTCGTCACCTCGGTCCGGAAGCCGATCCTCTCCCGCAGCCCGAAGTGGTCGACGAATTCGTCGAAGTAGGCGGCCATCTGGAAGTGGTCGGGGTAGTCCGGGAAGTGGTCGGGCATCGGCAGGCTCTTGAACGCCATCACCCGCCGCGAGGTGTTGATGTGCAGCGTGCGGTAAGCGGACGACATCCCGTTGTCGTTTTCGTAGCGCCAGTTGCCGCCGACCTGGGAGCCCTTCTCGAAGCAGTCGAAAGGGATGCCACGCGCGTCCAGCACCTGCGCCGCGGCGATCCCGGAGCTGCCGGCGCCGATGATGCAGACCTTTTGCGGGGACGGCATGGGCAAAATCTATAGGACTGGCTGCCTAGCCAGTCAGCGAAAGCGCAGGAGCTCGACCTGGCCGTATTCGCCGTACCAAGCGTTGCCCGCGACGCAGATCTTGCCGTCACGCTGCTGCACGGCGGCCACCGGAGCGAAGTACTTCACCTGGTCGACACCCCCTCGCGCCAGTCCGCCCCGCCCAAAGCCGCGGTCGACCGAGCCGTCGTGTCGGTAGGCCCGCAGCTCGACACCGCCCGTGCTGTGCGGGTCGTTTTCGGTGTCGGTGACGACGACGATGCGCCCGGCGCCAGCAAGCAGCGCAAGAGGGGGGCCATCGGTATGAGGCCGGACTTCGCCGCGGCGGCCAAAGCCGTCGATCACACTGCCGTTGCGAGCGAGACGGACCAACCCGGCAAGGGAGCCGGGTGTTTTTTGATCGGTCGCGGCGATCACGACACCGCCGTGAAATGGGGCTAACTGTGAGCCGTAGGTGCCTTCTCCCACCAGCCCGCGCACGCGGCCACCGCGTCCGTAGCTCCGATCGAGCCGGCCGCTTGGAAGCAGTCGGGCCGCTCCCGTGCGGCCACCGACCCAGCCGGTAACAACCACGCTACCGTCCACATCTACCCAAGCCGCCAAGGCAATCGCGCTCTGGCGTCCAAAACGCACCTCGGCCAGTCCGTGATCACCAAACGACGAGACCGGGCGTCCGTCTGGGCCGATGCGGTAGACGCCCATCGCCCCCTTCCCAACCCGGCCCAACATCGTCACGCTGCCGGCTGGACCGTCTTCGAGGACACGGGCACGGAATCCGGAGGGGAGTACGACCTTCCCATCATCGCCGTAGCCACGCGCGATTGCGCCGTGCCGTCTGGCGGCAAGTAGGTTCCGGCCTTCTCCCCACCAGGAGACGACCCGATCCCCACCGATCGACTGGATCTCCCCCCGGGCGCTGGTGCGAACCACGTGGGTGCCAGCGGGGCCGCGCTCCTGCCGGCCACTTCTCCTCAACCCCAGCAGGAAGCCTTCCCATTCATGAGTGCCGGCGGTGCCCTCGGCGGCGACGATGAAAGTTCCGTCGGGCTCGAGAGCGAACCCGGAGACGTCCAGGTTCGGGGGAAGATAGTGGCGCTCGACGAGGGTCCCAGCATCGGCAAAGCCGTCGTTTGGCGTCCCGTCAGGCCGTCGCGCAAAGGCGAAGGCATCATTGGCGTAGAGGCCACCCGCCACCAGGGCCGCACCGTCCGGGGCGCTGACCAGCGTCGAGAGCCCGAGTGAGCCCAGGTGCATGGGGTCGGGCGGCGAGGGAAGAGTGACGATGCCATCACTGCCGTAGTTCGGGACGATTTTCCCGTCGGCGGCAAGACGCGTGAGGAAGGGAATCGGGGGGCAATATCCGGGGCATTCATCGCCGGCGCGGATTTCCCCCGCGACCAGAACGCCGCCGGTCGGCGCCACCGCGACAGCGCGGGCGGAACCCTCGACCGGGAGCTTCGTTACGCCCGCGCTTCCGAATGCCTGATCGAGCGTCCCGTCCGCGTAGAAGCGACTGACCATGAGTTCACCAACTTCCCTGTATGCGGGGTCACTGCGAGTGGAGGCGACAACGATGCTGCCATCGGGCTGGGACAGCAACCCGGCGGTCCGTCCCGCGACCTCGGCGATACCTCCTTTTCCGAAACTCGACACAAGCCCGCCGCTGGCGTCGAGGCGAAGGAGCAACGCTCCGGCCGCGATCACCGCCCCGCCGTCATCGGTACTCAGGACGCCGGCCGGGCGCAGCGATTCTTCCCCGAAGGGACCCCCTGGCTGCACCTTGAAGTCGGTGCGCGATCCGACGATGCCATCCTCTCCGAAGCTCAAGTCGAGGCTGCCGTCGGCGAGAAGACGGGCTACGACCGTTTCGGAGAGGGCGGCGGCGCCCTTGGGGCACGGACAGAATTCGCGAGGCCCAACCAGAAGAATCCGCCCGTCCGGCTGGGTGGTGATGAACGCGGCGTCGAATGGCAAGGATGCAGCACAGCCGTCCCTACCGAAGCTCGGGATCAGGTTCCCCTGCTCGTCGAGGAGGATGGACGAGGCACGGCGGCCTTTGCAGCGGCTGACGGCGACGAGCAGGGCACCGTCGGGGCGCAGCGCCAGCCCCGCGCCGATCCCGACCCGCACCCGTCCACCCTTGCCGAAAAACGGATCGAGGCTGCCGTTAGGCAGCCGTCGCTCGATTTCCCGGATGTCGTCTTCACTGTGCGGGGCTTCCCGCCGCAGCTCGAGCACCAACTCACCGTTCGGCATCCGCAAGGCAGACCCATATTCGGAGCGGGCTCTGGACGGAGGCGCCGAGGCGAAGACCTTGCCTCCCTGCCCAAAGCTTGGATCGAGGGTTCCAGGCCGTCCGGCCGCGTCTGCTCGGGTGGCCAGGAGCGCGAGAATCACAACCCCCAGCACCAGCCCACAATTTATTCCCCTACGAAGCGCTCCCACAGTCGGATCAACCCCAAAAGGGCAGCGGAGTAGCGGGAAGGTCGCACTCCAAAACGCCGAAGGTCGGGATGGGGTTCCCGGCCTTCGGCGCTCAAGGAGAAATGAAGTACCTCAAGATTCGAAGTTCTGGATCTTGGGGTACTCCCTATCTACCCGCCCCCGGAGCCGGGTACACATCGGTACCGGCTCCGAGGCGCGACTTCGCCCGACTGCCTATTTCGGCTCGTCGGAGGTCGACTCGATCTCCTGCGCGAGCTCCTCGAGCTCCTCGGCGAAGGAGGTGCCGAAGCCCTCGGCAGGCGCGTCGACCCCGTCGACCCCGAGCTCGGCGGCGAGCTCGTCGTCTTCGAGCAGGTCCTCGTCGGCCGGCGGCGCGATCGGTTCGGCAGGCTCGATCGCGACGGTCCGGTAGTGCTTGAGGCCGGTCGCGGCGGGGATCAGCTTGCCGATGATCACGTTCTCCTTCAGCCCCACGAGCCTATCCCGTTTGCCCTCGAGCGCGGCGTCCGTCAGCACCTTCGTGGTCTCCTGGAAGGAGGCCGCCGAGAGGAAGGACTCGGTTGCCAGCGAGGCCTTCGTGATCCCGAGGATGACCTCCTCGCCTTTGGCCGGCGTCCCGCCGTCTTCCTTGATCTTCTTGTTCAGCCGTTTGAGGCTGCCGCGGTCCTCGAGCTGTCCCGGCAGCAGGCTGGTCGAGCCCTTGGCCTCGATCCGCACCTTCTTCAGCATCTGCCGGGCGATCAGCTCGATGTGCTTGTCGTTGATGTCGACGCCCTGCGCGCGGTAGACCTTCTGCACCTCGTCGACGAGGTAGAGCTCGGTCGCGGTGCGCCCGCGGATCGACAGCAGGTCGGCCGGGTACAGCGAGCCTTCGTTCAGCTGCTGCCCGACCTCGACGCGGTCGCCGTCGGCGACGTGCAGCCGGGTCCGCAGCGGGAAGCTGTAGCTGTGCTCCTCGCCGCTGGACTCGGCGACGATCACTTTCAGCGCTTTGTCGGTTTCTTCGATCGAGACCTTCCCGGCGGCCTCGGCCATCTGCGCCAGCCCCTTCGGTTTGCGCGCCTCGAAGAGCTCGACGATCCGCGGCAGACCCTGGGTGATGTCCTGGCCGGCGACGCCTCCGGTGTGGAAGGTGCGCATCGTCAGCTGCGTGCCGGGCTCGCCGATCGACTGCGCGGCGATGATCCCGACCGCGTCGCCGATGTCGACCATCGAGCCGGTCGCAGGCGAGATGCCATAGCAGGAGCGGCAGACCCCGGATTCGGCCTCGCACTTGAGCGCAGACCGGACGGGGATCCTGACCCCCTCCTCCTCGAAGGCGGCGCCGATCTCCTCGACGTCCTTGTGGGTGATCAGCTGGTTGCGCTTGAGAAGCTCGCGGCCGCGTTTGGTCTCGAGCTTCTTCGCCGCCAGCCGCCCGATCAGGTTGTCGTTGAGCGAGCCGTCGTCCTTGCGGAGGTCCATCTCGATGTGGTCCTTGGACTTGCAGTCCTCCTCGCGGACGATCACGTCCTGGGCGACGTCGACCAGGCGCCGGGTGAGGTAGCCGGAGTCGGCCGTCCGCAGCGCCGTGTCGGCAAGGCCCTTTCGCGCGCCGTGGGTGGAGATGAAGTACTCGAGGACCGAGAGCCCCTCCATGAAGTTGGCCTTGATCGGCCGCTCGATGATCTCCCCTTTCGGGTTGGCCATCAGGCCGCGCATCCCGGCCAGCTGGCGGATCTGTTTGAACG
>JBKPOX010000097.1:0-2369 GCA_046733335.1 Actinomycetota bacterium | reverse complement strand
AACCGAGCGGCCGCCGCGGCCGGCGGCAGCTCCCGGACCGCCCCCACCGACCGCGCCCGAGCCGCCGGCGGACGAGCCAGATCCAGACGACCTCCCCCCCTCCCGCTCCTGAGCTCTCCCGAGATCCGCATCGACCAGCTGACCGGGCTGAGGACGATCCTCGCCCCGGGACGGGCGGCGCGCCCCGACAGCTTCTCTTCCCGCTCGAGCGAGCCGAAGGGGCCGGACGAGTGTCCCTTCTGCGAGGGGCGCGAGGACCGCACGCCCCCCGAGCTCTACGCGCTGCGACCGGGCGGCGGCGAGGCGGACTCGCCGGGCTGGAGGACCCGCGTCGTCCCAAACCTCTACCCGGCGCTCGGAAGCCCCCACGAGTTGCCTGGATCCTTTGCCGGCTCCGACACGGCCAAGGAACAACAACTCGATGGGCCTGCCGCCGAGGCCGGCTCCTTCGCCAGCGCCGGCGACCCGCTGCTGGCGAGCAAACGCGCCGGCGAACCCGACCTCTTCTCCTCACGGCCGGCGCAGGGCGCGCACGAGGTGCTGATCAACTCGCCCCACCACGTGACCGCGATGGCGGAGCTGGACGCGCAGCAGTTCGACGCCGCCGTCGCCACCTGGCGCGAGCGGATGCGCGCCCACCCCGAAGCCTCCTACCTGCAGCTGATCGTCAACGAGGGAGGAGGCGCCGGCGCCTCCCTCGAGCACACCCACGCCCAGCTCTACGCGCTTCCCTTCGTCCCCGCGGCGGTGGCCCGCGAGCGCGAGCGGGCCGGCGCCTACGGCGAACGCACCGCCGGCGGCGGCCTGCTCAGCGACGTCCTGGTCGAGGAGGTGCGGCGCCGGGAGCGGCTGGTCGCGATCGACGACGAGGCGGCGCTGATCTGCCCCTGGGCCTCCCGATCCCCCTTCGAGCTGCGGGTCATCCCCCGCCGCGAAGCCGCCCGCTTCGAGGAGGACGAGGGCGGCGCGGCGATGATCCGCACCGCGCTGCGGGCCCTCGCCGCGCTCTTCGACGGGCCGCCGGAGCTGAACCTCTGGGTCCGCACCGCCCCCCGCGCGAGCGAGCGGTTCCACTGGCACGTCGACATCGCCCCCCGGCTCACGATCAAGGCCGGCTTCGAGCTCGGCACCGGCGTCGACATCAACGTCTACCCGCCGGAGCGGGCGGCGTCGGACCTTCGCGAGTGCCTCTGAGAGGCCGGTAGGGTGGCCGGGATGCGGCCCAACCCGCGACCGATCCCGCGCTTCATCGCCGACACGACGCAGGAGGGGATTCCGCACGGGCGCTTCGCCGAGCGGCTGCGGGAGGAGTTCGGGAAGGCCCTCGAGGGGGTCGAGGACCTGCCGGCGGGAGCAGCGCTGCCCGCCGAGGTCGAATGGTTCCCCGAGCGCGCCTGGGGCGGGCGGGTCTGGATCCCCGGCTCGGCGAGGACCGAGAGCGAGGAGGGGCGTCTGGAGCTGTTCGGCCACGTGTCCTACGTACAGCCGCCGGAGGGGGAGCCTGAGGGTTTCGCCGCCAAGGCGGACTTCACGGACATCCTCGCCGAGGACAACGAGGACTGGCGGATCGATCTCAACGACGACGTGGTCGGGCGCTGGCGCGGTGAGAACGGGCGCGCCGGGGCGGTGACCTTGGTCTGGGGGCGCCCGCTGGTCCGCGGCGCGGTCGCCGCGACCGCCGTGCTGGAGACCGAGGCGGTCGACCAGGAGCTGATCTCGCAGGACCGCTTCACCCTGATCGCGCTCGACGCCCTCGAGGGCTACGGCGACGAGATCTTCATGGAAGTGAAGCTCTGGAGCCGCCGCGGCGACGAGCTCGCCTCCGAGACGCTCTACGCCTAGGCGAGCACCGCAGCGTTCAGGGACGAGAGCGCCCCGGGCCGGAGTCGAACCGGCGACCTGCCGCTTAGGAGGCGGCTGCTCTGTCCTCTGAGCTACCGGGGCGGGACGCCCGATTATCGCGTAGACCTCGGGCCCTCGGCTGCAGGCTCGCGCCCACGAGGGTGCAACTTTTGACGCCTCGCGCTGCTTGTACCGAGAGTGCAGAACGTGAACTGCTCCTCCTTCCTGCGCCGCCTCGGGACGGCGGCGCTGCTTGCGCTGGGCGCGCTGATGGTCGCCGCGGTCTCCCCGGCCTCCGCCGATGCCGGCAGGCGCCTGCTCCACTTCGACGGGCGCAGCGTGAGCGTCCCGGGCTCCTGGCCGGTCTACCGGCTCGCCGACCACCCGAGGATGTGCGTGCGCCTCGATCGACGGGTGGTCTACCTGGGAGTCCCCTCGCCACGGCAGAGCTGCCCGGCCGAGGCGATCGGGCGCCGGCGCGCGATCCTGGTCGAACCCCGCTCCGGCGCCGCCGCTCGGCCCGGCGC
>JBKPOX010000096.1:0-9429 GCA_046733335.1 Actinomycetota bacterium | reverse complement strand
AGCCAGGCGAGCTGCTCGCGGCGGCGCGCCACCTCGCCGACGACGACCAGCGCCGGCGCCCTCACCTCCTCGCGGGCGACCGCATCGGCGATCGTCCCCAGGGGCGCGGCGACCGTGCGCTGCCCCGGCCACGTCCCCCGTTCGACCGCCGCCGCCGGCTGCTCGGGGTCGCGTCCGGCCGCGACCAGCGCCGCCGTGTTCTCGGCCAGCCTCCTCACTCCCATGTAGAAGACGAGGGTGCCGGGGAACCGGGCCAGCGCGTCCCAGTCCAGCGCGCTCTCCTCCTTCTCGGGGTCCTCGTGACCGGTGACGAAGGCGACCGCGGAGGCGTCGTCGCGGTGGGTGACCGGGATGCCGGCGTAGGCGGGGGCGGCCACCCCGGCGGTCACGCCGGGCACCACCTCGAACTCGACGCCCGCCTCGCGCAGCGCTTCGGCCTCCTCGCCGCCACGGCCGAAGACGAAGGGGTCGCCGCCCTTGAGGCGGACGACGCCCTTGCCGGCGCGGGCGGCCTCGACCAGCCGCGCGCCGATCTCCTCCTGCGGCACCGAGGGAACGCCCGGCTCCTTGCCCACGTAGACCAGCTCAGCGTCCTCCCGCGCTCCCGCGAGGGCGCCGGGCGGGATCAGCCGGTCGTAGAAGATCGCCTCGGCGCCGGCGATCAGCTCCAGCGCGCGCGCCGTCATCAGGCCGGGATCGCCCGGCCCGGCGCCGACGAGATAGACGAACCCCTGCCGCACTTTCATTCGCCTGTTCCTTTTGATCGCATAGCGGCCGAAAGGAGCAGCGCAAGCTTCGTGTCGGTCACGCTTCGGCCTCCGCGCGGTCGAGGATCTCACGGGCGCCGGCGCGGAGCAGCCGCTGGGTGAGCTCCGCTCCGGCGAGCGATGGCTCCGCGGCGCTCCCCTCGAGGCGGTCGCGCACCCACTCGCTGCCGTCCGCGAGGCCGACGAAGGCGTCGAGCGCGATCGCCTCGCCCTCGACCCTGGCGTGGACCCCCAGCGGCGTGTTGCAGGTCGCCTGCAGCAGCGCCACCACCGTGCGCTCCGCGGTCAGCTCCCGCATCGCCACCAGGTCGCTGATCGAGGCGGCGGCCTCGGCGGCCTCGCCGTCGTCGGTCCGAACCTGAAGGGCCAGCGCCCCCTGCCCGCCGGCCGGGCACATCTGCTCGGCCGCGAGCCTGAACCCGATCTCCTCCCCGCGCCCGAGGCGCCGCAGCCCGGCAACGGCGAGGACGATCCCGTCGAGCTCGCCCTCCCGCAGCCTGCGCAGGCGCGTGTCGACGTTGCCGTGCAGCTCCTCCACCCGCAGGTCCGGGCGCGCCGCCAGCAGCTGCGCCCGCCGTCGCAGGCTCGCCGTGCCGACCCGCGCCCCGTCCGGCACCTCCTCCAGCGAGGAGGCGGCGCCGACCCAGGCGTCGGCCGGGTCCTCGCGCTCGGGCACGCCGGCGATCTCGAGCCCCTCGGCCATCTCCGCCGGCAGGTCCTTCGCCGAGTGGACGCCGACCTCCGCCTCGCCCGCCAGCAGCGCCCGCTCGACCCCCCGCACGAACCGCGACTTGTCGCCCGGCTCGCCGTCGGAGCCCGCCTCCACCAGCTCGGCGCCGCCGAGCCGCTCGGCGACCCAGCGCGCCTGGGTCAGCGCCAGCGCACTCCCCCGGGTGGCGATCCGCACCCTCAGCCCTTCTGGTTCTTGCGCCGAAGCTCCGTCACGTTGCCCCGCGCCTCGCCCTCCGGCTCGGTCTCGACGTCGAGAGCGAACAGCTCGCGCAGGGCGCTGACGTAGAGGTAGGCCTCGTCGGAGCCGGCGGAGCGGCGGATTCGCAGGGTGGGGTCGTGCAGGAGCCGCGAGACGATCGCCTTCGCCATCGTCTCCAGCCGCTCGCGGTCGGCCTCCCCGAGGTTCTCCCAGCGACCCTCGTTCTCGGCCAGCACCCGCCGCGCCACCTCCTCGCCGCGCTCCCGCAGGGAGGCGATCGTCGGCACCACCTCCAGCGAGGCGAGCCAGCGCTCGAAGCGGTCGAGCTCGGCCTCGATGATCAGCTCGGCCCGCCGCGCCTCGGCCTCGCGGCCGCTCTCGTTGCGTTCGACGATCTGCTGGACGTCGTCGATGTCGTGGACGGCGACGCCCGGGATCTCCCGGCAGGCCGGCTCGATGTCGCGCGGCACCGCCAGGTCGATCGCCAGCAGCGGCCGCTCGGGCCGGGCCTCCATCACGTGCTCGAGCCCGTCGCGCTCGACGATGTGGTGGGGCGAGTTCGTAGCAGAGACGACGATGTCCGCGCCTGTCAGCTGCTCGGGCAGCTCTTCGAAGCGGACCGCGCTCCCGGCGAAGCGCTGGGCGAGGCCGATCGCCCGGTCGTAGTGGCGGTTGGCGACGAAGACGGTGGCGACGCCGCGGGCGACCAGCGCCTTGGCGACCAGCTCGGCGGTCTCGCCGGCGCCGACGACCAGCACGCGCTTTTGCGAGAGGTCGCCGATCGCGCGCCGCGCCAGCTCCACCGCGACCGAGGGGATCGAGACGCCCTTCTGGCTGATCCCGGTCTCCTCCCGGGCGCGGCCGCCGGCGGTCAGGGCGCCGCGGAAGAGCCGGTTGAGGATCGGCCCGGTGGCTCCCTCGACCAGCGCCAGCTCGTAGGCCCGTTTCACCTGGCCCTGGATCTCCGCCTCGCCGAGGATCATCGAGTCGAGCCCCGCGGTCACCTGCAGCAGGTGCCGGGCCGCCTCGCTAGCCCGCAGCGAGTAGAGGTGCCCGAGCAGCTCGGTGGGGCGGATCTCCGCCTGGCGGGTGAGGACGCCGAGCGCGGTCGACTCGGCCTCGACCGGGTCGGAGACGATCAGGTAGAGCTCGGTCCGGTTGCAGGTCGAGATCGCCGCCGCCTCGTGGATCCCCGGGGCCGCGGTCAGCTCGGCCAGCGCGCCGACCGCCCGCCCCTCGGTCAGCGAGAGCCGCTCGCGCAGGTCGAGCGGGGCGGTCTTGTGGGAGACGCCGAGCGCCAACAGCTCCGCCATCAGGCGTGCACCTCCTCTTTCTCCTCCTTGCGGGCCTCCGCGATCGCCGCCACCTCGCGCAGCTCCCGCTCGATCCGCTGCAGTTTCGCCGCCATGATCGCGACGTAGACGACGAGGAGCACCACGAAGACCACGTAGGCGCCGGCGACGTACTTGCCCGCCTCGTCGAGCGGCAGCGCGGGGGCGGCCAGCGGCAGCAGCATCAGCTCACCTCCGGGGCGATCCGCGAGGTCCCCCTCGGCACCGGAGCGTCGAGCGCCCGTCGCAGCCGCTTCACCTGGCCGGCGGCGCTCTTCGCCGTCAGCTCGAACTTGACCAGGGTCACCCACAGCAGGCCCATCGCCGCCATCGAGCAGAGGAAGGTCAGCATCATCTCTCCCGGCATCCCGCCTTCGGCGGTGGCGAAGGTGCGCGGGTGGACGAGGCTCTCCGCCATCCGGACCGCCATGAAGTTGAGCGGCACGAAGGCGCCCGCGGTGATCGCGAAGACCGAGGCGTAGCGCGCCTGCCGGTCGCGGTCCTCGATCGCGTAGCGGAAGGGGTAGTAGGTCGCGTAGAGGAGGAAGACGATCAGGAAGCTGACCAGCGTCGGCTCGTCCCAGACCCACCAGTGCCCCCAGGAGGCCTTGGCCCAGATAGCGCCAGTGATCAGCACCGCGACGCCGAAGATCACCGAGATGTGGATCGCGACGTAGGAGTAGGCGTCCCACTTGCGGTCGTCGCTGCGCAGGTGGAGGACCGCGAAGACGCCCCCGGCGACGAAGCCGAGCAGCGCCACGATAGCCAGCGGCACGTGGATGTAGAAGATCTTCTGGACGAAGCCCTGGTCGGCGTCGAGCGGGGCGTAGAAGAAGACCAGCGAGAGCGACACGGCGATCATGCCGACGGTGGCGGTCGAGAGGGGCTTCAGTCCTTTGCCGTACATGCCTCGGGAGGTGGGGAAGGGGTGGTGCCCGGTCAGTCCTCGAGCAGGAAGTCGAAGACGGCGTAGCCGACCAGGCCGAAGATCAAATCGTATAGCCCGAGCAGCGTCAGCCAGGTTCCGAAGCGGTCGTAGGACGGGCCGCCCAGCGCCAGCAGCGGCTCGGTGGCGCCGGTGGCGGCGATCATCAGCGGCACCGCCAGCGGCAGCAGCACCAGCGGCACCAGCAGGTCGCGGGCGCGCGAGTTGACCGCCATCGAGGAGATCAGGGTGCCGGTGGCGGCGAGGCCGAGGTCGGCGAGGAGGAGGACCGCAGCCAGCGGCCCGAGGCCGCTCGCGCCGTCGAGGAAGAAGATCGCGAAGATCGGCACCGCGACCAGCTCCAGCGCGACCAGGTAGAGGACCAACGCCGCCACCTTCGCCGCGAAGAGCGCGCTGCGGTCGATCGGCGCCAGCCGGATCGCGTCGAAGCCCCCCTCCTCGCGCTCGGCGACGAAGAGGCGGTTGATGCCGAGGACGGCGGCGAAGAGCAGCGTCGCCCAGAGCACCCCGGCGGCGAGGCTGCCGGAGAGGCTGGTGCGGTCGAGCCCGAAGCGGAAGACGACGAAGGTGGTGACGCTGAACAGGGCCATGGCCGGCAGCGACTGCAGGGTGCGCAGCTCCGAGCGCAGGTCCTTGGCGAGGATCGCCGCGAAGGCGGTGCGGGAGGGGGTCACGAGACCGCAGCCTTCTCGCCGATGCCGAGCCGCAGCACCTGGTCGGCCTCCGGCAGGTGGCGCTCGGGGTCGTGGGTGACGACGACGCGGGTGCGCTCGGCGCCGGGTCCGATCAGCCCGCGGGAGAGCTCGCGCCCCTCGGCGTCGAGGTTCGAGTCGGGCTCGTCGAGCAGCAGCAGCTCCGGCCGATGGAGGACGCAGCGGCAGATCGAGAGCCGCTGGCGCATGCCGGCGGAGAGCTCGGCAACCCGCTCGTCGGCCCGGCGCTCCATCCCCACGGCCCGCAGCAGCTCCTCGATCCGCGCCTCGGCCGCCGGGCGCTCGATCCCGTGCAGGCGCGCCTGGAAGCGCAGGTTCTCGCGGCCGCTGAGGTCGCGGTAGAGCAGCGGCTCGTGGCCGAGGTAGCCGATCCGGCCCCGCAGCCTCCACGCCTCGCCGGGCAGCGAGCAGCCGAGGACCCGCGCCTCGCCGCCGCTGGGACGCAGGAGGGTGGCGAGGATCCGCAGCAGCGTCGTCTTGCCGGCGCCGTTGGGCCCGAGGACGAGGAGCGACTCACCCGCCGCCAGCTCGAACGCCACCCCCTCGAGGGCCGGGCGGTCGCCGTAGTCACGCCGCAGCGCCGCGACGGCTATCGCCAGCTCAGAGGGCATCGACCGGATTCTGACCCTTCTCCGCTGCGAGTCCGCAATAACCCGTATACAGCCCGGGTTATTGCGGACTCGTCGTCTCCTAGCGGCGCTTCTGCAGGGTGCGGCGGCCGACCTTGAGCAGCGGCCCCGCGCCCTCGCGCAGCGCTTTGGTTCGCGCCTCCCCCTTGCCGTAGAGGATCCGCGCCGAGGCTCGGACCGCCTCGCCGAGGGTCTGGTCGTAGGGGTGCCACCAGAAGTCGCGGGTGAGGCCGGGCTCCCAGGCGTTCATCTTGATGTTGACGCACTCGTAGAAGCCGAATTTCGAGTGCGAGCGGCCGAGGCCGGAGTCCTTGACGCCGCCCCAGGCGCACTGGCAGGCGCCGTGGCTGAAGGAGTGGTCGTTGACCCAGACCATCCCCGACTCGATCCGCCGCGCGATCCGGGCGCCGCGTTGGCGGTCCTTGGTCCAGACCGAGGCGCCGAGGCCGAACTCGGAGTCGTTGGCGAGGTCGATCGCCTCCTGCTCGGAATCGACGACGACGATCGGCAGCACCGGCCCGAAGATCTCCTCGCGCATGATCCGCATCTCGTGGCTGACCCCGGTGAGGACGGTGGGGGCGATGTAGCGGCCGGGGGAGAGGCCGTGGGGGTCGACCGGGCCGCCGCAGCGCTTGGTCGCGCCGGCGGCGACCGCGTCCTCGATCAGCTCGACGACGATCCCGTACTGCTCCTCCGAGGTCATCGGGCCGATTGCGGTGTCCCACTCGATCGGGTCGCCGATCCGCATCTTCTGCGCCTCGGCGACGACGCCCTCGACGAAGCGGTCGGCGACGTCGCGCATGACGTAGACGCGCTCGATCCCCGAGCAGGTCTGGCCGGCGTTGGCGAAGCCGCCCCATACGGCGCCGGAGATTGCGTTGTCGAGATCGGCGTCGGAGCAGACGATCATCGGGTCCTTGCCGCCCAGCTCCAGGACGCTGCCCTTGAGCGCGGCGGCGCAGACCTCGCCGACCTTGCGGCCGACGTCGACCGAGCCGGTGAAGAAGACCTTGCCGACGCTGGAGCGGCAGAGCGCGTCGCCGATCCGGCCGCCGCCGTGGACGACCCGGACCAGCCCCTCCGGCAGCCCCCCCTTCTCGAAGACCCGGGCGATCCGCTCGCCCAGCAGCGGCGTCAGGCTCGCCGGCTTCAGGACGACGCCGTTGCCGGCCATCAGCGCGATCGCCACCTCGCCGAAGGGGATCGACCAGGGGTAGTTCCAGGGCGCGATCACGCCGACGACGCCGATCGGCTCGTAGCTGAAGCGGCCTTTCTTGGAGAGGGTGAAGGCCTGCGTCATCGGCACCTTCTCGTCAGCGAGGATCTTCGGCCCGGCCTTCGCGCACCAGTGCAGCGCGTCGACCGTCGGCAGCAGCTCCATCGTGTAAGCCTCGGTGCGCGGCTTCCCCTGCTCGGTGGTCAGCAGCTCGGCGATCTCGTCGATGTCGTCGAGCAGCGCGTCGGCGGCGCGGCGCATGTAGCTCGCGCGCGTCTTCGCCGGCAGCTCAGCCCAGGCCGGTTGGATCCGAGCGACGTCGTCGACCACCCCCTGCACTTCCTCCGGCACGATCGTCGGCACCGACCCGACCAGCTCCCCGGTGGCGGGGTTGAACGACTCGAGGGTCGAGGTCGCGGTGGACTCGGGCGTCTGCACTGCCGTTGCGCTCTCCATATTGCGGATTCTACGCGGGCCAATTGGCCGTCACCGTGGAGGTGAAGGAGGAGGAAGAGTGGCAGACGGTGCGGCTATGGGACAACGCCGATGATGTGCATGAGCATCACGTGCATGAATACACCCGCATGGAGGGCAAGCAGGAGCCGCGGTTCGCGAGTTCAATTCGATCAACGAAGCGATGGCGGTGGCCAACTTCGAAGCCCGCAATAGAACCGAGGAGATCGTGACGAAATGGCGGAAATCGTAAGTTCGATTCGAGACGACGCGGCAGCCCGGCGGTTCGCGGCATTGATGGATTCGCCGGAACTCGACTCCTATCCCAGTCCGATGCACCTGATTGCGGGCGACGACCCCCGGCACGACGAGATGGCGACCGAGGCTCTCCTTGCAGGCGAGGCGGTTCTACTCGTCGACGACGATGGCGGCGAGTTGTTGATCTGCCCCGAGCCGACTGGTGGCGCCCGTGTTGAAAAGCGGCATCCTGCGGTTCAGCCCGTCGCGGCTTAGCCTTAACGGCCATATTGGCCGACCGACTCTTCGATACGGGCGACGCCCAGGCTTCTGAGCCGCCAAACCCTGCAGCCGACGCCCCCCTCGCCGTCCGCATGCGCCCGCGTTCGCTCGACGAGATGATCGGGCAGGAGCACGTGCTCGGGCCGGGGTCGACGCTGCGCGCCGCGATCGAGGGCGGCAAGCCCCACAGCACGATCCTCTACGGGCCGCCGGGCTCGGGGAAGACGACGCTGGCGCGGATAGCGGCCGCCGGGGCGGAGGGTGCCTTCGAGGAGGAGTCGGCGGTGAACGCGGGGAAAGCGGAGATCCGCGGGGTGATCGAGCGGGCGCGGGAGCGGCGGCGGGCGAGCGGGCGGCCGACGATCCTCTTCCTCGACGAGATCCACCGCTTCAACAAAGCCCAGCAGGACGCGCTGCTGCCGGCGGTCGAGGAGGGGCTGCTGACCCTGATCGGGGCGACGACGGAGAACCCCTACTTCGAGGTCAACTCGGCCCTGCTCTCGCGAGCCCAGGTCTACGAGCTCCAGCCGCTGTCCCCGCAGCAGGTGGAGGAGCTGCTGCGGCGCGCCCTCGCCGACCCCGAGCGGGGGATCGCCGACCCGCCGCCGGTCGCCGAGGAGGCGTTGGCGATGCTGGCGGAGCGCAGCGGCGGCGACGCGCGCGTCGCGCTCTCGGCGCTGGAGCGGGCGGCCGAGCTCGCCGACGACGAGGTCGGCGTCGCCGCGGTGGAGGACGCGCTGCAGCGCAGGGCGATCGATTACGACCGCCAGGGGGACCGCCACTACGACTTCGTTTCGGCCTGGATCAAGGCGACGCGCGGCTCCGACGTCGATGCCTCCCTCTACTACCTGGCGGTGATGCTGGAGGGGGGCGAGGACCCGCGCTTCATCGCCCGCCGCATGGTCATCCTCGCCTCCGAGGACGTCGGCAACGCCGACCCGCAGGCGCTGCTCGTCGCCGACGCCGCCGCCCGGGCCGTCGACCGCGTCGGGTTGCCCGAGTGCGCGCTCAACCTCGCCCAAGCCGCGGTCTACCTCGCGCTGGCCCCGAAGTCCAACGCCTCCTACAAGGCCCTCGTCGCGGCCCGGGCCGAGGTGCGGACCGGGGGCGCTCGGACGCCGCCCGACTACCTGCGCGACGCCCATTACCCCGGAGCGGCCAAGCTCGGCCGCGGCGAGGGCTATCGCTACGCCCACGACCAGCCCGGAGCCGTGAGCGACCAGCCGCTGCTGCCCGAGGCGCTGCGGGGACGGCGCTTCTACGAGCCGACCGACCGTGGCTTCGAGCAGGAGCTGGGTCGCCGCCTCGCCGCGCTGAGGCAGAAGTTGGACACGGCGTAAACAAGGGGCGCAACTTTCGGGTCTACGGGGGGTTCTTGATGCGGCTTCCCGAGCTAAGCCAGGGAGAGCCGACAACCCGGCCCGGAGGTCTGGACTGGGGGCCTCCGGCCCGGTCTTGTTGATCAGGGGGGAGCAAGGGGCGCCGAGTGGACTGGGCTCGGCGCCCTTTCTCGTTCCTCGTCCGGCGTTCGACCTTTATCGGCTTATTCCCGACAAAGGACGAACGCCGCGGACGGAGATGGCCGATCGCCTATCGTGGACCGGTGCCTGAGAAGCCACCAGACCGGCTCCGCCTCGGTGGGATGGCGCTCCGCAACGGGCTGCTGATCCACGGCCCGACCCACTGGGCCGCCGCGGTCCGCGACCGCGACGGCGAGATCGAAGTCGCCTCCGAACGAAAGCCGGAGCTGGCGCCGGAGCTGGTGGCGAAGCTGCCCGGGCTGCGGGGTCCGCTCAAACTTGCCGAGGCGATGCTGGTGCTGCCGCTGGCCCGCCGCCGCCTGCCCGCCGCGAGGCTTCCCTTCGAGGACGCGCGGGTGCTCGCCGCCGCCGCGGCGACGATCGCCGCCACCTCGCTGCTGCGC
>JBKPOX010000095.1:0-5856 GCA_046733335.1 Actinomycetota bacterium | reverse complement strand
CCCGGAGAAGGCGCCGGAGCGCGAGCCCGCGCCCGCGCCCGCCGCGAGGGAAGAGCGCTCCGAGCCGGCTCAGCCGGCCGGCGAGGCCCCGCGCCCGCGCCGACGCCGCAGGCGCCGCTTCGGACGCCGCAAGCAGGGCGTGACCCTGCAGTCCCTGCTGCTGCCGCCGGAGGCCGGTCGCCAAGCGCTGGTCTTCGCCGAGAGCCGCGAGGGCTGCACGGCGCTGCTGCGCAGCGTCGCCGCCGATCTCGCCGCCGACTCCAAGGGACCCGACCCCGTCGCCCTGCTGATCGACCCCAGCCCGGAGGAGCTCGCCGACTGGAAGCGCGACGCGCCGCAGGCGGAGATCGTTTCCGCCGGGCAGCCCCGCCACGCCAGCGACGCCCTCGCTCAGGCGGCGGCGCGTGCCGGCCGGGGCGAAGACGTGATCCTCCTCGTCGACTCGCTCACCCGCCTCGGCGAGGCCACCGGCGACGCCGAGGCCGCCAAGGAGTTCTTCGACGCCGGCCGCGCCCAAGGATCAGCCGGCGGGGGATCGCTCACGGTCGTGGCAGCGCTAGAGCGCTCGAGCGACGACTAACGCCGGTAGGCGATGCGGCGCCAGCTCGGCTCTTTGCTGAGCTCGATCAGCTCGTCGCTGCGGTCCGGCTGCACGTAGCCGAAGGTCTGGGTGCGCTCGTCGAAGGCGACGTCGAGCTCGCCCTCCTTGACCCGCTGGTCGAGCCAGGCGCCGCGGAAGACGAGGCGGCGGATCCAGTGGACGAGGCTGCGGTTGGCGGGCCCGACCAGGTCCTCCCAGTTCTCGTTGATGTGTTCGCCGAGGGCGGAGGAGGGCTCGGCGATCTCGCCGCTGACCGCGAGGTCCAGCAGGTCGTCGAGCTCCTCGGGGCTCAGCCCCTGGTCGACGAAGCGCAGCTTCACGGCTGCCTGCTCGACCCGCTGGGCGAAGTCCTCCTCGTTGAAGGCGAAGCGGAGCTCGCCGTACTCCAACACGTAGTCGGAGCCAGACTCGTAATTCCCTCTGCGGGTCGCTTTCTTATCCATGAGTTGAAGCCGTTCCGCTCACGCAAGCCCGGCGCGAGCAGGGCCATGATCTTGCCGATCATCGTAGAGACGTGCCTGCTCGGGCCTGGGCCTGAACGTGCGGTTGCACCCTGGACGGTTGGTTGCACCGCTGAAGCTCGCGCGACTGGGTACTAGCCTGGCGAGGCGCCGTGATCGACCTGCACTGCCACATCCTCGACGCGATCGACGACGGGGCCCGCGACGCCGACGACAGCGTTGCGATGGCGCGTCAGGCCGAGGCGGACGGGATCGAAGCGATCTGCGCCACCCCTCACATCCGCCACGACCACGACGTGCGGATCGAGGAGCTGGCGGGACGCGTGCAGGGGCTGAACGTGCGGTTGGAGCAGGAACTGGTGGCGGTGCGGGTCCTGCAGGGCGGCGAGGTGGCCGAGACCGCGGTCGAGGGGCTGGGCGAGGAGGAGCTGGCGCGGGTCTCGCTCGGCAGCGGCCGCTGGATCCTGCTCGAGCCGGCGCCCGGCCCGCTCGACGACAGCCTCCTGCGCCGGGTCGCGCACCTGGCCGAGCGCGGCCACCGGACGCTGATCGCCCACCCCGAGCGGCACCTCTCCCACGACATGTTCGAACGGATGGCGGCGCTGGTCGCCGAGGGGGCGCTGATCCAGGCGACCGCCGACTTCTTCCTCCGCGAGCCGATTGCGGTGGGGATGCTGGCGATGGCCGAGCGAGGCCTGGTCCACATCCTCAGCAGCGACGCCCACACGGTGCGGGGCGGTCGGCCGGTGCGCATCTCCCCGGCGCTGGAGAGGCTGCGCGAGGTGGAGGTTCTCGCGCCGCACCTCGAGTGGATCGCCGAGACCGCGCCCCGCGCGATCGTCGAGGGCGAGCCGCTGGAGGTCCCCTTCGAGCCGAGCGTCTGAAGCGACTCCGAACTTCGGGGGGCTATGGACACCCGAAGTTCGGAGTCCCCGCGAACGGGTCTAGTCCAGCTCGCGGAGCTGGACCCTTGGGGCCAGCTCCGCGATGACGGCCCGCGAGCCGGTGCCGAGGCCGCTGCGGAGGAAGTTGGTCGCTCCGGCCGCGGCGCTCAGCCGCAGCACGTCCTCCCAGTCGCGGCCGCCGGCAATCGTCGCCGCCAGCGCCCCCATCATCGAGTCGCCGCAGCCCTCCCGGCCGCCGCGCTCGAACTTCGGCGGCCTCAGCTCGACGAACCTGCCGTCGCGGAGGGCCAGAGCCGGATCTCCGGCGCGCGTGACGATCACGCTCTCAGCGCCCGCCTCCCGCACCCGTTCCATCGCCGCCCGCATCCGCTCCTCGGTGTCGACGGCATCGGAGACGAAACCAGCGATCTGCCAGTCGTTGATCTTGACCAGGTCGGGTCCCCCTTCCAGGGCGCTGTCGAGGCGCGGTGAGGAGAGGTCGACGATCGCCCGCACTCCGTTCGCCTTCACGTCGGCGACGAGGCCCCCGTAGATCTCCAGCGGCACCGTGTTCTCGGGGTAGGGGCCGCAGACGGCGAGCACGTCGCAGTCGAGGGCAGCGGCGACGGTGACCGAGAAGAGCTCGTCGACCTCGTGCCGGGAGGCGGGCAGCGCGGCGCTCTGGGAGACCGGCTGGCGCTCGCCGCTGCGGCGGTCGTGTATGTAGGCGCCGCTGGCCCCGGCCGTCTCGACCAGGCGCAGCTCGACCGGCATCTCCTCCAGCAGCGGTCGCAGGACCGTTCCCACCTCGCCGCCGACGAAGCCGCAGAGGACCGGCTCCGCGCCAAGCTCGGCTGCCATCCGCGCCACCCACACGCCCTGGCCGGCGGCGTGGATGTGGATGTCGTCGCCGCCGTCGGCGCTGAAGGACTCGATCGCGATCGAGACCATCGGGTTGGGGCTGAAGACCGCGACCCTGGGTTTCTCCGCCATGGGGAGAGACTAGAGAGGGAGGGGAGGGACGACGGCCAGCTGCCCTTGGGAAGCGGTGGACGACCTCGCGCGCTTCCCGGTGGCCCGCAGCCTCCGTGGCCGCCTGCTCGGGCTCAGCTGGCGCGAGCGCGCGCAGGCCGGGCCGGGACTGTTGATCCCCCGCTGCTCCAGCGTCCACACCTTCGGCATGCGCTTCGAGCTCGACCTCTTCTTCCTCGACCGGGCGGGCCGGGTGATCGCGGTCCGCCGGCGGGTGCCGCCGCGCCGGGTCCTCTGGCGGCGTGGGGCGGCCGCGGTCCTGGAGGTCCCCGCCGGGGAGGGGGAGAGTTAGCCGCGCCCCGGACTTGGCTCCGCATGCTGCCCCAACGAGAAGAGATCGCCAGCCTCGTCGTCTGCGAGGACGACGAGGCGACCCTGGACCTGCTCTGCGAGCACCTGTCGGCGGACCGCTTCGGCGTGATGCCCGCGCCCAGCGCCTCCGATGCCCTCCGCCTCTGCCGCTACCACCACCCGGACCTGCTGCTCCTCGACCTGAACCTGCCCGACGCCTCCGGCCTCGACGTGCTGCGGGAGATCCGCGACGCCGACGGGATCGACTCCCGCTTCGACCCGAGGCTGCCGGTGATCGTCCTCAGCGGCCGCAGCGGCGACACCGATCGCGTCCGCGGCCTCGAATCCGGAGCCGACGATTATCTGGCAAAGCCCTTCGTATTCAGCGAGCTGCGGGCCCGCATCGGCGCCGTCCTGCGCCGCCACGCCTACCCCAAGGAGGGCCCGAGCCGGGTCGGCGACCTGGTGATCGACCCGATCCGCCGCCGCGTCACCGTCGGCGAGCGCCCGGTGGCCCTCTCGAACAAGGAGTTCTCGCTGCTCCGGGTGCTCGCCTCCGACCCGACCCGCGTCTTCGCCAAGGAAGAGCTCCTGGCGGCGGTCTGGGCCTACCGCGGGCCCTCCAAGACCCGGACCCTCGACTCCCATGCCTCCCGCCTCCGTCGCAAACTCGATCCCGAGAACGGCCGCTTCGTCGTCAACTGCTGGGGGATCGGGTACCGGCTGATCGACGGCTGACGTCGCCCAGACGAAGCCCCCGGCCGAGCGGTTCGGCCGGGGGCAGGGGCGGCCCGAAGGCGCCGGTACCTACCTGCGCAGGCGCTTACCGAGGCAGACGGCCTACTTCTTCTTTTTCGCCTTGGCCGGGGCCGGAACCTCGAAGTGCATGATCGCCAGCTTGGTCGTGATCGCCCCGGACTTGTCCTTGCCCATCCGCTTGCCGGCTTCTTTCTGGATCGCGGTGGCCTTGCTGACTGCCTCGGACAGGATTTTGTTGAGCTCTTTCCAGCCCTGTTTGTCCAGCTGCAGGGGCGTGTCCGAGAGGTGCGAGTCCTTGCGGCCCTCGATCGTCCCGGAGGCCATCGCCTCGGTGGCGCTCTGCCCGATCGACTCGAGGATCGAGCCGGAGATGCCTTTGCGCGCCGAGGCCGGAATCTTGGCCCAGTCCGAGTCGCTGAGGAAGGCGCGGTCGGTGGCGCGGTAGAAATGCTCGACCGCGCCGCGGCGTGGCTCCGTTTTGACCAGTTCGACGCAGTCGTATTCGAGCAACGTTTTGACGTGGTAGCTGACGTTGCCCAGCGGCTCACCGAGTTCCTGGGCGAGCTGGTTAGGGCTCGAGATCCCTTTGTGGAGGGAGCTGAGAATGCGAACGCGCAGCGGGTGGGCGAGCGCCTTCGCCAGTTGTTGGGTGATGCCCTCTGGGGAAGTACGGGACTGTGGCAAAGGAGGACCTCCGTTGAATTTGGGGGGTGGGGTGGCGAAACGGGCTAAACGCAAACACTCCAGTTACTGGACAAGTATTCCAAAACGCTCCGAGGAACACCGCGCCCATAGGGAAAGATGCAGTAAATGAAAATGAACACTGCAAAGCTCTCCAGTTTGTGCTCACCGAACGGTTAGGGAAACCAACAGTCGCCCTCTAGGGTCCTAGATATCGCCCGTCTCGTCGTCGCGCCTGGCCGAGACCGCTGCGAGGGACGGGCGTCCTCCTCCCGTTTGCTTGCCGCTCTTTCGGCAGAGGCGGGAGGGGCGGGGGGAAGAGATCGCGATCCGTTCCGCTTGGGACTCCGATGTCAGCGGACGGGGTCGAGTAGCCGATGCCGGTGGAGCTTGCGGAGGTTGCCGCGGGGCTGCCACTGGCCTGCTCCTTCGCGCTGGCAAGCGGAATCAGCCACCGTCGGGAGGGTCGCCGCCGCGCAGCGCTGAACGAGGCGGTCCACGAGCTGCGACGGCCGCTCCAGGTTCTCTCCCTCGCCCTGCCGGAGCAATCGGAGGGTTCGAGCCCGGCTGGATCGTCGCTGCGGCTCGCGGCGGCAGCGCTCGACCGGCTCGAGTGCGAGATAAACGGTGTGAGTGTCGAAGCGGTCGCGACCCGGGTGTCGGTGAGGGCTCTTCTCGACGAGGCCGCGGAGCGGTGGAGGGGCAGGGCGTCTGCCAGCGGAGGTGACATTTCAGTCCGCTGGTGGGGTGAGGAGTCGGTGGTCGCGGGCGATCGATCAGCGATCGCGCAAGCGGTGGACAACTTGATCAGCAATGCGATCGTCCACGGCGGCGGCAGGGTCACCCTGGAAGGGAAGAGAGTCGGGCGCGAGTGCGTCGTCACCGTGCGGGATGCGGGCGGGGCGCAGGCCGCCTTGCCACCCGGTCGCGGGGACCGGCACCGGCACGGACACGGCCTGCGGGTCGTGGCGCGTGCGGCGCGAGCCCACGGGGGGAGCTTCCGCCTGCGGCGCTGGCGCCGAGGGTGCGAGGCGCAGCTGCGGCTGCCGCTTCTCGCGGGCGGGGAGGAGCGTTGAGCCGCCGCGCCCGCGCCCTCGGCTTCCTGCTCGCGGCCCTGTTCTCGGCCGCCGCCGCGGCCGTGGTCGCC
>JBKPOX010000094.1:0-15649 GCA_046733335.1 Actinomycetota bacterium | reverse complement strand
AAGTTGAAGGATTAGGCGCAGCGGGGCCGCGGGAGGCAGGGGGGTCCGCGCGACCCTCACTGCACCTGCGCGTCGGTAGCCAGGGAGGGATGCCGACGCGGCCGTTCCCCCTGGCGGGACTGCCCTGAGGAACAGTCAGCGCTTAGCTATACCTGCTGGAACCGGCACGGTCAAGCCGCATCGACCGTTTCACCCTCGTTCCGACGTGGTTTGCGGCGCCGGTTCTTGCGAACCCGAGCGTTCCGCAATGCCCCAGCCCTTCCGCTCGATCAGCTCGATCCCGATCACGCTCCCCACCGGGCCGGCGGGCGTGAGGGTCGCGGCCAACAGCGTGTACGGCGCCTCCCTGCGCACGCAGGCGATCCACATCACGACGCAGAGGACGACGAAGCCCAGCCCGTGGGCCCAGCCGAAGACCATCGTCTCGGTCTCGAATCCAGGCAGCAGCCAGAAGGCGAGCAGCCCGGTGAAGATCGCCAGCTCGATCCAGGAGAGGCGCTTTACCCAGGCGAACAGGCGGCCCGGAACGGGCTTCTCCAGCTGGCGCCGCGCCACGGCTCAGGCGCCGGGGGTGAGCGCGGTGAGGACGATCCGCTCCTGCTCGCGCGCGTGCGCGCCCGAGTAGCCCTCGCCCGGGCTCGCCCGCCCCTGGCGGCCGATGTAGGTGAGGGCGACCCCCTCGGGCAGGATGTCGGGCATCCGCCGGGACATCACCTTCCAGGCGCCCATGTTGCGCGGCTCCTCCTGCACCCAGGCGATCTCCTTCAGGTTCGGGTAGGTGGCGATCACCCGCTCCAGCTGTTCCTTGGCGAAGGGATAGAGGACCTCGACGCGGGCGATCGCGACGTTCTCGGCGCTCTCGCGTCGCTCGCTGTCGTCCATGTCGAAGTAGACCTTGCCGGTGCAGAGAACCAATCGCTCGACATTCTCCCGCCGACCGTCCGCGGTCGGGTCGTCGAGGATGAACCTCAGTTCGCCCTCGGCAAGCTCCTCGAGCCTGGTGGCGGCGCGCTCGAGGCGCAGCAGTCCCTTCGGGGTGAAGACGATCAGCGGCCGGGGCTTCTTGATCAGCGCCTGGCGGCGCAGCAGGTGGAAGTACTGGGCGGCGGTCGTGGGGTTGGCGATGCGAATGTTCCCCTCGGCTCCCAGAGCGAGGAAGCGCTCGATCCGGGCGCTCGAATGCTCCGGTCCCGAGCCCTCGTAGCCGTGCGGCAGGAGCAGCGTCAGCCTGCTCGTCTGCCCCCACTTCGACTCGCCGGAGACGATGAAGCTGTCGATGATCACCTGGCCGGCGTTGGCGAAGTCGCCGAACTGCGCCTCCCAGAGGACGAGGGCGTTCGGGCTCGCCGCCGAGTACCCGTACTCGAAGCCGAGGCAGGCGGTCTCGGAGAGCGGGCTGTTGTAGAGCTCGAACGGCGCCGCGGCGTCCTCGAGGTGCTGCATCGGCGTGTATTCGAGACCGGTGTTCTCGTCGTGAAGGACGAGGTGGCGGTGGGAGAAGGTACCGCGCTCGGTGTCCTGGCCGGTGAGGCGGATGTGGACGCCGTCGGTCAGCAGCGAGGCGAAGGCCAGCGCCTCGGCCTGGCCGAAGTCGATCCCGCCGTGCTCCAGCGCCTCGGTCCGGCGCGCCAGCGGCCGGCGCAGCTTGCGGTGGACGTTGAAGCCCTCGGGCGTCCGCAGCAGCGCCTCGTTGAGGGCGCGCAGCTTCTCGGCCTCGACGGCGGTGTGGACCGGCGGGCTGGCGGTGCGGTCGAGCAGTTCGCCGGTCTGGGTGGTCGCGCCGGTTACGGTCGGGTCCTCGTACTCGCCCGCCTCCATCTTCTCCCGCAGCCCTTTCAGCGCGTCCGACATCTCCGCGTGGCGCTCGTCGGAGGCGCGGCCGACCTCCTCGGCCGAGACCGTCCCCTCCTCGATCAGCCTCTCCGCGTAGATCTCCGAGACCGGCGGGTGCGCCTTGATCCTCGCCGCCATCGTCGGCTGCGTGTAGGCGGGCTCGTCGGTCTCGTTGTGGCCGTAGCGGCGGTAGCCGATCACGTCGATGACGACGTCCCGGCACCAGCGCTCGCGGTAGGCCATCGCCAGGCGCACGGCGGCGATGCAGCCCTCGACGTCGTCGGCGTTGACGTGGATGATCGGCACGTTGAACCCCTTCGCCATGTCGGCGGCGTACGGGGTGGAGCGGGCCTCGCTGGGATCGGTGGTGAAGCCGACCTGGTTGTTCTGGATCAGGTGGATCGTGCCGCCGGTCGTGTAACCGGGCAGCGCCTGCAGGTTGAGGGTCTCGGCGACGACTCCCTGGGCCGGGAAGGCGGCGTCGCCGTGCAGCAGCACCGGCACCGCCCGCTTCGGGTCGTGGCTCAGGCTCGGGCCGTCGAAGTCCGACTGCAGGAAGCGGGTGCCCCCGGTCACGACCGGGTCGACGAACTCGAGGTGGCTTGGGTTCGGGTACAGCCGGACCGAGATCTTCTCCCCGTCGGCGGTCTCGTAGACCCCGCGGTGGCCGTAGTGGTACTTGACGTCGCCGGTGCCGCCGTGGGGGATCGCCGCCACCGCCTTCACCGCCTCGATCTGCTTCGAGCCCTCGAACTCGGCGAGGATCGACTCGACCGAGCGGCCGAGGTTGTGGGCGAGGACGCTGAGCCGGCCGCGGTGGGCCATCCCGAAGACGACCTCCTCGGCGCCGGCCCTGCGCGAGAGCGTCACCGCCTCGTCGAGCATCGGCACGATCACGTCGAGCCCCTCGATCGAGAACATCTTCTGCCCCAGGTACGCCTTCTCGACGAAGCGCTCGAACTGGAAGACGTCGATCAGCCGGTCCAGCAGGCGTTTCTTCTCCTCGTCGGTGAGCGGCTGGCGGTGGGCGCCGGTCTCGATCATGTCCCGCAGCCAGATCCGCTGCTGGTGGGAGGAGAGGTGCTCGACCTGGTAGCCGATCGTCCCGCAGTAGGCCTCGCGCATCCGCGGCAGCGCCTCCAGCAGGGTCTCGCCGGGGACGCCGATCCGCAGGATCGAGCCCGGGATCCGCGCCATCAGGTCGGGGGTGAGGTTGACGTTCTCGGGCTGCAGCGCCGGGTCCCCCTTCGGCTCGGAGCCGAGCGGGTCGAGCTGGGCGGCGAGGTGGCCATGGGTCCGGTAGGCCTTCAGCAGCGAGGTGGCCGCCTGCACCGCCTGCAGCAGCTCTTCGTCGATCTGGCCGGGGACGGCGGTCGGTTCGGCGCTCGGAGGGGCGGCGCTCAGCGGCGGCGCCGAGGCGGAGGCGGGATGGGCGTTGGTGACGGCCGTGGGGTCGTCGAAGCCGAGATCGCGGGCGACGGACTCGTAGAACTCGTCCTCGCCCTGCAGCAGCTGCTCGACCCGGCGCAGGAAGGCGCCCGACTCGGCCCCCTGGATGACGCGGTGGTCGTAGGTCGAGGTCAGCGTCATCACCTTCGAGACGCCGAGCTGCTTGATCCGGTCGGGGGAGGCGTGGCTCCACTCCGGCGGGTGGGCGATCGAGCCGGTGGCGATGATCGCGCTCTGGCCCGAGAGCAGCCGCGGGACCGAGGCCATCGTCCCGATCCCGCCGGGGTTGGTGAGGCTGATGTTGGTGCCCTGGAAGTCGTCGGCGGAGAGCTTGTTCTCGCGCGTCTTCGCGATCAGCTCCTCGTAGCGGGTGTGGAAGCCGGCGAAGTCGAGGTCGTCGGCGCCCTTGATCGCCGGGACCATGAGGCTGTGGGAGCCGTCCTTCTTCTCGACGTCGACGGCGATCCCGAGGTTGACCGGGCCGCCGTCGAGCGCGAACGGCTTGCCGTCGCGCTGCTCGAAGACGCGGACCATCACCGGGAACTCCCTGGTCGCCTGCACGATCGCCCAGGCGACGAGGTGGGTGAAGGAGACCTTCAGCCCGCGCTCCTTCAGGACCGCGTTGATCGCCTTGCGCTTGGCGTCGAGCGTGTCGACGGCGATCGTCCGGAACGAGGTCGCGGTCGGCACCGCCTTGCTCTCGTCCATCGCATTGGCGAGCATCGCCGCCGCCCCCCGCAGCTGCTTCGCCTCGCCCTGGGCGGGCGCGGTGGCCGACGCGCCGTTGCCACCTCCGTCCGCCGCCGCGATCACGTCCTCCTTCGTGATCTTCGACCCAGGCCCACTCCCACTAACCGAAGCAAGGTCGACCCCCGTGGCTTCGGCAACCCTTCGCGCCACAGGCGTGGCCTTCACATCGGCGGCCGAACCATTGCCCGATCCGTTCGAGTCCTGGGATGCGGTAGACGCCTCTGCCGTGGGTGACGTCGTAGGGGGGACCCCCTCCTGCCGCGCAGGAGGGGGTGGGTCCCCTGCGGCGGCAGGACCCGCGGCCCCAGCGGATGGTCCCTGATCGGATCCCGCACCAGCTTCCATCTCGGCAAGCGGCTCCCCGACCTTCACTTCGTCGTCAACCTGTGCAAGCAGCTTGGTGATGACGCCGTCGGCGGGCGCCGGCACCTCGGCGTCGACCTTGTCGGTCGAGACCTCGACGACCGTGTCGCCCTCGCTGACGGTGTCGCCCTCGCCGACGTGCCACTCGAGCACGATGCCCTCGGTCACCGACTCGCCCATCTCGGGCATCGCGATCTGCACGGTGGCCGCCTCTGGCATCTCTGGCTCCAGTCTAAGGAAAGTGGTTTATCGGCACGCGAACCGAGATACCCTGCAAGGCGATGAGCTACTTCGTCACCGGCGCCACCGGGTTCATCGGCCGCAACCTGGTCGAGAAGCTGCTGCAGCGCGAGGGAACGGTTTACGCGCTGGTGCGGGCGGGATCCCGCGGCCGGCTCGAGGAGCTGCGCACCGGCTGGGGCGCCGACGGCGCCCGGGTGGTGCCGGTCACCGGCGATCTCGCCCAGCCTGGACTCGGTGTCTCCGAGGAGGACCTGCTGACTATGCGGGGGCAGATCGACCACTTCTTCCACCTGGCGGCGATCTACGACCTCACCGCCGACGCGGAGGCGCAGGAGGTGGCGAACGTCGAGGGGACGCGGCACGCGATCGAGCTCGCGGGCGCGGTTGAGGCGGGCTGCTTCCACCAGGTCAGCTCGATCGCCGCCGCCGGCCTCTACCGGGGCGTCTGGACCGAGGAGATGTTCGACGAGGCTGAGAAGCTCGACAACAACCCCTACTTCCGGACCAAGCACGAGTCCGAGCGGCTGGTCCGCGACGAGTGCCAGCGGCCCTGGCGGGTCTACCGGCCGGGGATCGTCGTCGGCGACTCGCGGACGGGCGAGATCGACAAGATCGACGGGCCCTACTACTTCTTCAAGAGCCTGCAGCGGCTGCGTCGGGTGGCGCCGTCCTGGCTGCCGATCGTCGGGATCGAAGGCGGCGAGATCAACATCGTCCCGGTCGACTACGTGGCGGCGGCGATCGACCACATCGCCCACAAGCCGCGGCTGAACGGGCGCGCCTTCCACCTCACCGACCCCAACCCGCACACCGCCGGCGAGGTGATCAACCTCTTCGCGCAGGCGGCCGACGCGCCGCAGATGGCGGTGCGGCTCGACACCGACGTGACCGAGCCGGCGACGGGTGCGGTCCGGACGGCGCTGAAGCTGTTCCCGCCGGCCAAGCGCGCGGCGGCGGTGGCGCTGGGGCAGCTCGGCCTGCCGCCCGAGCTCCTCACCTACGTCGACTACCCGACCAGCTTCGACTCGACCCAGGCGCAGAAGGCCCTGAAGGGGTCGGGGATCGAGGTGCCGCCGCTGGAGTCCTACGCGGCGCGGGTCTGGGACTACTGGGAGCGCAACCTCGACCCCGACCTCTTCCGCGACCGCTCGCTCTCGGCTGCGGTGCGGGGGAAGGTCGTGCTGATCACCGGCGCTTCGTCGGGGATCGGTCGGGCGACCGCGGTCAAGGTCGCCGAGGCGGGGGCGACGGTGCTGCTCGTGGCCCGTTCGCTCGACAAGCTGGAGGAGACTAAGGACGAGATCGTCGCCGGCGGCGGCACCGCCCACATCCACCAGTGCGACCTCGCCGACATGGAGGACATCGAGCGGATGGCCGAGGAGGTTCTGACCTACCACGGTCACGTCGACATCCTCGTCAACAACGCGGGCCGCTCGATCCGCCGCTCGATCGCCCTCTCCTACGACCGCTTCCACGACTTCGAGCGCACGATCCAGCTCAACTACCTCGGCTCGGTGCGCCTGATCCTCGCCCTGCTGCCGGCGATGCGGGGGCGCAAGAGCGGCCACGTCATCAACATCAGCTCGATCGGGACCCAGACCAACCCGCCGCGCTTCTCCGCCTACGTCGCCTCGAAGGCGGCGCTGGACGCGTTCAGCCGGGTGATCGCCTCCGAGGTGGTCGACGACAACGTCCACCTCACCACGATCCACATGCCGCTGGTGCGCACCCCGATGATCGCGCCGACCCGGATGTACGACATGTTCCCGGCGATCACCCCCGAGGAGGCGGCGGAGATGATCGCCAAGGCGATGATCGAGCGGCCGAAGAAGGTGGCGACCCGCCTCGGCACCTTCGGCGAGCTGATGTACGCCGTGGCGCCGAAAGCCAGCGACTCGATCCTCAACACCGCCTACAAGCTGTTCCCGGATTCGCAGGCGGCGAAGGGCAAGAAGGACGAGGCGCGCGACAAACCGCCCTCGACCGAGGCTGTGGCCTTCGCGCATCTGATGAAAGGCGTGCACTGGTAGACGGTCTGGTGGGTGGGGTCCAGGGGGGATGCCCTCCCCGGACACCTCTCGCTATGGCTCGAGGTTGAGTGTCCTGGGAGGGCATCCCCCTGGACCCTGCGACCGTGTGTAGGTTGAGCTGATGGCTGGGCGGCGGCTGAAGCACTGGGGGTGGGGGTACGAGGATCAGGCTCCAACCGCCACGCAGTTGAGAGAGGCTGCTGAAGGTATTCGCGCCCGCTTCGGGTTCGGGGGCGAGGTGGAGAGGCCGGTGCCGCTGGAGGCGGTGGAGCTGCGGGCGTCGCGGTTGAAGCGGCCGGAGGCGTTCGGGGATCTGTTTTCGGACGGGCGCTACGAGCGGGTTTCGCATGCGCTGGGGAAGGCGTACCGGGACGTGGTGCGGGGCTTCTACGGGAAGTTCGAGAACCCGCCTGACCTCGTCGCGTTCCCTCGCGACGAGTCGGAGATCGAGGCGGTGCTGGGCTGGGCCGAGGCCGAGGGGGCGGCGGTGATCCCCTTCGGGGGCGGCACCAGCGTCGTCGGGGGGGTAGAGCCGCGGCTGGGCGAGCGCCCCGTCGTCTCGATGGACCTGCGGCGCCTCGACCGGGTCCTGGAGGTCGATCCGATCTCCCTGGCGGCGCGCATCCAGGCGGGCGCGACCGGCCCCGGCCTGGAGGAGCAGCTGCGCCGGCACGGCCTCACCCTGCGCCACTTCCCCCAGTCCTTCGAGTACTCGACGCTCGGCGGCTGGATCGCGACCAGGGCGGGCGGCCACTTCGCGACCCTCGAGACCCACGTCGACGACATGGTCGAGTCGGTGCGGGCGGTGACGCCCCGGGGGACCTGGGAGAGCCGCCGGCTGCCGGGATCCGGCGCGGGTCCCTCGCCCGACCGCCTGCTGCTGGGCTCGGAGGGCATCCTCGGCGTGATCGCCGAGGCCTGGGTGCGGGTGCGCCCGCGGCCGCGGTTCAAGGCGTCGGTCGCCGTCGAGTTCGGCGACTTCGGAGCGGCGGTCGGGGCGGTGCGCGAGATCGCCCAGTCCGGCCTGCATCCCGCCAACTGCCGCCTCCTCGACGCAGAGGAGGCCGGCTTGACCGGCGCCGGCGCCGGCCGGAGCCACCTGCTCCTCCTCGGCTTCGAGTCCGCGAGCCACCCCGTCGACGCCCCGATGGGCCTGGCGCTGGAGACGGCCCGCGAACACGGCGGCGCCCCTGGCGAGGTCCGCGCCTCGGGCGACGGCGAGGACGCGGTCGGCGCCTGGCGCGGCGCCTTCCTCCTCGCCCCCTACCTGCGCGACACCTTCGTCGCCTGCGGCGTCCTCTCCGAGACCTTCGAGACCGCGATCACCTGGGAGCGCTTCGAGGACTTCCACGCCACCGTGATGGAGACGGCGCGCCGGGCGGCATCCGAGGCCAGCGGCGTCCCCGCCGAGGGCGCCGGCTCGCCCCGCCTCAGCTGTCGCTTCACCCACGTCTACCCCGACGGCGTCGCCGCCTACTACACCGTCCTCGCCCCGGCGATCCGCGGCGGCGAGGTGCAGCAGTGGGACGAGATCAAGGCCGCCGTCTCCGAGGCGATCGTCGCCGCCGGCGGCACGATCACCCACCACCATGCGGTCGGCCGCGACCACCGGCCCTGGTACGACCGGCAGCGCCCCGCTCCCTTCGCCGCCGCCCTGCGCGCCGCCAAGGCCGAGCTCGACCCCGCGGCGCTCCTCAATCCCGGCGTCCTGGTCGACCCCTGACTACCCTTTGCAGATGCTACCTGGCGAGCCGACGGCCCCCGGCGCTACGCTTTCGCGACTCGAATCGCCGGCCAGGTAGCTGGACGAGGCGCCCGCGCCGCGCCATGCGATGGAAACGATCACCTCCGAACAGCCCACCGTGCCGACCCCGTCGCACGAGCCCGAGACCGGCGAGGTGGTGCCGCGCCGCTCGCCGCTGCGGGCGGCGATCAAGACCGGACGGCCGAAGGAGTGGATCAAAAACGTCTTCGTGTTCGCCGGCCTGCTCTTCTCCGGCAAGTTCAGCCAGTCGCACGAGGTCTTCGAGGCGTTCGTCACCTTCGTCGCCTTCTGCCTGATTTCCAGCGCCGGCTACTTCGTCAACGACCTGATCGACGTCGAGCTCGACCGCAAGCACCCGAAGAAGCGGTTCCGGCCGCTCCCGGCGGGGGAGCTCTCCGAGGCGGCGGCGAAGGCGATCGCGCCGGCCCTGGCCCTCGTCGCGGTGGCGGTCGGCTTCGCCGTGAACTGGGAGGTCGGGTTGATGGTCGTCGGCTACGGCATCGCCCAGGTCGCCTACAGCCTCGGCCTCAAGCAGATCGTGATCATCGACGTGATGACGTTGGCGGGGCTGTTCATCCTCCGCGTCGCCGCCGGCGCCAGCGCCGTCGAAGCCCACGCCTCCGAGTGGCTGCTGCTCTGCACCGGCATGCTCGCGGCCTTCCTCGGCTTCACCAAGCGGCGCCAAGAGGCGGTCTCCGAGCTGCACGAAGGGACCTCGACGCGGCCGGTCCTCGAGCACTACTCGCTGCCCTTCCTCGACCAGATGGTCTCCCTCGTCACCACCGGCACCGTGATCAGCTATGCGATCTACACCGTCAACTCGCCGCTGATCGGCAGCCGGATGATGCTGACGATCCCGCCCGTCGTCTACGCGATCTTCCGCTACCTCTACCTGATCTACGACCGCAACGACGACCGCTCGATGTCCGGCATCATCGCCGGCGACCGCGGCATCCAGGGCGCCCTCGTCGCCTTCGCCGCGATCGCCTTCCTGCTGCTCTACGTATTCGACTGAGATGCCGGTTCTCACCCAGGCTCATCTCGATTCCGTCGTGGCGATCGAGTGCGTCGAAGGTGTCGATGACGACGGCAACCCAAGGTACGGGCCGCTGGGCAGCGGGGTCTTGGTGGGGCGACCGGTGCCGCCGGAGGATCTGAAGGAGGAGCCTTCCGGGAGCGGTAAGCCGTACTACGTCTTCCTGGTGACCAATTGGCATGTGGTCGAAGGCCACAAAGAGGTATTCGCAAAGATGAACGCTGGAGGGGCAGCCCAGCGATTCCGCCTGAATTTCGAGAACGAGAAGGGTCCCCTCTGGTTCTCCTATGGCGACTTCGACGTGGCGGTCACCTTCATGAAGGTCAGCGCTCTCCACGAGAAAGAGGCGGAATTCAAGGCGGTGCCAGAGATGTTCTGGCTCACTCTCGACCAGATGAAGGAGGAGGGGATCGGGTTGGGCGATCCGGTCGTGGCTTGCGGATTCCCGATGGGCCTCTCGGGGACGTTGAAGAAGTTCGCGATCGTCCGGGCCGGAGCCATCGCTCGACTCGACGAGGAGATCCTGGACGAAGACGGGTACTACCTGTTGGACTGCTCGATCTTCCCCGGGAACAGCGGTGGCCCTGTGTTCGATCGGCCCGATCGCACCTCGGGCCAGGTCCCTCGGCTGATCGGGATCGTGTCGGGCTATCTTCCCTATGAGGACGTGGCCATCTCTACCCAAACCCGGAAGCCGAGGGTCACCTTCGAGGAGAACAGCGGCCTCGCCGCCGTGGTACCGGTGGACGCGATCGTGGGCGCGTGCGATGCCTGTGCCGCCTTTTCGCGCACCGTCGACGACCCTCAGAACCTTGGCGCACCCGGCAGTGGGCCTATCTCAGACGCTCGCCTTGTTCCCGGGCCTGTCGAACCCGGAGAGTCGGATCAACCCATCCCGACTTCGGGCGGCCCCTCTTCCATCAGGTAGAACCGCGCCCTGCCCAGCTCCTCGCCGTTGACCTGGACGACGGCGGCGTGGGGGCCTGGGGTGGCGAAGGTGGCGGTGGCGGCGATCGACATCACCAGGCGCTGCTCCTGGCCCTGGGGGAGGCCGGGCGGGCGGCCGGTCTCGAAGTTGGCGGTGAGCCCGTCGCCGAGCTCGAGCCCGTCGGGGTCCTGGACGCCGACGACGAGCTCGTGGGCCTCGTTGGTCTCGTGGTAGGCGACGTCGATCCCGAGGCCGATCGAGAACGACCACTCGTGGGGCAGCTCGGGCAGGCGGAGGACGTTCCAGCCGCCGCCGGTCAGGTAGAGCTTGCCGTTGACCGCCTCGCTGTAGTCGCAGAGGAGGAGGAAGCCGAGGTTCACGCTACGCCTCCGGCCCCTCGCCCTCGGAGTACGGGACGACCGGCAGGTCGGAGCGCAGCTCGACCTTGCCTCCGCGGGTGAACTGGAGGTCGATCGTCTCGTTCTTGCGGTAGGTGCCGAAGAGCCCCAGGTACATCGCCAGCCAGCGGCCGGTCCCGACCTTCTCCTTGACGATCGGGCGGTCGAAGACGATCTCGCCGGCCTCGACCCGGTAGCTCTCCGGGCTCTGCTCGATCCCGTTGATGAAGACGGTGAAGGGCGGTTCGGCCCCGGCCGGGAGCCGCACCCGCTCGCCGGCGGCGTAGCTGCCCTTGGGGATCTCGGCCTCGGCCTCGCTCATCGTTCCGACTGCAGAGTCTCGCGCACGAGGTCGAACGGGGTGTCGTGGCCGCTCGGGTCGAGCTCCTCTCGCACCACCCCGCCCCGGAAGGGCACGAACGTCCCGTCGCCCCGCACGTCGACCCCCGCCGCCGGCTTCCGGAACAGCCCCCTCTCGCGCAACTGCAGCCGCGCATGGACCTGCTCCCCCGGCTCGTAATCACGCAGCGACTGCACCCGCCGCCCGGGCCCCTCACTCCGAATGGCCAGAGCCCACTCCCGCATCGCCGCCACCGCCTCGTCGAGATCGTCGAAGCGCTCGTGGTCGACGTCCGAGCCATGGCGGACGGTCAGCTTCCAATCGGGCACGATGCGGAGGCTACGAAAAGCAGTGCGCCTTATCCACGCTATGAGGGGATAAGGCGCACTGCTCGGACGTGCGGCAGCAGGAATCGGTGGGGGTGGGTGTCCCTCTCCAGACACTCAACCACGAGCCATTGGCGAGTGGTGTCTGGAGAGGGACACCCACCCCCACACCTCCGTCGTCCGCTCTACGCCCCGCGCCGAGGCCGTTTCGGCCGCCGCGCCGGCGGCCCGACGATTTTCTCCAGCCCCTCGCGCTCCCCGATCGGCTTGTACTCGAGCTCCCGCGCCCCGGTGTAGATCTGCCGCGGCCGGGCGATTTTCTTCTCCGGGTCTTCCTGCATCTCCATCCACTGCGCCACCCAGCCGGCGGTGCGGGGGATGGCGAAGATGACCGTGAACATGTCGGTCGGGATCCCCATCGCCTCGTAGATGATCCCCGAGTAGAAGTCGACGTTCGGGTAGAGCTTGCGCGAGGTGAAGAACTCGTCGTCGAGGGCGCGCTTCTCGAGCTCGCGGGCGATCTCGACCAGCGGGTTGTACTCGGTCGCCTCGAAGACCTCGTCCATGTGCTGCTGGATGATCCGGGCCCGCGGGTCGTAGTTCTTGTACACCCGGTGCCCGAAGCCCATCAGTTTCTCCTCGCGCTGCTTCACCCGTTCGAGGAACTCGGGGATGTTCTCCGGCGACTCGATCCGCCGCAGCATCCGCAGCACCGCCTCGTTGGCGCCGCCGTGCAGCGGCCCGTAGAGCGCCGCCACCCCGGCTGCCACCGCCGAGTACGGATCGACGTCTGAGGAGCCGACCCCGCGCACCGCGCTCGTCGAGCAGTTCTGTTCGTGGTCGGCGTGGAGGATGAAGAGGACGTCGAGCGCCTTCGCCAGCGCCGCTTTCGGCACGTGGCGGTCTTCGGTCTTCTTGAAAACCATCGAGAGGAAGTTCTCGGCGTAGTTCAGCTCGTTGTCGGGATAGACGTAGGGAAGGCCCATGTTGTGCCGGTAGGAGAAGGCGGCCAGGGTCGGCACCTTGGCGATCAGCCGCACCGCCGCCATATAGCGCTCTTCGGGGTCGCCGATCTGCTTCGCGTCGGGGTAGAACGTCGAGAGCGCGCCGACCCCCGCCAGCAGCATCCCCATCGGATGGGCGTCGTAGCGGAAGCCCTCGAAGAAGTGCTTCAGGTCCTCGTGGACGAAGGTGTGGTGGGTAATGTCGAAGACCCAGCGGTCGAGCTGCGCCGTCGTCGGCAGCTCGCCGAAGACCAGCAGGTAGGCGACCTCGAGGAAGCTCGAGCGCTCGCAGAGCTGCTCGATCGAGTAGCCCCTGTGTTCGAGCACCCCCGCGGCGCCGTCGATGTAGGTGATCGCCGAGCGGCAGGAGGCGGTGTTGGTGAAGGCCGGGTCGTAGGCCATGAGGCCGAATTCGCTCTCCTCGACTTTGATCTGGCGCAGGTCCATCGCCCGCACGGTGCCGTCGGAGATCGGCAGCTCGTAGGTCTGGCCGGTGCGGTTGTCGGTGACCGTCAGCGACTCCTTGCCGGTGCCGGCCGGGTCCGAGGAGGCGTTGGCGGCGTCGGCGCTCGGGTCCTGGGTCTGCTGCTCGGTGGCCATCGCCCCTCCTTCTGAAGACTGGGTCTGCGGAGTGACGAAGTCTAGGGGGTGCGGGCCGCTGGGCCCTCGAACTGGGTCATCGCGCGCAGGCGTTCGAAACGCTCGTCGATCTCCTCCCGGGTGAGCCGCGCGACGCGCTCGGTCCCGAACTCCTCGACGTTGAAGGAGGCGAGGACGGTGCCGTAGCCCATCGCCCGCCGCAGCTCGGCGTCGTCCAGCTCGCCCTCGACGCCGTCGAGGTAGCCGAAGAAGCCGCCGGCGAAGCTGTCGCCGGCGCCGGTCGGATCGCGCACGTCCTCCAGCGGGAAGCCGGGGAGGGCGAAGAACCCCTCGTCGGTGAAGAGCGCGGCGCCGTACTCGCCCTGCTTGGCGATCACGGCCCGCGGCCCCATCGCCATCACCGTGCGGGCGGCGCGGGCGAGGTTCACCTCGCCGGTCAGCTGGCGGATCTCGGCGTCGTTGACGACGAGGCAGTCGACCTCGGCGATCGCCGAGGTCAGCGAGTCCCTCGCGGTCTCGATCCAGAGGTTCATCGAGTCGAGGCCGCTCAGCCGCGCGGCGGCGCACTGGGCGCGGACCCGGCGCTGCAGGTCGGGCTGGATGTTGGCGAGGAAGAGCGTGTCGGCGGCCCGGGAGGCGGGGGAGAGCTTCGGCTCGAACTCGGCGAAGACGCCGAGCTGGGTCTCCTCGGTGTGGGCGACGTTGAGGTCGTACTCGTAGCGACCGCGCCAGAAGAAGGAGCGGCCGCCCGCGACCCGCTCGACGTCGTCGCAGACGATCCCGCGGCGTTCGAGGACCTCGAACTGCTCGGCGCCGAAGTCGTCGCCGACGGGTCCCACCGGCCGCACCTCGGTGAAGAAGCTGGCGGCCAGCGAGAAGTGCACGGCGGCGCCGCCGAGCATCCGCTCGCGCTCCCCGAACGGGGTCTTCACAGCATCGAACGCGATCGATCCAACAACCGTGAGCGCCATCCGCGGGGAATGTAGTTGACCAGAGCGCAACCGCGCGCCTGCCCTGCGAGACTCCGCGTCCAGTGAAGGCGATCAAAATCGAGGAGTTCGGCGGGCCGGAGGTGCTCGAGCACGTCGAGGTGCCCGACCCCTCCCCGAAGCTGGGCGAGGTCGTGGTCAACGTGGTCCGCAGCGGCGTCAACTTCGCCGATACGCACGCCTCCCGCAACGACTACCTGGCCGAGCAGACCCTGCCGCTGATCCCGGGCGCCGAGATCAGCGGCCAGCTCAACGACGGCCGCCGCGTCGTCGCCCTGCTCGGCAGCGGCGGCTACGCGGAGAAGGTCGCGCTGCCGCAATCGCAGCTGATCGAGCTGCCGCCGGAGGTCGACTACGACCAGGCCGCGGGCGGCCTGCTGCAGGGGCTGACGGCGCTGGCGCTGGTCCACCGCTGCGCCCGGGTCGAGCCGGGCGAGTCCGTCGTGGTCGAGGCGGCCGCCGGCGGCACCGGCACGCTGGCGGTCCAGCTGGCCAAGCGCGCCGGGGCGCGGGTGATCGGCCTCGCCTCCAGCGAGGAGAAGCGGGAGCTGGTGAGCGGGCTCGGCGCCGACGCCACGGTCGACTCCCGGGCCGAGGACCTCGGCGCGGCGATCCGCGAGGCGAACGGGGGCAAACGGGTCGACGCGGTCCTGCACATGAGCGGCGGCGAGGCCTTCGACGCGGAGCTGGGCGTCCTGGCGCCGCTGGGGCGGATGGTCGTCTTCGGAATCGCCTCGCGCGAGCAGCGGCAGGTCTCCACCGCCTCGCTGCTGCGGGGCTCGAAGTCGGTGGTCGGGTTCTGGCTCGCCCACCTGCTGGCCCGGCAAGACCTCCTGGGCCCGATGATCCAGGAGCTCCTGGCGGCGATCGCCGCCGGGGAGCTGGCGGTTACGATCGGCGAGGTCTATCCCCTCTCCGAAGCCGCTCGGGCCCACGAAGACCTGATCGCCCGCCGCACCACCGGCAAGCTCCTCCTGGATCCCAGCAAGTGACTTCTCGTAACCGACAGCCCATCAGCCGACAGCCCAGCAACCGCACGCCCACCACATGATCGCCTTCAAAGACCTGGGGCTTTCGCCTGACATCCAGCAGGCGCTGGACGAGCTCGGCTACGAGGACCCGACCCCGATCCAGGAGCAGGCGATCCCCGAGCTGCTGGGCGGCCACGACGTGATCGGCCAGGCCCAGACCGGGACCGGCAAGACCGCCGCCTTCGGCCTGCCGCTGTTGCAGTACCTCGATCCGGCCAACCAGGAGGTGCAGGCGATCGTCCTCACCCCCACCCGCGAGCTCTGCATCCAGGTGACGCAGGCGCTGCGCTCCTACGCCGAGCACCTCGACATCGAGATCGTCGCCGTCTTCGGCGGTGCCCCGATCCGCTCTCAGCAGTCGCAGCTGCGCTCCGGCGCCCACGTCGTCGTCGCCACCGTCGGGCGGATGATGGACCTGATGTCGCGCCGCTCGCTGGTCCTCACCGCGGCCCGCTTCGTCGTCCTCGACGAGGCCGACGAGATGCTCGACCTAGGCTTCATCGAGGACGTCGAGAAGATCCTGCGGATGTGCCCGAGCGGGCGCCAGACGGCGCTCTTCTCGGC
>JBKPOX010000093.1:0-2567 GCA_046733335.1 Actinomycetota bacterium | reverse complement strand
GAGTAGCACCGCGACTCCGCCGCTGCGAAGAGCGCCGCCGAAACCGTGATCGGGCGGGCGGTGGGCGTCCCGGGCCTCCCGTCGCCGCCATTCGAAGCGCTCCTTGAAGCGGGTCAGCATTCGCACCATCGCCGGCCCGGCGACCAGCGCCAGGGCCACGTTGCCGGCGAAGTGGGCGACTTCAAACGGGATCGCGCGACCCTCGAGCAGCCAGAAATGCTTCCACGACAGGTCTCCCCCATAGGTCGCCATCAGAGAGAAGTTCAGCAGAGCGCCGTACAAAATGCCTGCAAAGCCGCAAGTGGCGGCCAGAGCCAGGCGTCCGGCGTCGCGAGCCCGGAGGGCGAGCGCCGCTCCCAGCAGCCCGCAGAGCCCCCATCCCGCCATCTGCCAGGGCGTCCACGGGCCCTGGCCGAACCAGAAGTTGGAGACGAGCGCGGCGAGGGCGCCGACGGCGAAGCCGGGGGCGCCGCCGAGGGCGTAGCCGGCGAAGATGACGATGTCGGTGGTCGGCTTGACGTTGGGGAAGGCGGCGAAGGCGATCCGGCCGGCGATCGCCAGCGCGGCCAGGGCGGCGACGAGGGCGACCACCTGCGAGGGCGGCCGGGAGCGCTCGTACCAGGCGAACCCGGCGAGCAGGACCGCGCCGAGGATGAGGAAGCTGGTCGCCTCCCAGCTCATCCGGGCCCGCCTTCCAGCGTCGCCGCCCCCTGCTCCGGGGTGACGACCCCGGGCAGGTCGAGCACCCGCGCCACCTCGGTCGCGAAGTACCAGCCGCCGGAGAGGATCTCCGCCATCGGACCGTCGGCGATGACGACCCCGTCGCCGAGCAGGACGACGCGCTCGGCGAACTCGGAGGCGAACTCGACGTCGTGGGTGGCGACGACGACCGCGGCGCCTGTCGACTTGGTTACCGCCTGGGTAACAAAGTCGACACCGCCGGCGAGCCTCCCTATAAGAGCGACGAGGTCGTCCTTGCGCGCGCGATCCATCCCGCGCGTCGGCTCGTCGAGCGCGACAACGCCCGGCAGGCGCTCCCCCTCCATCCGACCCGCCAGCGCGATCGCCAGCGCCAGCCGCTGGCGCTCGCCGCCGGAGAGGTCGCGCGGGTCGGTGTCGAGCGCGTGCTCCAGACCGACGGCCCGCAGCGCCGCGAGGCCCTGCTCGCCCGGCATCTCGTCCCCGACCCGCTCGCGCACGAGGTAATCGCCGGGGTTCTGGGTGAGGAGGGCGATCGACCCGACCCGGAGCTTCCCGGCTGCGGGCTCGTGCAGGCAGGCGGCCGTCCGTAGGAAGGTCGACTTGCCCGCGCCGTTGCGGCCCATGAGAGCAACCCGTTCGCCGGGGCGCAATTGCAGGTCGATGCCGCGTAGGACGTCCCGCGAGCCCTCGCCGGGATCGAGCTCAACCCACAGTCCCTTTGCCTCCAACACCGGCGCCTGGGGACGGGGATCGGGCGCCCTCCTACCTGCAACGTGTGGAGGGTGCCCGATCCCCGTCCCACGAAGTGCCTGCCTCGCATCGCGCACCCCGACCGGGAGCGGCGCCAGATCGGCCAGCGAGAAGAGGCGGGCGGCCGGCGTCGTCAGCGCGGGGTCGCTCGCCCGCGACCACTCCAGGAACTCGGCGGGCGCTCCGTCGAAGCCGACGGCACCCGACTCCATCGCCACCACCCGGTCGGCTGCCGCCAGGCATCGCTCCAGTCGGTGTTCGGCCAGCAGCACGGCCACCCCCCACTCCTCGTTGAGGCGGCGCAGCAGCCAGATCAGCTCGTCGCCGGCGACGGGATCGAGCTGGGAGGTGGGCTCGTCGAGGAGGATCAGGCGGGGGCGGCCGACGAGCGCGGCGGCGAGGGCCACCCGCTGCAGCTCGCCTCCGGAGAGGGTGTCGACCGCGCGCTCGAGCAGGTGCGGGATCGCCAGCGCGAGCGCGACCTCCTCGACCGCCCGGGCACGGCCCGAGGGAGCGTCGCCGCGCATCTCCAGCGGCAGCTCGATCTCGGCCGCGACCGTGGTCGACACGACCTGCGTCTCGGGGTCCTGCGCCAGGTAGCCGACCAGCGCCGCGAGCTCGCCGGGGCCGCGGGCGAGGGCGTCGGCGTCGGCGACGCGGACTTCGCCCTCGATCTCGCCGCCGTGGAAGTGGGGAACGAGGCCGCAGGCGGCTTTCAGCAGCGTCGACTTCCCGGAGGCCGAGCGGCCGGCGAGGAGGACGAACTCGCCCGGGGAGACCTCCAGGGAGACCTCCTCCAGCGCCCGCCCGCCCGCCTGGGGATAGGCGTAGCTGAGGCCGCGGACCGCGAGCGCCGGGGCAGTCCCACGCCGGATCGCCAGCTCAGACATTGGCGACCCCCGGGCGGCGGGCCGGCGGTCGGCTCCGCACGGGCGCGAGGCCGCTGAGGGCCACCAGGGCGGCGAGCGCGGCGGTCCCGGGGCCGAAGCCGATCGCGACCGCGGGGTAGGCCCGGAAGGCGTCGGCGCCGAGGAGCTGGCCGGCGATCGCCGCCGCCAGCACGCCGCAGGCGACGAGGTAGAAGCGGCGGTCGTAGCGCGAGGCCGCGCGGGGGC
>JBKPOX010000092.1:0-2577 GCA_046733335.1 Actinomycetota bacterium | reverse complement strand
AGGGCGTAGGCGACGGTGATCTCGATCAGGCGCTGCATCGCGCCGACGGCGCCGATCGCCATCAGCAGCCGCTCCCAGGCGAAGTTGGCCATGATCAGCTTGAAGCCGCCGTTCTCCTCGCCGAGCAGGTTCTCCGCCGGCACCTCGACGTCGCTGAAGGAGATTTCGCCGGTGTCGGAGGAGTGCCAGCCCATCTTCTCCAGCTTGCGGCTGACCTCGTAGCCGGGCATCTCGCGCTCGAGGACGAGGAAGGAGATGCCGCCGTGGCCGCCCTCCTCGCTGGTCTTGCAGGCGCAGACGAGGAAGTCGGCGCGGACGCCGTTGGTGATGAAGGTCTTGGCGCCGTTGACGACGTAGGCGTCGCCGCGGCGCCGCGCGGTGGTGGCGATCGAGGCGACGTCGGAGCCGGCGCCGGGCTCGGTGATCCCAAGCGCGCCGATCTTCTCGCCGGCGATCCCGGGCACCAGCCAGCGCCGCTTCTGCTCCTCGGTGCCGAAGTTGAAGATCGGCGGCATCGCGATCGAGGTATGGGCGTTGAGGCCGGCGGCGACGCCGCCGGAGCCGCCCGACCGCGCCAGCTCCTCGACCCAGACCGCGTCGTGCAGGTGGGTCCCGCCCTGGCCGCCCAGCTCCTCCGGGAACTTGAGGCCGAGGAAGCCGAGCTCGGCGCAGCGACCGAACAGCTCGCGCGGGAATTCCCGCGCCGCCTCCCACTCGTCGACGTGCGGCGCGATCTCCTTGGCGACGAAGCGGGAGACCGTCTGGCGCAGCTCCTCGTGCTCCTCCCCGAAGGGCGGGAGGGTGGCGCGGGCGCCGCTGTCCTTGACGACGGTCACGCCGGCGCCTCCCAGTCCTCGAGCATCCGGTAGCCGCGCCCCTCGTGGTCGAAGCCGAGCAGGTCGCCCTGCGGATTCTTCCTGCCGCCGTGGTGGTAGGCGCGCACCTCGGCGATCTTTCCGTCGCGGATCAGGAACCACTCGGCGCCGCGGTCGAGCCGCTTCGCCCCGCTCTTCGGGTCGCGCCAGGTCATCGTCCACTCGATCGCCACCTGGTCGCCCTGCTCGATCGCGTTCTCGACGTACCACTGAGCGTCGATCGTCGCGACGCCCAGCGCCGCGTAGCCCCCTATCGTCTCCGCTCCCTCGTGCGGGCCGAGGCGCGTGTAGTAGTGGACGGCGTCCTCGGTGAAGTGCGACGAGACGGCCTCGGCGTCGCCGGTGTTCAGGGCCTCGTAGTAGGCGCGGACGCGCTCCGTGCCAGTCACAACACAAAGTTCGTGCTATAAATTTGCAGACAACGCATTTCCCGTCTTAACTTTCTCGCTAGCGTGGGAGGCATGAGGCGACGGATGTGGACCGACGAGCGACTGAGCGAGCGATTCGATGGGCTGGACAAGCGCCTCGACCGCGTAGATGCCGACATCCGCGAACTGCGTGGCGACATCCGCGACCTGAAGACCCTGACCGTCCAGTTGTGGGGTTCCACGATCATCGGCTGTGTCGGTGTCATCGCCACGCTCATGGCGACCCGGTAGCCCTACAGCCCGTAGCTCCGCCCGATCACGTCGAGCATCACCTCGTCGGTGCCGGCGCCGATCCGGTTGAGGCGGACGTCGCGGTAGGCGCGCTCGATCTCGTACTCCTTCATGTAGCCGTAGCCGCCAAGGATCTGGATGCACTCGTCGGCGACCTCGCAGCCGACGCGGGAGGCGAAGAGCTTGGCCATCGTGATCTCCCGCACCGGGTACTCGCCGTTGGCGAAGCGCCAGGCGGTCGCGTAGGTGAACTGCTTGGCGGCCTCGGTCTTGGTCGCCATCTCGGCGAACTTGTGGCGGATCGCCTGGAACTTGCCGATCGGGCGGCCGAAGGCTTCGCGGTCTTTGGCGTACTCGAGGGTCTTCTCGATCATCCGTTCACAACCCGCGTGGGAGCCGGCGGCGGCGACCAACCGCTCGCCCTGGAGCTCCCAGGCGATGTGGTAGAAGCCCTTGCCGACCTCGCCGAGGACGGCATCGGCGGGGACGCGGACGTCGTCGAAGGCGAGTTCGCCGGTGTCGGAGGCGTGCATCCCCATCTTCTCCAGCTCGGCGGAGACGGTGAAACCGGGGACCTTCTCCCCGTTCTCGTCGCGCAGGTCGACGATGAAGAGGGTGATGCCGGCGTGGCGCTCGTCCGGGTCGGTCTTGCAGACGAGGACGATGAAGTCGGCGCGGGGGCCGTTGGTGATGAAGGTCTTGGAGCCGTTGATCACGTATTCGTCGCCGTCGCGGAGGGCGGTGGTGCGGATGCCGGCGACGTCGGAGCCGGCGCCCGGCTCGGTGATCCCGAGGGCGCCGACCTTTTCGCCTTTTAGGCCCGGCGCGAGGTACTTGCGCTTCTGCTCCTCGGTGCCGAGCAGGTGGATCGGGGGGAGGACCATGTCGCTCTGCACCGCGAAGGCCATGTTGGTGCCGCCGGAGCCCGAGTAGCTCATGCACTCGGCGCGGACCAGCGAGTAGAAGTAGTCGCCGCCCTGGCCGCCGTACTCCTCGGGGAAGCAGAGGCCGAGGAAGCCGAGCTCGCCCGCTCGTTCCATCGC
>JBKPOX010000091.1:0-2653 GCA_046733335.1 Actinomycetota bacterium | reverse complement strand
GCACGCAGCGGGCGAGGATCAGGGTCGAGAGATCCTCGGCGAGGCCGCAGGCGAGGCCGGCCCCGGCGAAGACGGCGAGGCCCACCGCGGCGGCCCGCCCAGGGCCCACCCGGCGGGCGACCAGCGCCGCCGGCACCGCCGCCAGCGCCATCACCAGGTTGAAGGAGACGAGGACCCAGGTGACCCCCGAGACGGTGGTGTCCAGCTCCCGGTAGATGTCCGGCAGCGCCAGGACGACGATCGAGGAGTCGGCGAGGACGATCCCGACCGCGAGGGCGAGGGCTGCGACGCGGGGGCGGCGCGGCGGGTTAATAGCCGAGCTCCTTCGCGTACTCGCGGCGGTACTCGATCCGCTTCTCCAGCACCTCTTCGACGTAGGCGCGGGTTTCCGGGAAGCGGATGTCCTCGACCGTGAGGTCGGCGCCGCCCCAGGCGTCGGCGTTGCCGGGGCCGGCGTTGTAGGCCGCCAGCGCTGCCGCCTCGTCGCCCTCGTAGCGGTCAAGCAGTTCCCGCAGCAGGAAGGTCCCGTAGCGGATGTTGATTTCGGGGTCGGAGAGGTCGTCCAGCTCGAAGGTGGTGCCGCCGCTCTGCCTCTCGATGAACCTTGCCGCCTCCGGCGTGATCTGCATCAACCCGCGTGCCCCCGCGCTCGATTCCCGGTCGCTGAACTTCGACTCCGAGTAGATCACGGCGGCGATCAGCGCCGCGTCCACCCCCTTCTCGTCGGCCTGCTGGCGGATCACGTCCTCGTGGCGGAGGGGCAGGGTCAGCTCCTTGATCGCCTGGTCGAAGGTCCCGCTCGCCACCAGGAAGGCGAGCGCGAGCCCGGCGAGGACGGCGATCCCGCCGAAGACCGCCCGCCGGCGGCGCGCACGGACCTTCCGCCTCATCGGCGCAGCTTTGCGAGCAGGGCGGACAGCTCCCGCTCGAGGTCCCCCACCGAGCCGTCGTTCTCGACCACGTGCTCGGCCCGCTCGGCCTTCTCCGGCTGCGTCAGCTGCCTCGCCTCCCGCTCGTCGACCAGGGCGTGCCCGCGGGCGGCGGCGCGCTCCCGCCGCACCTCGTCGGCGCTGACGACGGCCACCGTCGTGTCGAAGACCGCCTCGCTGCCGGCCTCGAAGAGGAGCGGCACCTCGACCACGGCCACCTCGGTGTCCGCCGGCAGCGAGGCCAGCCAGGCGGCGATCCGCTCCCCCACCAGCGGGTGGATCTGCTCCTCCAGCCAGCTCAGCTCGCCGGGGTCGGCGAAGACGATCTCGCCGATCCTGGCTCGGTCGACCCCCTCGTCGTCGAGGACCTGCGGCCCCCAGCGCTCGACCAGCCGGCCGCGCAGCGGTTCGCCTTCGAGCAGCTCGTGGACGACCGCGTCGCTGGACAGCGTCGCCACCCCCAGCCGCGCGAAAGCCCTCAGCGCCTCCGACTTCCCGGCCGCGATGCCACCGGTGAGGCCGATCTTCAGCGGCGCCACGGGGCGGCTGGTCTCTCAGCCCTGGTCGGACTCGCCCGTCTGCGCGTCGTCGCCCGAGGACTCCTCGCCCGCCGCCTCGTCGACCCCGTCGGGAGAATCCGGCCGCTCCTGCACCGATTCCCCCTCCTGCTGCTCCCCAGGCTCCTCCGTGGTCCCGTTCTCCTCCGCCACCGGAGCAGGCGAAGCATCCTCGGAGGCCTCAACCTCCTGCGACAGGTCACCGGGAGCCTCCTCGGACGGCTGTTCCTCGCCCTCCTCGGCAGCCGCGGCGTCCGGACCCTGAGCCTCATCCTCATCCGAGGCGTCCGGACTTTGAGCCTCAGCCGCCTCTGCCGCGGGTGGCGACGATTCCGAGGACTCTCCCGGTAGGGAGGGCCCGGAATCGGAGACAGGACCCGCGGCACCAGCGCCCTCGTCAACCGGGCTGCCCTCGGCCTCTGCGTCCTGTCCTTCAGCTTCTGCGATCTGCTCCCCGAGCCCCGCCATGGCCATGTTCTGCCCTTCGACCTGCTTGATGCTGAGCGACAGCCGCCGCCGCTCTTCGTCGATCTCGAGGATCTTGACGTTCAGCTTCGAGCCCGGCTCGACCACTTCGCTCGGGTTCTCGACGTGGTGGTCGGCGAGCTCGGAGATGTGGACGAGCCCCTCGACCCCCGGCAGGATTTCGACGAAGGCGCCGAAGGCGACGACCTTGGTCACGGTGCCCTCGAGCACGTCGCCGCCCCGGTGGGTGCTGATCACCCGCTGCCACGGGTCCTCCTGGGTCTGCTTGAGCCCGAGGGAGATCCGCTGGCGGTCGCGGTCGATGTCGAGGACTTTGATCCGCACCGTGTCGCCGATCGAGACGACTTCGGAGGGGTGGTTGACGTGGCTCCAGGAAAGCTCGGAGATGTGGATCAGGCCGTCGATGCCGTCGAGGTCGACGAACGCGCCGAAGTCCACGATGTTGGAGATCTTGCCTTCGACCACCTGGCCGGGCTCGAGCCGGCCGAGGATCTGCTCGCGGACCTCCTTGCGCTCCTCCTCGAGCACCGCGCGGCGCGAGAGGACGACGTTGTTGCGGCTGCGGTTGAGCTCGATCACTTTGCATTCGAGCGTCTGGCCCATGAACTCGTCGAGGTTGTGGACGCGGCGGATGTCGACCAGCGAGGCGGGCAGGAAGCCGCGCACCCCGAGGTCGAGGAT
>JBKPOX010000090.1:0-9343 GCA_046733335.1 Actinomycetota bacterium | reverse complement strand
CTGCACCACCGTGTCGTGGATCGTCTGGGGCTCTCGCACGCGGGGTCCTTTCTGGGGGCGGATCCTACCCTACCAGAGTACGGGTACCCTTGCGATCTGTCAACAGATATGGTACGGTGGGGTCGGAGCAGTACACCCGCGCCGACCAGGGCGGACCAAGGATCCGCCCGAGAGAGGAGCCCCCCAGATGTCCGACTCCACCCACAAGCGGCCCCGGAAGCCGCGGCCGCCCAAGAATGAGGCCGGCAGCTCGCGCCGCCCCCGCACTCCCCAGAGGCGGGCGCCGTCCGCCGGCGACGTCGAGGCCGCGTTCCAGCGCCTCGAAGCCGGGGAGGGCCGTGAGGTCGTCGTCGCCCAACCGGTCGACGAGCCGCAGCCCTCGCGGGGTCCCGACCCGACCCCCGAGGAAGCCGAGGAGATCCGCCTGGCCCGGGCCGGCGGCGTCACCCTCGACGTCCTCTTCACCCGCTACCCCCACCTTCACCGGGAGGCGGTCGAGCAGCTCACCCGGAACCAGCAGGCGATCGCCGCCGCCTACGCCGAGGCCGAACGCGCCGAGGGCCTCCCCGACCAGGCCAGTGACGGCCTGATCGCGGTCACCCCGGACGGTGACCCGTCCGCCGAGCCGGCCTGCCTCCCCGAGCCCGCCGAGACCCTCGAGGAGAAGGCGGACCGGCTGGAGCGGGAGGCGATCGACCGCGCCCTCAACCGCTCCCAGGGCAAGCAGGTCGACGTCCCCCAGGGGAAGGTCGCCGTCGTCCTCGCCAAGCCCGGCCCGGGCGTCGGCGAGACCACCATCCACATGGACCAGGGCGACTACGACCGGCTCCGGGCGGAGCGCGCCAAGGGCACGACCCTGGCCGAGCTGAAGTCGACCTTCAACCTCCCCGGGCAGGTCGTCCGGGCCGCTACCGCCGGCGTCAAGGTCACCCCGGCGGCCAGGCCGGCCAGCGACGAGCCGGCCCCGACCCCGGCCCAGGCGCAGGCGAACGGCGCCCCCCGGAAGCGGGGCCGGGCCGCCACCCACGACGAGGCGGTCGCCCTGGCCAGGCGCATGGCCGCCGGCGAGACCGCCCAGGCCCTGGCCGAGGAGACGGGCTGGGCCGTCAGCACGATGAAGACGACCCTCCGCTGGGCCAAGAAGGCAGGGCTGGTGACCGCCTGATGATCGTCACCCCGACCGACGCCCTCCTAGCCGCCCGCGAGCACCTACGGGCCAACGAGGCCCTCCTCAAGCCCGCCCCAGCGGCCGGCCTCTCCGCCGACGAAGTCGCCCTCATCCAACTCCGGACCGCCCAGGTCAAGGCCCTCTCGGCCTGGGCGGCCGCCCACCAGGAGGCTGCCCATGCCCGCTGATGTCCTCTCCCACTTCACCGTCGGCGGTCGCGCCTGGCACGACCCCACCGGCGACTACGACCACGACCGCTACCCCAAGGACCTCGACGAGGCCCGCCGCTGGTCCGGGCAGCGGTTCGAGTGGATCGAGGAGCCCGCCTTCCAGCGGATCCCGGTCCTGATGGGCCTCCGTAACCCGGCCACCGGGGAGGTCTACCCCGACGCCAGCGACCCCGCCGCGGTCGCCGACATCCAGGCCGAACCGGTCATGCTGGACGCCGCAACCAATCGGCCGTTCGAGGTCGCCGGCGGCGACGAGATCGTCCACGGTCCCACCGGCGAACCGGCCGCGGTCTACCGGCCCCTCCCCCACGAGCGGCGCATCCTCCGCTCCGACACCCGCGAGCACCTCGTCACCCGCTGGGAGTCCTTCGAGATCATCGGCGTCGGGGAGATGTGGACCCTCCTGGAAGCCCTGGTCGGGGAGGACAACGTCCAGTTCGAGGCCGGTGGCGTCCTCAACGACAGCATGCGGATCTGGGCCCTGGCCCGCCTCAACGAGCCCTGGCAGGCCCCCGGCGACACCAGCGAGACCTACCCGTTCATCGCCTTCCTCAACGACATCACCGGGAACGCCGCCGCCAAGGCCCTCTACACCACCATCCGCGTCGTCTGCGGGAACACCTACGGCGCCGCCGACGCCCAGGGCAAGGCGACCGGCCACGAGTACGTGTTCATCCACCGGCCCGGCGTCCACGTGACCATCGACGACGCCCGCACCCAGGTCAAGCAGGCCATGCAGAACGGCCGCACCGACTGGCAGGCCTGGAAGGACCTCGCCACCGACCTCGCCCAGCTCCCGGTCAAGCCCCGCCAAGTCGAGGACTACGTCCAGGCGTTCTTCCCCTACCCCAAGGGCGGCGTCAACACCGTCAGCAAGCGGGTCGCCAACAACATCGAGCGGGACCGGACCAGCCTGCGGACCATCCTCGCCTCCGACACCTGCAGCATGCTCGACGACACCGTCTACAAGCTCGTGCAGGGGACCGGCCAGTGGCTCGACCACGAGCGCGGCTGGCGGAACGCCGGGACGCTCATCAACCGGACCATCCTCCGCCCCGAGGCCCAAAAGGCCCGCGCCATCACCCTGGCCAAGGCCGCCGCCGCCGGGGAGCTATGAGCGCCCCCGACGGCCGGGTCACGGTCGACACCCGCCGGCTGGAGGTGACCGCCCCCTCCGGGACGGTCGCCTACCTGGCCGGCCGGCAGGGGGAGATCGAGACCGCCATCGCCGTCGCCCTCCTCCAGCTCGCCGCCCGCCTCCACCGCATCCACAAGGACCTCACCCTCACCCACAACTGAAAGGAGGTGAACATCCATGCCGACTGGCCACACGGTCACCGCCCGCGAGACGCAGACCTTCGAGGGCGGCGCATCTGTCCGACGCTCGGAGTACGAGGGCGGGACGGTCAGCTACGACGTCGAGGAACCCGGACGGAGCCCCGTCCGGCTCACGGTCCGCGCGAACGGCCTGGTCCGGATCCACTTCCCGGACCGGGTGATGCGGGTCGACCTGCTCCGCCACAGCCCGACCGGCTGGACGAACGTCGAGCTCACCCCCCGCGACCCGTAACCGCCGCGACCGCCCCCGCCCCGGGACGCGCCACTCCAGGTCCCCCCGGGGCGGGGCGCCCTTATCGAACCAAGGAAGGAGTGAACATGCCACCCCCCCGGCCCGACCCGGGACCGGACCCGGCCACCCGCGTCCGCCCACCCCGCGACGCCTGGCAACGCGCCATCCAGGCGATCGACGACCCCTTCGATCGCGCCGCCGTGATCCGGGAGGAACTGGCCGCGGCCGAGGCGTTCCTCCTCGAGGCGCGCGCCCAGGCGGCCCGCGAGGGCCACCGGAAGGTCCGGAACTGGGCCGAGGTCGGCCGCCGGCTCCCCCCCGGCCCCGACGGCCGCCCCATCAGCCGCCAGCGCGCCCAGCGGATCGCCAACGGTGCCGAGACCGGCGTCTACAGTCTCACCCGCCCCTCCTCGGAAAGGATCCCCCCAGATGCGTGACCACGTGACCCGTGAGCAGCTCACCGGCAACGCCGCTACCGGCGCCACCTGGCTAGACGAGGTCCGGCCCCGCTGGTGGCAGGAGCCCGACCACGTCGACGAGAACGCCTGGCCTCCCGGCGACGGCTCCGGCGTCGTCCTGGAGCTGCTCGACCAGGAGCACTGCGCCCTGTGCGTCGGCGGGCAGCTCGAAGGCGCCTACCGGACCTTCACCCGCGAGTACAGCCTCACCGAGGATGAGGCCGCAGCCCGCGGGTTCATCGTCCCCCTCCCGCTCCCCCCCGACGACAGCGAGGCACCTGACTGGTACCGGCACATCGCCCACGAGTACGAGATCCTCACCGAGGCCTGGCGGGCCGAGATCACCCGCCGACGCCAGCAGCCCCGGGAGCAGCCATGAACCGCCGCAAGCAGGCGGAGCGCGACCAGCTCGACCGCGCTACCGCCATCATCCAGCTGTTCCTCGCCGCCGCCGACGACATCTCCCCAGACACGACCGACGACGACCGCGAAGCCTTCCAACAAGAGGCCGAACAACAAGCCCACGCCTACCTCCAGGACCGCCCACCCCCACCCCTCACCATCCACTACCACGGACCAGCCCCCAACGCCCCCGACTGGTACCGCACCCTCACCGCCCTCACCCAAGAACCCTGATGCCCCCCATCGACACCCTCCACGACGACTCAGAGTCCGACATCATCCTCTGGCCCGCCGACACCCGCGGCCGCCTCATCAACTACCGCATGACCCCCGAACGCGGCCTCGCCCTCGCCGACGCCCTCGACTCCCTCCCCGAACCCGAACCCCGCAACCACTGGCGTCCCGAGATCGAAGCGCTCCGCGAAGCCGCCCACCGCACCCGCCCCCGACCCCCCAGGAGGCCCCCCCGCTAATGCCCCAGCAACCCAACCAACCCGGCCTCGACGCCCTCATCATCGCCCTCCGCGACCAGGGCCGAGCCGGGATCCGCGACGCCCTCCGCCTCTACGGCGCCGACCCCGACAACCCCGACCACCTCACCGGCGCCGTCGCCATGGCCCAACTGACCGCCGCCCTCGTCGCCGTCGCCGAGGAGCAGGACCGCTACCGGCCGACGGCCGTCCTCAGCGGCCTCCTCGACACCCTCAACCGGCTCAACCAGGCTGAGGCGCCCCGGGATGAGGAAGATGAGGACGACGGGACAGAAGGATTCCAGCCGTATTGGGAACGCCGTAACTGGCTGGACTACTAGCCGCTGATCCCTCGGCCCAGCTGCGCCACTAGCTCTCATCAACGGCCACTGGCGCACGGCCCGACTAGACCGTCCGGGCTACCATAGGCACACGGGCAGCCTCACGATCTTGACACGTGAGGGAGGTGCCCGGTGCCGCAGTCCCCCGCTCAGCGGGAACAGGTCGCCCGCCGGGAGGCCCAGGTCCTGCAGCTGAAGATCGCCGGGGCGACCTTCGAGCAGATCGGCCGGCAGCAGGTCCCGCCGATCTCCCGGCAGGCCGCCGAACGCATCTACTACCGGGCGATGCGGCGGATCACCGAAGAGGACCGGGAGACCGCCCGGAAGCTGGAGGAGCAGCGCCTCGACCGGCTCCTGGTGGAGGCGTACTCGGTCCTCCGGACCCCTCACTATGTGCTCTGGAACGGGGCCGTGGTCATGCGGGTGCCGTCCCCGGGAGCCCCGCCGGTGGAGCTGCTCGACGACGGCCCCCGCCTGGCCGCGATCGACCGGCTCCTCCGCATCAGCGAGTCCCGCCGTAAGCTGCTCGGCCTCGACGCGCCGACCCGGCATGAGCACGAGTGGACGGTCTCGGAGATCGACCGGGAGCTGGCCAAGGTCCAGGCCGAGCTGGACGCCCTCCCGGTCCCGACCGGCGACGACCTCACCGAACCCTAGCCCGTGGACGTCCTGGAGCGGCGGCGGGAGCTGGAGGACCGCAAGCAGGCCCTCCACCGCCTCCGGGAGAAGAAGGCCGAGCAGGCGAGCCGGACCGCCGCGGTGGCCGGGAACGACTGGCTGGCCAGCCTGCAGCCCAAGCAGGCGGCGGCCGAGCGGCAGGCCAGCGACGTCGACGAGCTGCTGTACGGCGGCGCCGCCGGCGGTGGGAAGACGCACTGGCTGATCGGGCACATGGCCCGGGAGATGGAACGGTGGCCGGGGAACCGCGGGATCATCTTCCGGCGGGTCTTTCCCAGCCTCCGCCGCAGCATCATTCCGCGGGCGCAGACCATGCTCCGCGGCCGGGCCAAGTGGAACGGCGCCACCAGCACCTTCTACTTCCCGAACGGCAGCGCGCTGGAGCTCGGCCAGATTCAGTACCTGAAGGACCTCGACCAGTATTGGGGGTCGGAGTATGGGGTGATCGCCTTTGAGGAGCTGACCGAGTTCCTCGAACAGATGCTCGACTACATGCTGTCCCGGCTCCGCGCCCCGACCGCCGGGCCGCGGCCGCACATGATCGCCACCACCAACCCGGGCGGGGTCGGCCACCGGTGGGTGAAGAAGCGGTACATCAAGCCCGACCAGGCCGACATCGCCTGGGGCCGGCCCGAGCCCGGCGTCATCTGGCAGCCCATCGCCACCGACGACCGCCCCGTCCCCCTGACCCGCTGTTTCATCCCCGCCCTGCTGGAGGACAACCCGGCCCTCCTGGCTCGGGACCCGCGCTACATCGACCGCCTCCAGATGATCTCCTCCCGGGGCCTCCGGCGGGCCCTGCGGCATGGGGACTGGGACGCCATCGACGCCGTTGAGGGGGCCCTGTGGACCGAGGAATGGCTCGACCTCGGCCGGGTCCCGGAGGCCCCGCAGGCCCTGCTCCGGGTCCTCGGGATCGACCCGTCGGATGGGGAGGAGGCGGGCAACGACTACGGCGTCAGCGTGTGCTCGCGGGGGCTGGACGGCCACGGGTACGTGGAACACGCCGCCGGCTGGGCGGCGTCGCCGAAGGAGCTGGCCCGGCGGACGGTCGAGCTGTACCACGACCTCGGCTGCCACCGGGTGATCGTGGAACGGAACCACGGCGGGAAGTGGGTCAAGGCCCTCATCCACCAGGTCGACCGGAGCGTCCTGGTCAAGGAGGTCTGGGCGTCCGAGGGGAAACGGACCCGGGCCGAGCCGGTCGCGGCCCTCTTCGAACCCGCCGACGACGGGCCCGTGTGCCACCTGGTCGGCCGCCAGGACGACCTGGAGGGCGAACTCACCTCGTTTACCGGCGCCGCCGGTGAGCCGAGCCCGGACCTGCTCGACGCGACCGTCTGGGCCATCTACGGGCTCGGCCTGGCCACCGCCTCCGGCGGCGAGGCCCGGTTCTCCGGGGCCCGCATGGCCGCCGCCCAGATCGGCTAAGGCCGGCCGACCCTCCGGGGTGGGGACCCGGGGTCGGCCGGCCCGCCCGGAGAGTGTAATCGGTCGCGTCGACTGTCCGGGGTGTCGTACACTCCCGGCTTGAGGAGGTGCCCCTCATGCGCGACGTAACCGACCTGCATCCCAGTATGCACGGGCCCGTCGGCCGCCTCCGCCTGGAGGCCAGCCGGGTCGTCGGCCAGCTCCACGCCGACGTCGACCAGGCCCCGACGCCGGTCGAGGAGCAGTGGCGACGGATCCGCTTCTGGGCCGGCCGCGCCCTCGTCCTCACCGGCCTGGCCATGCTCCTGCTGCCGGTCATCCTCGGGTACCTGGCCGTGCTCGGCCCCTACGCCCGCTGGGTCGCTGGCCGCTGGGGGCTCGACTGGTAGGCAGGTGCCCGGGTGGGTCGTTCCTGGAAGGCTCGGGCGCTCTGGACCCTGGCCGCCCTCACCGCCCTCGCCGCGGCCCTCAGCGGCGGGGTCAAGTGGCACTAACCGAGAGGATCCGCGTGAGTAGGGGGTAGCGACCCGAGGGGCGCGGCAAAGCAGGTCGAGCCGATCGGCCGGCCCCGGCCGGCCGCGAGCCGTTACCGGCATCTTCGCCTGCCGACGGCCGGGGAACTACCCGGGTCGCCCCCGGAGCAAGCCCCGGCCGTCGTTGGTGCCACCCACCCCTTCAGCGGGTAGGCTCCCCTTCGGCTCACCCCCCACCGTGAGGAGCTGCCCGTGAGCTTCAGCTACAGCGCGTCCGGCACCAGCCAGGCCGACATCAAGCGTGGCCTCGACGACAAGCACAAGGAACGCGGCCGCGAGCTGAAGGACGCCGCCCAGGCCGACCCCACCGTCGACCCGGCCGCCGCCGGCGTCCTCGCCGGCCGGACCGCGGAGGACCTGACCGGGGAGCTGGACGACCTCCACGCCGCCGCCGTCAAGATGGCCGAGGCCGGCGTCCGCGGCCTCAACGGCAAGCAGTACCAGGTCAGCGTGTCCGGCCACCGCGACACCACCCAGGACGCGGTCAGCGTGAGCGTCTCCGCCTTCCGCTAGACTCCGTGGCGGCGGGCAGCCAGGGTGTCCCGGGGGTGCTCACCGGTCCATGACGTCGCCGCAGCCGCCAACCCCACCGATGGGGCTCTGGGGGGCGCTGAAACCGCCACGGTTCTACCTCCGCGGTCACCTGACGGTCCACGCGGTCGCCTTCGCCATCGTGGCCGGGCACATGCTGTGGCGGGCCGAGGTGTACACGCCGGCGACCTGGCGGGGCCTGCTGTTCATCGTCACCTGGGCGCACCCGTACAGCTGGGCGGCCATCTTCACGGCCCTGGCCGTCCTCAAGGGCGCCGCCGCGGCCGCCTACCCCCGCCTCGCCCCAGCCGCCCTCATCGGCGGGATCATGGTCTTCAGCTGGTGGACGGTCGGCCTCGCCGCCGCGGCCCTGCAGGCCCAGCAGGGCGCGACCATCCTCCCCGCCGTCCTGGCCGGGCTAGTCGTCGGGGAACACTTCGCCGCCCTGAGCATGCTCGAACGGTCGCGTGGGGGCCGCTGGCGGTGGACCCCCGACGATGGAGGATAGCGCCGCCCTGGCCGGCGGGATCGCCGCGGTCCTGTCCGCGCTGGCGACCTTCGCCGGCATGTGGCTGGCCCGCCGGGCTCAGCGGAACACCGACCAGGACCGCGACACCGAGCGCCGCAAGGAGTACCTGGGGCAGCTGCAGACCTGGTCGGCCGACATCTACGCCGAGAAGGACCGCATGCTCGACCAGGCCCGGGAGGACTGCGAGCGGCGGATCGCCGAGCTGACCCGAGAATGGGCCGACCGGACCCGAGCCGCCGGCGAGCGGCACCAGCAGGCCCTCCGCGACCTGGAGGTCCGCCTGCGGGCGCAGCTGTTCTCCGCTCAGGCCCGGGAGGACTACTACCGGCGGGCCGCGGAGGGCGGCCTGCGGCCCGGGGAACGCCCACCACCGTAGAAGGGAGGGCCTGTGCAGGGGAGTGTAGCGGCGGGGTTCGCGTTCGCCTGCTTGGGGATCGTGGTGGCGGTGATCTCCTTCGCGATCCGGGAGGTCAACAAGTCCAGCAAGAAGGTCGAAGGCGTCGAGGTCCTCCGGGCCGGTACGGCCAAGCTGGAGGCCGACGTGGCCCGCCTCGAAGGGGAAAACGTCCGGCTGCGAGCGGAGAATGCGACCCTGACCGAGCTGGCGACCGGCCGGAAGGACATCGAAGATCTGATCCAGGAGATCCGGACGATGGTCTGGGTCCTGGCCGGCCCGAACGCCGGCCGGGTCCAGCAGGGAGGCCGTAACCATGGCCATACCGAGCCCGACCCTCCGGTCGGTGCAGCTCCTGCAGCAGGGTGAGCGGCAGGGCCGCTGGCTCTGCCGGCTGGCGGCGGTGAGTGTCGCCGGTGGGCTGGGGGCGTTCCTGGTGGTGGTCCTGAGCGTGCCGACGGTGAGCCTCGGGGTCCCGGCCCGGCCGACCCTTCCCCCGCCGACGGTCCGGCCGCCGGCGTCGCTGCCGCCGGCCCCGCCCCCGTCGACGGTCGCCCCACCGACGACCGGCCCGACCGGGCCGACCGAGGAGCCGGGCGGGACCGCCC
>JBKPOX010000089.1:0-7571 GCA_046733335.1 Actinomycetota bacterium | reverse complement strand
CCGCGAAGGCGGCCCCGGCCAAGCCGTCTCCTCCCTCGCCGCCTCCCGAGGCGGTGGGCCCGCCCCCGAAGGCCGCGCCCGCCGCTCCGCCTGCGGCGCCGGCGCCCGAAACCTCGGCCGAAACCGAGCCTCCGGTAACCGAACCGGCCGCCCCCGGGCCGGGCAGGTCCTCCGAAAAAGGCCTTTAGCAGGGATTGGCGAGACCCGCGCGCCGATCCCTCCTACTAAGCCCCGCCCTCCCCGAGCGCGGCCATCGTCGCGACCACCGACTCGGCCAGGGCGGCGGGGTCGTAGCCGCCCTCGAGGACGGCGCCCACCGGCGCCCCCCATTCGCCGGCGGCGTCGCGGACGAGGGAGGCCATCGCCGCGAACGACCGTGCCTCGAGTTGGCAGCCGGCGAGCGGGTCGTCGCGGTGGGCGTCGAAGCCGGCGGAGACCAGGACCAGCTGCGGGCCGAAGTCGGCGGCGGCGGGGAGGACCGCGTCTTCCAGCAGGGAGAGCCAGAGGTCCTCTCCGCTGCCGGCGGGAACGGGGAGGTTGATCGTGCGGCCCTCGCCGGGGCCGGAGCCGGCATCCTCGCGGGCGCCGGTGCCGGGGAAGATCCCGCCCTGGTGGATGCTGGCGAAGAGGACGTCGGCGCGGTGGCGGAATGCCTCGGCGGTGCCGTTGCCGTGGTGGACGTCCCAGTCGAGGACGAAGACGCGCTCGAGGCCGAGCTCGGCGATCGCCATGGCGGCGGCGACCGCGACGCTGTCGAAGAGGCAGAAGCCCATCGCCCGCTCCGGCTCGGCGTGGTGGCCGGGCGGGCGCAGGGCGCAGAAGCCGGTCCGTGCCTCGCCCGCGAGGAGGGACCGGGTCATCTCGCAGGCGCCGCCGGCGGCCCGCAGTGCGGCCTCGTAGGAGGCCTCGCCGGCGAAGGTGTCGGCGTCGATCGCGCCGCCGCCGGAGCGGCAGAGGTCGCGGATCCGCTCGACATGCTCGCGAGGATGGACGAGCGCCAGCTCCTCCTCGCTCGCCGCCGGCGCCTCGCGCCGCTCCCAGCCCAGCCACTCCCGCTCGGCCAGCGCCGCCTCGATCGCCAGCAGCCGCTCCCGCCGCTCCGGGTGCCCGGGCAGCCCCCGCCGCGGATCGTGCTCCAGGCACGCGGGGTGGCTGAAGTAGAGCATCGGCGCCACTGTACCCGCGGCCGCGAGCCGCTCGGTCGAGCCGGTTGCGACGTCTTGACGGGAAGGGTCTCGGGCGCCGAGGGCGAAAGCGGCCGCATGGAACGGCGGCTCGACGTCGGCGCGACCCTGCGCGAGGTGCGGGACATCTACCGCGACCAGGCGGGGGTGCTGCTGCCGGTCGCCTTCTGGCTCTTCCTCGTCGTGGCGATCGTCAACGGGCTCACCGCCGAGGACTTCTCCCTCTTCTGGATCGGCCTCGTCGTCAGCCTCGCCGTCGCGACCCTCTACCAGGGGACGGTCGTCGGCCTCGTCCGCGACGTCCAGGACGGCCGCCGCGACTCCTCCTTCGGCGACCTCCTGCGCTCGGCGCTGCCGGTCCTCGCGCCGCTGCTCGGGGCGGGCGTCCTAGCCGGCCTCGGGATCGGCGTCGGCTTCGTGCTGCTGGTCGTGCCCGGCCTCTACCTGGCGACGATCTGGGCGGTGGTCGCGCCGGCGATCGTGGTCGAGCGGCGCCGCGTCTTCGACGCCTTCGGCCGCTCGCGTCAGCTGGTCAAGGGACAGGGCTGGCCGGTCTTCTGGACGATCGTCGTCGCCTACCTGATCACCATCGTCGCCTCGATCGTCTTCGCCGGGATCGCCGAGAGCCTGGCCGACGGCCCGCTGCTGCGGATCGTCTTCAGCGCCCTCGCGTCGACCCTGACCGCGCCGATCACCGCCCTTGTCGCCTCGGTCCTCTACTTCCGCCTCCTGGCGATCCAGGGCGAGCCGCCGGCGCCGGCCTCGGCGCCGGAGCAGCCCGGCGACGGCCTCGGCTGAGTGGCACCCCGGCGTCGGCTCCTGCCACGCCAAAGCGCTACGGTCCCCCGTGTGAGCAGGGTCAAGTGCCAGATCTCCGTCTCCGCCGACGGCTACCTCGCCGGGCCGAACCAGAGCGAGGAGCACGGGCTCGGCGAAGGCGGCGAGGCGCTGCACGAGTGGGCCTTCAAGACCCGCTTCTTCCAGGAGATCCACGGGCGCGAGGGCGGCGCAGGGGGGATCAGCGACGACGTCGTCCGCGAGGCCTCGGCCAACAGCAACGCGATCGTCATGGGGCGCAACATGTTCGGCCCCGTGCGCGGGCCGTGGACCGAGCCGCTCTGGAACGGCTGGTGGGGGGATGAGCCTCCCTTCCGGGTTCCGGTCTTCGTCCTCACCCATCACGAGCGCGAGCCGCTGACCCTGGGGGAGACCACCTTCCATTTCGTCACCGAGGGAATCGAGCGGGCGGTCGAGCTCGCCCGCGAGGCGGCGGGCAACGGCCACGTCTCGATCGGCGGCGGCGGCGAAACGATCCAGGAGACGATCCGCGCCGGCCTGCTCGACGAGCTGTTGGTCAACCAGGTGCCGGTGATCCTCGGCGGCGGCACCCGCCTCTTCGAGGACATCCCGCCGAGCGTGAAGCTCGAGCAGACGCGGGTGGTCGAGGCCCACGGAGTCGCCCACCTCTTCTACCGCCTCTCGTATTAGCTAGGAGCCGAGCAGCTTCGCCTTCTGCGCGGTGAACTCCTCCTCGGTAAGGATGCCCTGCTCTTTGAGCTGCCCCAGCTCCTTCAATTGCTCGATCACCGAACTTTCGGCCGATGCGATGGTCGCAGGCGGTGCGCTCGCATGCGACGACGGCGCCGTCGAGCGTGCCCGTACGTACTCGGCGAAGTTGCGGCACTGGTCCTTCGGGACGTACTTGATCTCCGCTCTGTTCCCAGAGGCGAAGAAGGTGAGTTTTCCACCGAGGAGGCCGGTGCTGTATTCGATCGAAGAGATGCGGTCGTACGGGAAATCCTCGACGCGCAGGCCGACGATTCCTTTGTCGACGAAGACCAGGCGCTTGTTGGTCGCGACGAGAACGCCGAGTCCATCGTTGTAGGAGCCTTGGACGATTCGCTCCACTCGCTCGTCCTCCCAAAGGATGTTCGGGAGTTGCTTGATCTCCTTGCGGCCGAGGACTCTGCTCGTGCCGTCGAGATGAGCGATCTGCTCGCGGATCTCCTCCAGGCTCGGCATGTTCGTCACTTCATCTCTTCCTAAATTTACGTCCCTAAAAGAGATCGCGACCGTACCAAAACGCCCTGCGAAGAGGATTCTGCGGTGCCCCCACTAGTGAGTCGCAGCCTGCAGATCCGCTCGCGGACCGGTGCGGAGGAAAACACCGCTGCCTTGATTGGCGACGTGACGGAACGCCCCCGTTGACGAACGGCGGTTGCATGATTGGCATCGGCCACGACGGGTAGAGCACCCCCGATGGGATTGAAGCCGCTGCTTGCCGCCGCACTGGTCGCCCTCTCCCTCGGCCTTGTTGCATGCGGCGGCAGCGGCTCCGATTCCTCCTCTGCGACTGGGGCCGAAGCGCCGGCCGAAACCGGGACGACCGAAGCGGAATCGACCTCCGAAGCGGAATCGAATGAGAGCGAACCGGCGCCCAGCGGGGAGGCGGCGAAGTCCGAAAAGGTCCAGATCGTCGAATTCACCTACGAACCCGACCCGGTCGTCGTCCAGGCCGGCGGCAAGGTGACCTGGCAGAACGAGGACACCGCCCCGCACACCGCCACCGCCGACGACGGCAGCTTCGACACCGGCACGATCGAGAAGGGCAAGCTCGGCTCGGCGACCTTCAAGGAACCCGGCACCTTCACCTACTTCTGCGAGATCCACCCGACGATGCACGGCAGCGTCGAAGTGGTCGAATAGCGCAGCCGCTCCCATGCCCTTCTGGCTTGCCCGCAAAGCCGCGCCGCACCTCTGGAAGCGGGTCCCCTGGAAAACGGTCTGGGTGGGGACGATCTGGCTCGTCAACAAGGGCCGCGAGCGCCTCGAGCACAACCTGACCAAGCACGAGCAGACCGAATTCTGGAACCTGGTGAAGAAGTCGAAGGGCCGGCCCGGCAACCTCAACCAGCGCGACCGCACCCGGATCAAGAACATCGTCGGCAAGGCGCTCCGCGGCTGATCGGTAAAGATGCCCCCGTGCCCGAGGGGGAGCGAAACGAGGGGGAGCGCGACGACCTGGCGGAGCTGCAGGCGCGCCGCGCGCTGACCGAGGACGCGGCGCGGCCCGAGGCGGTCGAACGGCGCCACGTCGCCGGCGGGCGCACCGCCCGCGAGAACATCGCCGACCTGGTCGACCCCGGCTCCTTCGTCGAGTACGGGCGCTACGCGATCGCCGCCCAGCGCGGCCGCCGCGAGCTCGAGGACCTGATCGCCCGCACCCCCGCCGACGGCCTCCTCGCCGGCACCGCGCGCGTCAACGGCAAGCTCTTCGGCGCCGAGCGGGCCGCCTGCGCGGTCCTCTCCTACGACTACACGGTGCTGGCGGGCACGCAGGGGGCGCTCGGGCACCGCAAGAAGGACCGCCTCTTCGAGCTGATCGAGCGGATGCGGCTCCCCGTCGTCTTCTATGCCGAGGGCGGCGGCGGCCGCCCCGGCGACACCGATTACCCGGTCGTCTCCGCGCTCGACACCCGCGCCTTCGCGCTCTGGGCGCGGCTCTCCGGCCTGGTGCCGCGGATCGCCGTCGTCCACGGCCGCTGCTTCGCCGGCAACGCGGTGATCGCCGGCTGCTCGGACCTGATCGTCGCCACCGAGCAGAGCTCGCTGGGCATGGGAGGGCCGGCGATGATCGCCGGCGGCGGGCTGGGGGAGGTGCCGCCGGACGAGGTCGGTCCGATCGAGATGCAGGCCCCGAACGGCGTCGTCGACCTCGTCTGCGCCGACGAGGCGGAGGCGACCGCGGCGACGAAGCGCTTGCTCGCCTACTTCCAGGGGGCGACCGCGCCCGGCGCCGAGCCCGACCAGGCGCGCCTGCGCGAGCTCGTCCCCGCGCGCAAGCGCCGCGCCTACGACCCGCGGCCGATCGTCGAGACGCTCTGCGACGAGGGCTCGGTCACCTTCCTGCGCGAGCGCTTCGCGCCGGGGATGGTGACGGCGCTGGCGCGGATCGAGGGCCGGCCGCTGGGGATCGTCGCCAACGACACCCGCCACACCGCCGGCGCGCTCACCTCCGCGGCCTCCGACAAGGCGGCGCGGATGCTGCAGCTCTGCGACGCCTTCGGGCTGCCGGTCCTCTCCCTCGTCGACACCCCGGGCTACATGGTCGGCCCCGACGCCGAGGCGGCCGGCCTCGTCCGCCACGCCTCGCGGCTGCTGGTCGCCGGCGCCGCCCTGCGGACGCCGCTGATCGCCGTGATCCTGCGCCGCGGCTACGGTCTCGGCGCCCAGGCGATGGTCGGCGGCAGCCTGCACGAGCCGCTGTTGACGCTCGCCTGGCCGAGCGCCCACCTCGGGCCAATGGGCCTCGAGGGGGCGGTGCGGCTGGCGCTGCGCAAGGAGCTGGAGGCGATCGCCGACGAGGCCGAGCGCGAGCAGCGCGTGCGCGACCTCACCGCCGCCGCCGAGGAGAACGCCAAGGCGCTGAACGCCGCGGCGCTGTTCGAGCTCGACGACGTGATCGACCCGGCCGAGACCCGTCGCCTCGTCGCCGCGACCCTCGTAGCGGCGGGGGAGACCCGCCCCTCCGGCACCCACCGCTTCGTCGACACCTGGTAGTTGGCGTGGGCGGGTCGGGGTCCCCTCTGCGGACACAACTCGCTTATGGCTCGTGGTTGAGTGTCCGCAGAGGAAACCCCGACCCGTCTCTCAGAGTGTTCATCGACTTGCCGGGGACGGCGTGACAGACTCGCGCCAGCCGCCGGCCGACGAAGGGAGAGAGATGACCGACTACTCCGACCTCAAGGCGCTCTTCGTGAACTGCACGCTGAAGCGGAGTCCCGAGGTCTCCAACACGCAGGGTCTGATGGACAAGTCGATCGAGGTCATGCGCGCCCAGGGGGTGGAGGTCGACTGCATCCGGGCGATCGACCACGAGATAGCCGTCGGCGTCTGGCCGGACATGACCGAGCACGGCTGGGAGCGCGACGAGTGGCCGCAGATCTACGAGCGGGTGCTCGCCGCGGACATCCTCGTCCTCGGGATGCCGATCTGGCTGGGGGAGAAGTCCTCGGTCGCCACCCACGTGATCGAGCGCCTCTACGGCAACTCGCACCTGCTCAACGAGGCGGGCCAGTGGGCCTACTACGGCCGCGTCGGCGGCTGCATCGTCACCGGCAACGAGGACGGGATCAAGCACTGCGCGATGAACGTCCTCTACTCGCTGCAGCACCTCGGCTACACGATCCCGCCGCAGGCCGACGCGGGCTGGATCGGCGAGGCCGGACCCGGCCCCTCGTATCTGGACCAGGGCTCGGGCGGGCCCGACAACGACTTCACCAACCGTAACACCACCTTCGCCGCCTGGAACCTGATGCACCTGGCGCGGATGCTGAAGGACGCCGGCGGCATCCCAGCCCACGGCAACCAGCCGCAGGAGTGGGAGGCCGGCTGCCGCACCGACCTGCCGAACCCCGAGCACCGGGCCTGACAAGCGCAACCGACTTTCGCCACAGCGGGGTGGGGCGAGAATCGGATGCGCTCACCAGAGCGCGTCGTGCTCCTCCATCACGCCGAGGCCCTCGGCGAGGGTGAAGCCGCCGAGCGTGCCGCTGAAACTGCCGAAGCGGTGCCGGTAGCGGGAGCGGAGGAGCAGGTAGTTGTCGTCGCGGGAGTGGGAAGACTCCGAGGCGAAGTCGAGGGCGCCCGCGTCGAGGTCGATTCCGTCCATCCCGCGGAAGGCGACGGGGGGCGGCTCGGCGGGCTCGCCGTCTACCCAGATCGCCCGCTCGCTGCCCCGGGGCGGGTCGTTTATCCCCTCGACCAGGTTCCAGGCCAGGTCCCGCCCCTCGACCGAGGCGCCGACGCCGGCCGACCAGCGCCAGCTGGTGTGGCGCCGGTGGTAGCCGGCCGACTCGTCGTCGACCCCGCGGCCGCGGACGCGCAGGCGACGCGCGGGCATCTCGACCTCGCCCTCGATCGGCATCCCGGCGCGCTTGCGGGTCCAGGCCCAGCTCCTGCCGCTGGGACAGGTGGTCTCGACCGGGACCGAGTGGCCGAGCTCCAGGCTCGCCCGCAGGCCGGGGCCGTCGATCTCCAGCCGCGGCCCCTCCAGGAGCACCTCGGGACTGCCCGGCCGCAGCGCGGTGTGCGCTTGGTGGCGCCCGGACTCGCGGTCCCACAGCACCCAGAACGATTGCGTCAGCGGGCCGACCTCGGCCCGCGCGGCGGAGAGCATCAGCTCCTCGGCGAAGAGGGCGACGTAGCGCCAGCGCTTGCGCAGCTGGCCGCGGTCGAAGAGCGGCATCGAAGCGGCGTCCATCCGGCGAAGCTACCTGGGCGTGGGGAGTTTTTTCCCCCGGGGGGTTAAAAAACAACACACCCCAAAAGGTGGGCCGGGGGGCCAGGGAGTGCAGGGAGTGGGGGGGGGGCTGTGACGCGCCCCGG
>JBKPOX010000088.1:0-10052 GCA_046733335.1 Actinomycetota bacterium | reverse complement strand
CACCCGCTCCCCGCCCCAGCAGCCTTCGCACTCAGGAAGCGTCGCCGCCGGCGAACCCGGGCCTGGGTCGCGGCGTCGGCCGCGCGCCCTCGCGCTGGGGCCGTTCGGCCGTCGGCGCCGGCGGGGCGGGCTGCGGGGGCTCCTCCTCGTCGACGAACACCTCGTCGGCCGGCTTGCCCTCGAGCAGGGCGACGAACTGCTTGGCGTCGATCGTCTCCCGCTCGAGCAGCAGCTTCGAGATCCGCTCGAGCTCCTCGCGGCGCTCGCTCAGCAGGCTCTTCGCGGTCTGGTGGGCGCTCTCGACGATGCGGCGGATCTCGTCGTCGATCTCGCGGGCGATCTCGTCGGAGTAGTCGGGCTCGGCGCTGAACTCGCGGCCGAGGAAGGGCTGCCCGCGGTCATGGCCGAAGACGCGCGGCCCGAGGCGCTCCGACATCCCGAAGCGCATCACCATCTGCTTCGCCGTCTCGGTCACCTTTTCGAGGTCGTTGGAGGCGCCGGTGGTGATCTCGCTGAAGACGATCTCCTCGGCGGCCCGGCCGCCCAGCGTCATTGCCATCGTGTCGGTCAGCTCGGCGCGGGTGGTCAGGAACTTGTCCTCGGTCGGCAGGCTGATCGTGTAGCCGAGCGCCTGGCCGCGGCTGATGATCGAGATCTTGTGGACGGGGTCGGTGTTCTCGAGCAGCTGGCCGACGATCGCGTGGCCGACCTCGTGGTAGGCGGTGACGAGCCGCTCCTTCTCGCTCATCACCCGGGTCTTCTTCTCGGGGCCGGCGATCACGCGCATGATCCCCTCCTCGAGCTCCTGCATCGTGATCTCGCGCTTGCCCGAGCGGGCGGTCAGCAGCGCCGCCTCGTTGATCAGGTTGGCGAGGTCGGCGCCGGTGAAGCCGGGCGTCTGACCGGCGAGGGTGTCCAGTTCGATCTCCCGGCCCAGCGGCTTGCCCCGGGTGTGGACCTCGAGGATCTTCTTGCGGCCCTTGCGGTCGGGCCGGTCGACGACGACCTGGCGGTCGAAGCGGCCGGGCCGCAGCAGCGCCGGGTCGAGGATGTCCGGCCGGTTGGTGGCGGCGATCAGGATGATGTTGTCCTTCATCTCGAAGCCGTCCATCTCGACGAGGAGCTGGTTCAGCGTCTGCTCGCGCTCGTCGTGGCCGCCGCCCATGCCGGCGCCGCGGTGGCGGCCGACCGCGTCGATCTCGTCCATGAAGATGATGCAGGGAGAGTTCTGCTTCGCCTGCTCGAAGAGGTCGCGGACGCGGCTGGCGCCGACGCCGACGAACATCTCGACGAAGTCCGAGCCGGAGATCGAGAAGAAGGGGACGCCGGCCTCGCCGGCGACGGCTCGGGCGAGCAGCGTCTTGCCGGTCCCGGGCGGTCCATATAAGAGGACGCCCTTGGGGATCCGCGCACCGAGCGCCTGGAACTTCTTCGGGTTCTCGAGGAATTCCTTGATCTCCTCGAGCTCCTGCACCGCCTCGTCAACGCCGGCGACGTCGCGGAAGGTGATTTTCGGCGCGTCGACCGACATCCGCTTCGCTTTCGATTTGCCGAAGTTCATCACCCGGCTGCCGCCGCCCTGCATCTGGTTCATCAGGAAGATCCAGAAGCCGAAGAAGAGGACGAAGGGAAGGACCAGCGTCAGCAGTGAGAGCAGGCCCGAGCTGCCGGAGCCGTGGACGTCGGTCTTGACGTCGTTCTGTTCCAGCAGCGTGACCAGGTGCTGTTCGCCGTCGGGCGGGTAGCCGGTGGAAAAGCTTTCGCCGTTGGTGCGCTTGACGTCGAGCGTGTTGTCCTTGGTATTGACGTCGACCTCTTCGATTTCGCCCTTGGCGATGAGGCCCGCTTTCTGCTTGATCAGGTCGTTGTAGGCAGGCGATTCGCCGCTGCTGCCGCTGCTGATCACTCTCTGGGCGATGAAGGCTAGGATCACCACCAGCAGGATCGGGAAAGCCGCGCTTTTGAAAAACCGCCTCAAGGTCGGAAATCAGCGTACCAGGGCGGAATTTGCGGGCTACTCGGCGAGCGCGGCGACGAAATCGAGGTTTCGGTACTTCTGCGCGTGGTCGAGGCCGTAGCCGATCGCGAACCGGTTGGGGATCTCGAACCCGACGTAGTGGGGCGAGAGATCGACCCGCAGCCGCTCCGGCTTGGTCAGCAGCGCGCATGCCCGCAGCGAGGCGGGCTCGCGGGCGTTGAGGTTGCGGATCAGGTACTGCAGGGTCAGGCCCGAGTCGATGATGTCCTCGACGATCAGGACGTGGCGGTCCTTGATCGGCGCGTCGAGGTCCTTGAGGATGCGGACGACGCCCGAGGAGTCGGTCTGGGAGCCGTAGCTGGAGACCGCCATGAAGTCGATCTCGCAGGGGACCTCGATATGGCGCATCAGGTCGGCGAGGAAGAGGACCGCGCCCTTCAGCACTCCGACCAGGACCAGCTCCCTGCCCTCGTAGTCGCCGCTGATCTCCGCCCCCAGCTCCGCGATGCGCCGCTGCAGGTCGTCTCTGGCGACGAGGGTCTCGCCGATCGCCGGGTCGCTCACGGCCGGCAGTCTAGATATCTGAGATGCAGAGGCGACTTAGACTGCCGCTGCGAGATGAGAGGGTCAGCCGCGGTCATCTTCCAGGTTGCACTGACCCTGTTCGGCATTGCGCTCCTGCCAACGCTCGGGACGAGCGCTCCCGTCCTGATCGCCTGCTGGACCTTCGTTGGGATCGGGCTCGCTGTGGTGGGCATCGCCTTCTATCGGGCTCGGCGCGACCCGGGCGCCGATCAGACCTCGCGGGACCTGCGTCGCCATCTTCTTCACTTGACGGGCGAGATGACCACGATCAAGAAGACGATCGAGTCGGCGCTGACCGCGGGACGCTGGTGGGACGTCCGCTTCAACAGTCTGCCCTCCATGGAGTGGGCGGAAGCCAGGAACGTCATAGCTGAACGGGCAGAAGGTCTCTATCGCCCCCTTGTCACGTTCTATGCGGAGGCCGATCAACTCAACAAGGTCGCCTACGCCAAAGCCGTCGAGGACGATCCGGCGGGACCCCTCGATCCCGGCTCCGCACGCCGTCTCGAAGCGCTACGCGCAGCGATCGAAGCATGCAAGAGGACGATCCGCGAACAGGGAGCCGCGGGCAGGGAGCCCGGACTCGAGCATCCCTACAGAACGCTTGCGGCCGCGGTGCTGATCACCGCTGTCGCGACCGTGGCCTCAACTCTCGTAGCCCCCTCTCTCTGGAGCTCGGAGCAAAGGGGTCGACGGATCGTCAGCAATCCGCTGCCGAGGGTGGGCTTTCCTCATGGCACCGGCATCAGCCACTCCGACTACCCCGATGGCTTCCAGATCGACGGTGTTGCCACTCCAACCTTCAACTCCTACCTCGACAACGAGGATGGGTCGCCCAACGATGAGCGGCCCTTCTTGGCCGCGAGGGTCCTCCGTCCGGTGCGCGCGCCGGCCAGAGGGTTGAGCATCGGCCTTCTCCACGTTCGGCCCGGCGACACGGTGCAGGTCTCGGTCTACATCCGTAACGACGCGGCCCCCGCCGGCAACGATGGTGGCCGGGGACCTGCCGTTGCCAGGAACACCCGGGTCCTGGCGCATTGGAATCGCAAGCGGGCCCGGGTCGTTTCGCTCGGTAGCTACATTTTTGCCGAGAACGCCGTTCCCGATCTCGCTCATCCTGAACTGAGGACGATCTCAGCGAACCTGGAGCTGCGCTCCCAGACCGAGCGACCGATCAGGCTCGAGTACGTTCCGAACTCGGCCCAGTATCTGCAAAGCGCTCCCGGAGGGGGCGAGCACGTTCCCGGCCTCCCGATCGGGACATACGAGGTTTGGCGTCTTACCCCGGCTCAGCAGCGCATGCTGTTCACCGGCTTCATCCGCAGAATTCACGACAACAGCGAGATGGATGCGGCGTCCGGGCTGCCATTGGGCAACGACGACGGCTACCGCCGAGCAACGCTTCTCGGTAAGCACCTCAACGACCGGATGAGCTTCTATGGGGGCTCTCCGTATTTCGCGTACGTCGTCTACAGGGCGCGGGTTCTCGCCGGAACGCCTCCGTAGATCAGGAAGCCTCGGCGCGGAGGACCCCGCGCTCGAGGACGGCGCGAACGCCGCCGCCGAGGTCCAGGGCCGAGCCGCCGCGGCTGAGAGAGGCGACCTGGTCGGCGAAGCGGGCGGCGCCGGCGACGGGACGTCCGGCGGCCCGGTCGGCGAGGCGCTGGAGGACGAGGCGGCGGAGGGCCGGATGGAGTCGGGCGAAGCGCTCGTGGGCGATTCGGCCTGGCTCCACGCCCGGCCCGCCGGCCAGCTCGGCGTCGACCAGCGAGTCGAGCAGCTCCGCCTCCTCGCGCAGGAGCGCAGCCGTGCGCAACACGTTCTCCCTGGCCCCGGGATGGACCTTCTCCAGCTCGGGGACCAGGCTTCGGCGAATCCGGTTGCGGGCGTAGGCGTGGTCCTCGTTGCTGGCGTCGTCGCGCCAGCCGAGCTTGCGCTCCTCGCAGTAGGCGGTCGTCTCCGCGCGGGTGGTCCCGAGCAGCGGCCGGACCAGGCGCCCGTCGCGGGAGCGCATCCCCAGCAGCGCCCGCCGGCTCGGCGAGGAGGCGAGCCGGTAGAGGATCGTCTCGACCTGGTCGTCGGCGGTGTGGCCGGTGGCGATCGCCGCGCCGCGGCCCTCCGCGAGGCGGGCGGCGGCGGCGTAGCGCGCCTCCCGGGCCCAGGCCTGGAGGTTGCCCGCCGCCTCTGAGCGGCGGGGTCGCTCGACCTCGAGCGAGACCCCGAGCCGCGTGCAGAGCCGGACGCAGAAGCGCTCGTCCTCGTCCGCCTCGCCGCGCAGGCCGTAGTTGACGTGGAGCGCGCCCACCGCCGCCGCGCCCCGCGCCCGCACCGCGAGGTCGAGCATGCAGACCGAGTCGCGCCCCCCGGAGAGCATCACCAGCAGCGGCTCCGGCCCGGCGATCAGGCCGCCGGCCCGGACCCGCTCCAGCAGCTGCTCGGCGGTCATGCGGCGCGGACGACGAAGAGCTCGGTCGGCGTCGGAAAGCCCTTGAGGCTGACCTGGCCGATCCCTTCCAGCTCGAGCCGGTCGCTGGCGAGGACGGTCTCGGCGACGGCGTCGGTGACCAGCACCTCCCCGGCCAGGGCCCGGTTGACGACGCGGTGGACGAGGTTGACCTGGCTGCCGAAATAGTCCCCGTCGCGGTAGACGGCGTCGCCGAAGTGGATGCCGACCCGGGGCTGGGGGCGCCGGGCGAACCGCGAGAGGAAGTCGACCGCCCACTCGGTCAGCGAGGCGGGGTCGGGCGAGACGATCATCACCTCGTCGCCGATCGTCTTCACGATCGTCGCCTCCCGCGGCAGCGTTTCCTCCACCGAGGCGACGAAGGTCTCGACCGCGTCGAGCGCCTCGATGTCTCCCTGCTCCTCGGTGTAGCGGGTGAAGCCGGTGAGGTCGATGAAGCAGAGGGTCAGGTGGACGTGCCCGAGCTCGATTTCGGCGGTGTCGACGGCGGGGTCGGACTCCATGTGCCCGACCACGTCCTGCTCGACGAAGAAGCGCAGGTAGCGGCGGTGCAGGTATTCGGTCAGCGGCGCCGCCAGCGGCAGGACGTCGGCCGCCAGCTCCCCCATCTCCTCCGCCATCTCCAGCTCGGGGACGGCGTCGCGGATCATCGGCTCGTGGACGTAGAGGTGGAAGAGCCGCACCTCGGCGTCGGCGATCCGGCGCATCGACTGCGCGTAGACCCGGACCAGCTGCAGGAAGGCGACGAGCGGGAAGCCGGCGGCGAGGACCCGCGCGCAGTGGCGCAGCGCCGCCGCGTCTTCCTCGCCGACCTCGCGGCGGCGGTCGATCGGGGTGCCGAGGATGACGAGGATCCGCTCGACCAGCTCCGGCTCGAGCCCGGTTTCGGCGGCGACCGCCTCGACCGTGAGCCGCTCCTCATCCGCCGAGAAGAGCTCCTCGGCGAAGCCGAAGGCGAGCCGGCCCTCGCGGCCGGCGGCCTTCAGGTCCTCGAGCGAGTAGCCGCGCTCCCGCATCCGCGCCACCACCCGCGCCTGCGCCGCCGCGGCGACGGTCCACCGCCCCCGCCGCACCGGCACGATCTTCTCCTCCGCCCACCGCTTCAGGGTGCTGGCGGGAACTCCCGAGCGGCGCGCCGCCTCGCTCAGGGAGATTCGCTGCTCGGCCATGGGCCGAGGCTAACTGGGTTGCGGGCGAGGGAGCGGGTGGGGTCCCGCGCCCCCGCCCCGCCCCAAGAAGCGGGGCGGCCCGGAGGCCGCCCCGTCGCTCTTTCTGGGGAGATGCGTCGGAGTTATCGCCGGGTCAGGTGGGGATCTCCGACTCCTCGTGCAGCTGCAGGACGGACTGCCCGTCCTCGCCGGTGCGGATGCGGATCGCCTCCTCCACCGGCAGCACGAAGATCTTGCCGTCGCCGACCTCGCCCGTGCGGGCGTGCTTGAGGATCGTCTCGACGACCACGTCCTTGTCTTTGTCCTCGATCACCACCTCCAGCTTGATCTTGGGACGGACGTTGACGGTCAGGGTCGAGCCGCGGTAACGCTCGACGATCCCCTTCTGGCGACCCGAGCCCTTGGCCTCGATGATCGACAGGGACGGGAAGCCCTTGTCGAGCAGCTCAGTCCTGATCGGCTCGAACGCCTCGTGGCGGATGTACGCCTCTACCTTTTTCATGCGCTCATGCCTCCTAGGACTCGCTGGTCATCGGGGTGCTGACCGCCGGCCTCGGGGCCGGGGAGGCCGTCGAGGTGCCGCCGAGCTGCGCACCCGTGGAGTACTCGGGCTGCGGGATGAACTGCTCCGGGTACCCGTACATCCCGTGCTCGGAGATGTCGAGGCCGGCGTCCTCTTCCTCCGCCGTCACCCGCAGGCCGATCGTCTTCTTGATCAGGAGGAAGATCGCGTAGGAGACGACGAAGACGCAGGCGAAGGCCACCGCCACGCCCAGCGCCTGGGCGCCGAGCTGGTGGAAGGAGCCGCTGTACCAGAGGCCCGCGTCGCCGACTTCGTTCAGTTCCGCCAGCCGCGGGGAGGTGAAGATCCCGCAGGAGAGCGTCCCCCAGATCCCGGCGAGGCCGTGGGCGGAGGTCGCGCCGACCGGGTCGTCGATGATCTTCTCGATCGCGAGCACGCCGTAGACGACGATCGCGCCGGCGACCGCGCCGATGATCGGCGCCGCCCAGTACTCGACGTAGCCGGAGGGGGCGGTGATCGCGACCAGGCCGGCGATCGCGCCGTTCCCGGCCATGCCGATGTCGATCGTCTTCGTCCGCAGGTACATCACCGAGACCGCGGCGACGACGCCGGCGGCGGCGGCGAGGTTGGTGACGACGACGACCTCGGCGAAGCGGCCGCCGATCGCGCCGAGGGTCGAGCCTGGGTTGAAGCCGAACCAGCCGAGCCAGAGGATCAGCACGCCGAGGCCGACCAGCGGCATCGAGTGGCCGGGGATCGCCCGCGGCTTGCCGTCCTTCGTGTACTTGCCGATCCGCGGGCCGAGCAGGAGCAGCGCCGCAAAGGCGCCGGTCGCGCCGATCAGGTGGACCACCGTGGAGCCGGCGAAGTCCTGCATGCCGACGTTCACCTGCAGCCAGCCGCCGCCGAAGATCCAGTGGCTGAGGATCGGGTACAGCACCGCGCTGAAGACGATCGCGTAGATGACGTAGGCGCTGAACTTGATCCGCTCCAGGGTCGCGCCCCAGACGATCGCCAGCGAGACCGCGCAGAAGACGAACTGGAAGAACATGAACGCGGCGGGTGAGATCGAATACGTTTCGACGAAGGGGATGCTGGCGCCGGCCTCTTCGACCGAGGACCCGACGTCGAGGAAGAACCCGTGCGTGCCGGCGATCTCACCGAGCCCGCCGAACGCGAGGGCGAAACCGCAGGCCCAGTAGCAGAGCGAGGCGATCGAGAAGTTCACCAGCACCTTGGCGACGCCCGCTCCCGCGTTCTTGGCGCGGGAGAAGCCGACCTCCAGGAGCAGGAAGCCCGCCTGCATGAACATCACCAGGCAGGCGGCGACGATCACCCACATCGCGTTGATGCTGGCCTCCGGGGTTTCCAGGATCGACGGCTCGGCGCCGAAGGCCATGCCCGGCAGGACCAGCGAGGCGATCGCGGCCACCGGAGCGGCGATCATCAACCTCCTTTTCATTCCATCCCTCCTTGCCCGCCGGGGTCGTTCGGCCCCGCCGGTCGCGTTTGACGACTTCGCGATCCAAGGTATGGAGGGATCGGCCGCGGGTCTTTGGACGGCTGGAGCAAATCTGCAGGGCCCCGTTTCTCCCCGATGTCGGGACCGGCGGCCGAGCGCGTGCCTCGGCTGCTCCGCAGCCGGCTAGGGTCGAGGCCGATGCCGGCACGGCTCAAGCCCACCGCCCCCATCGCAGCCGACGCGATCCTCGTCGGCGACCCCGGACGGGCGCTGATGCTCGCCCAGGAGCTGCTCGAGCAGCCGAAGATGAGCAACCACGCCCGCGGACTTTGGGGATACTCGGGGGTGACCGAGGCGGGTCGCGAGCTGACGATCCAGTCGACGGGCATGGGTGGGCCGAGCGCGAGCGTGGTTCTCCAGGACCTCGCTGAACTCGGCCTGCAGCGGGCGGTCCGGATCGGCACCTGCACCGCCCTGGAGGGCTCCGACCTCCCGCAGCTGGGGAGCCTCGAGCTCGGCGACCTCGCAATCGTGATCGAGGCCTTCCCCGAACCGGGCGGCTCCTTCCGGCGCAGCGACGACGGCGAAGCGCGGCAGCCGCTGGTGCGGCCGGACGCGCCACTGACCCACCGGCTGACGGTCGGCCTGGGGAACGAGGGCCGCGGCGTCGTCAACGTCAGCCTCGACGTCCTGCACCGGCCGGACCGGGAGGTCCACCCGGCCGCCGAGGTAGCCGACATGCAGACCGCCGCCCTGTTCGCGACGGCCAAGGAGTTCGAAGTCGCGGTGGCGGCCCTGTTGATCGTCGCCGAGACGAGCGACCGGCGCTCGCTCGACGACAACGGGCTGGAGGTGGCGGCGAAACGGGCCGGAAAGCACGCCGCTGGCATACTCTCACCCTAAGGTCGAGGGTTAGGCTGCGCCTTCTTTCGGCCCTTTTTTGGTCTTCTTCGCCTTCTCGCGCCGGAGCGCCCCGAGTTCGCGGCTGAGCTCGTCGATCGCCTCCTCGACGTCCTCGAGCCGCTGCGAGAAGGAGCGCAGCCGCCGCTCGAGGCGTTCGACGTCGGTCGCGGAGGGCAGGTTGAGGGCGCTCATCGCCGCCTGTTGCGCCTCCAGCGCCTTCTCCCGCGCCCCCAGCGCCGCGGTGACCGCGTCGTGCAGGGTCGGGTTGTCGATCAGCGCCTGCGCCAGCTCGCCGAGCGCCTGCTCGGCCCGTGCCCGCAGACCGTCCTGCTCGTAGTCCTCGATGGTCAAGGCACAGCAGCTTAGACGAGCACATCCGATCCGCCTGGAAATCTCCCGTCGCAGCGATGTCGCAGACCTTGATTAAGCCCTTGTTGGGAGGGGTGGCAGCCGTTGTGGACGTTCGGACCAGTGAGTAGCCTGAAGCCGGCTGCTGCCCGGGGAGGGGTATCGGGCGCGGGTAGGGAAAAGCTCGGCATGAGAACCAAGTTCGCATCCATCTTCGCCGCACTCGCCGGCTTTCTGGCGATCACCGCCGTCGGCGCGGCGCTCGCCGGCGCCGAGCCCCTGTCCGAAAGCTCCGCCGTCAGCCCGACCACGACCACGGCGGTCCCCTCGCTTCAGGCGCCGGCCTGCGCCAACGGGCTCGACGACGACGGCGACGGGATCGTCGACACCGCGGACCCGGACTGCGAATCGGCCGAAGACACCGCCGAGGCGCCCCCGGCCGCCCCGCCCGTCGAACCGACCGAAGGGGAGGAAGTCGAGGCGCCGGCTCCCGCTCCCGAGGGCAGCTCCGGCGGCGTCAAGCGCGGCAGCGAGATCGGCGGCGGCTCCGGCGGCGCGACCGCCCGCAACGACGAGATCGCCGCCCCGGGCGGCGTCAGCAGCGGCGGGCTCACCGCCCC
>JBKPOX010000087.1:0-34558 GCA_046733335.1 Actinomycetota bacterium | reverse complement strand
CGATCTCGTTGTCGAAGTGGCCGATGTTGCCGACGATCGCGTTGTGCTTCATCCGCCGCATGTGCTCGACGGTGATGATGTCCTTGTTGCCGGTGGCGGTGACGAAGATGTCGGCGGTCTCGACGACTTCGTCGAGCGTCCGCACCTCATAGCCCTCCATCGCCGCCTGCAGGGCGCAGATCGGGTCGATCTCGGTGACGATCACCCGCGCGCCCTGGCCGCGCAGCGAGCCCGCGCAGCCCTTGCCGACGTCGCCGTAGCCGCAGACGACCGCGACCTTGCCGCCGATCATCACGTCGGTGGCACGGTTGATGCCGTCGATCAGCGAGTGGCGGCAACCGTAGAGGTTGTCGAACTTCGACTTGGTGACCGAGTCGTTGACGTTGATCGCCGGGAACAGCAGGTCGCCGGTCTCGGCCAGCTGGTAGAGCCGGTGGACGCCGGTCGTCGTCTCCTCGGTGACGCCCTTGACGTCGGCGGCGATCCTCGTCCAGCGCTGCGGGTCCTCCTCGAGCGAGCGCTGCAGCGTCTGCAGGACGATCCTGAACTCCTCCGATTCGGCCGAGCCGGGGTCGGGAACCGAGCCCGCCTTCTCAAACTCGACCCCCTTGTGGACGAGCAGGGTCGCGTCGCCGCCGTCGTCGAGGATCATGTTCGGCCCCTCGCCGTCCGGCCACATCAGCGCCTGCTCGGTGCACCACCAGTACTCCTCCAGCGTCTCGCCCTTCCAGGCGTAGACGGGGATGCCGGCGGCGGCGATCGCGGCGGCGGCGTGGTCCTGGGTGCTGAAGATGTTGCAGCTGGCCCAGCGGACCTCGGCGCCGAGGGCGACCAGCGTCTCGATCAGCACCGCGGTCTGCACGGTCATGTGGAGCGAGCCGGTGATGCGCGCGCCCTTCAGCGGCTGCGCGGCGCCGTACTCCTCCCGGGTCTGCATCAGGCCCGGCATCTCGACCTCGGCGAGGGAGATCTCCTTGCGGCCGAACTCGGCGAGGCCGATGTCGGCGACCTTGTAGTCCTGGGTCCCGGTCGTGGGGCTGCTAAGAGTCATTGGAGCAATGTACCGTGCCGCTCGTGAACTCGCCTGACGGAACCGCGAGCGCCGCCGACCGGGAGAAGCGGCTCGCCGCCGAGGCCGCCGCCGAGCTGGTCGAGAGCGGGATGACGGTCGGCCTGGGGACCGGCTCCACGGTCGCCCACCTGCTGCCGGCGCTCGCCCGCCGCGGGTTGACCGACCTCCGCTGCGTCGCCACCTCGGTCGCCACCGAGGAACAGGCGCGCGAGCTGGGGATTCCCATCGAGGAGTTCGATCGCCTGCAGCGGCTCGACCTCGCGATCGACGGCACCGACGAGGTGACGCCCGACGGCTGGCTGATCAAGGGCGGCGGCGGCGCCCACCTGCGCGAGAAGATCGTCGCCGCGGCGGCCGATCGCTTCGTCGTCATCGCCGACTCGAGCAAGCCGGTCGACTCGCTGCGCGGGCCGGTGCCGCTGGAGCTGTTCGGGTTCGGGGCCGCCTCGACGCTGGCGCGGCTGGGGAGCGAGGTGGCGCTGCGGGACGCGCCGCGCTCGCCCGACGGGGGCGTGATCGCCGATTACCGCGGCGGAGATCTCGGCGACCCGGCGGCGCTGGCGGCGCGGCTGGAGGCCGATCCCGGCGTGGCCGCCCACGGCCTCTTTCCCCCGGATATGGTGAGCGAGGTCCTGGTCGGCAGGGGAGGCGCCGTGGACCGCACCAGTTTCACCTGACCCGCCAAAGGAGGACCCATGACCGACTTCACCGGGCTGGCGATCGCCGGCCGAGTTGCCACCCCCGACGACTCCGACTGGGACCAGACGCGGATGGGCTGGAACCTCGTGGCCGACCAGCGCCCCGAGGCCGTCGCCCTGGTCGAGAGCGGCGACGACATCGCCGCCACCGTCCGTTTCGCCGCCGAGAACGATCTGCGGGTCGCCGCCCAGGGGACCGGCCATGGCGCTGTCGCCCTCGGCTCCCTGGAGGGCACGATCCTCGTCAAGACGGAGAGGATGAAGGGGATCGAGGTGGACCCCGGCTCGCAGACGGCCAGGGTCGAGGCGGGCGTCTGGTCGCTGGAGCTGGCGCAGGCGGCGCAGCAGCACGGGCTGAGCTCGCTGCCGGGCTCCTCCCCCGACGTCGGCGTGACGGGCTTCAACCTCGGCGGCGGCCTCAGCTGGTTCGGCCGCCGCTACGGGTTCGCCTGCAACCGGGTGCGGGCGATCGAGCTGGTCACCGCCGACGGCGAGCCTCGGACGGTCGACGCCGAGAACGACGGGGACCTGTTCTGGGCGCTGCGGGGCGGCGGCGGCGATTACGCGGTCGTCGTCTCCCTCCACCTCGACCTGGTTCCGGTCGCCGACGCCTACGCGGGGGCGCTCCTCTTCCCGGCCGAGCTCGGCGCCGACGCAGTGCGCGCCTACCGGGACTGGGCGGCCTCGGTGTCCGAGGACGTCACCTCGGTGGTGAGGTTCCTGCGCCCGCCGGACCTGCCGGACGTCCCCGAGCCGCTGCGCAACACGCCGCTGCTGACGATCGACGGGGCCTGCATCGGCAGCCGCGAGGAGGGGGAAGCGGCTTTCGCACCCCTGCGCGAGCTCGGCGAGCCGATCATGGACACCTTCGATCAGATCCCGCCCGAGGGCCTCTGCCGGATCCACATGGACCCCGAGCAGCCGGTGCCCGGGCTGGGGCACCACCGGACGCTGCGCGAGCTGCCCGACGAGGCGATCGACACCTTCGTCTCGCTGGCGGGCGCCGACTCCGGGACGCCGCTCCTGCTCACCGAGCTGCGCCAGCTGGGCGGCGCGCTCGGCCGGCCGGCAGACGGCGCCGGCGCCCTCACCCACCTCGACGCCGACTGGGTGATGCTCGGGATCGGCCTGCCGATGACGCCGGAGCTGGGCGAAGCGATCGAGGGCCATCTCGACCGCCTGCACGAGGCGATGGAGCCCTGGGCGGCCGACGGCGGCTACTTCAACTTCGCCGAGCGCTCCTGCGATGCCGACGCGATCCTCCCGCCCGACGTCTGCGCCCGCCTCGCCGAGATCAAGCGCAAGTGGGATCCGGACGGCCGCATCGTCGGCAATCACGCGGTCTCGCTGGATCCGGCGGTGTAATCTTTAGGCTGCAATGGCAGCCGCACAAGCTTCCCGAGATCAGGTTGCCCCTGTCGATGCAGCAGCGCGCAGCACTCTTCGCGGCCTCGCGACCGGTGGAAGCCTTAATCCGATGTAGCGCCGCCTGCTCCTGGACGCACTTTTGAACAAGAATCGCAGCGATCAACCACACAGTCCGGACGCCCTGGCTTCGGGCGCCGCTCGCTCAGCGACCGAGTGGATCGATGCCCCGGCCGAGGAGCGGGAGAAGTGCCTACTCGAACTGCTCAGGCTCGCCGATGCCTTGCCGCCTCAACCGAAGCAGGGACCTCCGCTCGCTGACAAGGTCTCTTCGGTACACGCGGCTCTGGATGAGGGGCAGATTCCCCACGCATTCGGAGGCGCCTTGGGATTGGGCTACTACGGCGAGCCAAGAGCCACCGGCGCCATCGACATCAACGTCTTCATCTCCTCTGACGATGCGGCGGAGCTCAGAGTCTCTCTGGCGCTCCTTCATCTTGATTTTGAGATAGATACGAGAGAGCTGAAACGAAGTAACGAGCTGCGCGTCGACTGGGGATCTACTCCTCTCCACTTCTTTTTCTCCTCCGACCCCCTGCATGAGCAGATGTCGCGATCTACCCGTGAAGTCCCCTTCAACGGCGGCGCGATCCCTCTCGTCGCTCCCGAGCATCTGGCGATTCGGAAGGCAATCCTCAATCGCCCAAGGGACTGGCATGACATTGAGCAGATCCTGGTGGCTACCTCACCGCTGAACCTGGAAGAAATGGAGGACTGGCTTCGGCGGTTGATCGGCACAGACGATCAGCGGATGGAGAAGCTGCGCGATGTAAAAGCCTCGCTGTCGCTGGATTAGCCGGCCGCTGGTTCGTCCACGACCACGATCACGTGGTCGTTGCGGACCCGCCCGGCGGGGATTGACTCATCGCCGGCGAGGAGCTTCTGCAGGGCCTCCTGCTTGTCGGGACCGGTGATGAGCCAGACGATCTGGCGGGCTTCGGCGAGGGCCGGATAGGTGAGGGTCATACGACGGTGGTCCTGGTAGGCGGTCTCGGTCATAGCGACGCGGCGGTCGCTGACTTCCAGAACCGGATCTCCCGGGACGAGCGAGGCGGTATGGCCGTCCGGGCCGAGGCCGAGGTGTACGACGTCGAAGCGGTCGGGGAGCGAGGCTTCGTATTCGCGGGCGGCGGCGTCGAGATCGCGCTGGGTGACCGGCATCGGCCGCAGCGTCGCCTGGTGGCCCATCGAGAGGCCGAGGACCATGTGGGTGAGGTTGCGCGCCTCGTCGCCAGGCGCGGCGACCCGCTCGTCGACCTGGAAGAGCTCGGTGCGGTCCCAGGGCATCTCCTCCAGCTCGCCGAGGATGGCCAGCATCGCCCAGGGGGAGCGGCCGCCGCTCATCGCGAAGGCGAAGCGGCCGCGCTCGGCCGCCGCTTCGGCGCCCGCCGCCGCGATCAGCTCGGCGGCGCGGCGCGAGGCGGCCCTCTCGTCCTCCGCGACCTCCAGCTCGATCGCCATCCCGCTTAGCTCGCCTTCTCGTCGTGGCCGCCGAACTGCTTGCGCATCGCCGAGAGCACCTTGTCGCCGAAGTCGCCGAGGCCGCGCGAGTAGAAGCGCTCGTGGAGCGCCGTCGTCAGCACCGGCGTCGGCACCCCCTCGTCGATCGCCGCGATCGCCGTCCAGCGCCCCTCCCCGGAGTCCGAGACGCGGCCGCTGAACTCGTCCAGGTCGGCCGACTCCCGCAGCGCCGCCGCGGTCAGGTCGAGCAGCCAGGAGCCGATCACGCTGCCGCGCCGCCAGACCTCGGCGACCTCCGGCAGGTCGAGGTCGTACTGGTAGTACTCGGGGTGGTCGAGCGGCGCGGTCTCGGCGTCGGCCTCGCGCTCGACCTTGCCGGCGTTGGCGTTCCTGAGGATGTTCAGGCCCTCGGCGTAGGCGGCCATCAGCCCGTACTCGATCCCGTTGTGGACCATCTTCACGAAGTGGCCTGCGCCGTTCGGCCCGCAGTGGAGGTACCCCTGCTCCGAAGGCGCGGGCTCGCCGCCGCGCCCCGGCGTGCGCTCCGCCGCCTCCACCCCAGGCGCCAGGCTGGCGAAGATCGGGTCGAGCCGCTCGACCGCCCGGCCGGGACCGCCGATCATCAGGCAGTAGCCGCGGTCGAGCCCGAAGACGCCGCCGCTGGTGCCGCAGTCGACGTAGTCGATCCCCCGCTCCCCCACCTTCTCGGCGCGGCGGATGTCGTCGCGGTAGTAGGAGTTGCCGCCGTCGACGATCGCGTCGCCGGCCTCCAGCACGGCGGCCACGGTCTCAACCGTCTGCTCGGTGATCTTGCCGGCCGGGACCATGATCCAGACCGAGCGCGGAGGGCTCAGCTTCGACGCCATCTCCTCAAGCGAGGAGGCGCCGTCCGCCCCCTCCCCCGCCAGCCGCGATACCGCCTCGGGGTTGACGTCGTAGGCGACGATCCGGTGGTCGTCGCGCATCAGCCGCCGGGCCATGTTCGCTCCCATTCGGCCTAGGCCGACGATTCCGAGTTCCATTCACGACCTCCGCTGGGTGGCGATGCAGGGACTGCCGGACGATAGCCTGCCTGCCGATGGCCGAGGTCACCGCCGACCGCACCGAGAGGGCCGCCGACGTCCTGGCGATCTTCGGGATCAGCGGCGACCTGGCGAGGAAGATGACCTTCCGCGCGCTCTACCTGCTGGAGGAGCGGGGGAAGCTCAGCTGCCCGATCGTCGGCGTCGCGATCGACGAGTGGGACGACGAAAAGCTGCGCGAGCACGCACGCGAGGCGATCGGCGACACGGTCGGCAGCCCCGACGAGGACGTCTTCGCCCGCCTCGCCCGGCGCCTCTCCTACGTCAAGGGCGACTACGAAGATCCGGACACCTTCGAGCGGGTCGGCAAGGCGCTGGGGGAAGCGCAGCGGCCCGTCTTCTACCTTGAGATCCCGCCCGCCCTCTTCGCCACCGTCGTCCAAGGACTAGGGAAGGCCGGCCTCACGGAGAACGCCCACGTCGTGATCGAGAAGCCGTTCGGCCACGACCTCGAGTCGGCGCGCCGGCTCAACGCCGAGCTCTGCCAGGTCCTGCGCGAGGAGCAGATCCTCCGCATCGACCACTATCTCGGCAAGGAGCCGGTGATGGACATCACCTACCTGCGCTTCGCCAACACGATGCTGGAGCCGGTCTGGAACCGCCAGCACGTCTCCCACGTGCAGATGACGATCGCCGAGGACTTCGGCGTCGAGGACCGCGGCCGCTTCTACGACGCGGTCGGGGCGATGCGCGACGTGATCCAGAACCACGCCCTGCAGGTGCTGGGGATCGTCGGCATGGAGCCGCCGACCGGCAACCATCCCGACAGCGTCCGCGACAAGAAGCTCGAGTTCTTCAAGGCGATGCGCGAGGCCGACCCGAAGAGGTACGTGCGCGGTCAGTACGAGGGCTACCTGGACGTGAATGACGTGGCGGCTGGCTCGACCACCGAGACCTTCGCCGCGGTCGAGCTCGCGGTCGACAACTGGCGCTGGAGCGGCGTCCCCTTCTTCGTCCGCGCCGGCAAGTGCCTCTCGGTGAAGGTGAGCGAGGTGACGGTCTTCTTCAAGCGGCCGCCGCGGCTGGGGGTGGGGCCCGGCAAGACGCCCGAACCGAACCAGATGACGATCCGGATCGAGCCGCAGCCGGGGGCCCGTACCCGGCTCTACGCGAAGCAGGCCGGGGAAGAGGCATTCCAGCCCGCCGACCTCGAGGTCCTCTTCGAGAAGGTCCCGGGCGAGGATCCCGAGCCCTACGAGCGCCTGCTCGGCGACGCGCTCGAGGGCGACCACCAGCTCTTCACCCGCCAGAGCGCGATCGAAGAGACCTGGCGGGTGGTGCAGCCACTGCTCGAGGAGCCGGGACCGGTGCGCCGCTACGAGCGGGGGAGCTGGGGACCCGAGGAGGCCGAGGAGCTGGTGCGGGGAACGGGACAGTGGGCGCATCCCTGGCTCCCGGGCGACTGAATTCCTAGCCCCTTGCTAGGTTTTAGGGCGCCCTAATTAGGGTGCCCTAACCAGTCGCCAGGAACCGCTTGCCTCCGCTCGCCGAAATCACGCGCCGCCGCCTGCTGGCATCCGCCGGCGTGGGTGCCGCGGCCGTGGGCGTCGGGGGCGGGGGGCTCCTGGCCGGGCGGGGCACCGTGGCGGCCCGGGAAGGGACCGGGACGGTGCCCTTCTATGGCGAGCACCAGGCGGGGATCGCCACCCCGGCCCAGGCTCGCCTCCACTTCGCGGCCTTCGAGCTCCTCACGGAAGACCGCGCGGAGCTGCGGGAGCTGCTGCGCGAGTGGACGGTCGCGGCGGCGGAAGCCGGCGCCGGCGAGATGGTCGGCAACGTCAACGACGTGCCGCTGGCGCCGCCGGACGACACCGGCGAGACCGTCGGCCTGCTTCCCGCCAGCCTCACCGTCACCTTCGGCTTCGGCCCGAGCCTGTTCGAGAAGCCGAACCTGAGGCTGGCGGACAGGCGACCCGCGGCGCTGGGGCCGCTGCCGCCGCTGCCGGGCGACACGCTGAACCCGGGGGAATGCGACGGCGACCTCTGCGTACAGGCCTGCGCCGACGATCCCCAGGTCGCCTTCCACGCGATCCGCAACCTCGCGCGGATCGGCCGCGGAGCGGTGGCCCTGCGCTGGTCCCAGCTCGGCTTCGGCCGCACCTCGGCCACCAGCCGCAGCCAGGACACGCCACGCAACCTGATGGGGATGAAGGACGGAACCGCCAACATCCGCGCCGAGGACGGCGAGGCGATGGAGCGGTTCGTCTGGGTCGGGCGCGAGGGGCCGGCCTGGATGCGCGGCGGCAGCTACCTCGTGACGCGCCGGATCCGGATGCTGCTGGAGGTCTGGGACCGGGCCTCGCTGGCCGACCAGGAGCGGACGATCGGCCGCCACAAGTACAGCGGCGCCCCGCTCGGCGGCAACGACGAGTTCGAGCCCCTGCCGCTCCAGGCCAGGAGGAACGGTCACCCGCTGATCCCCCAGGACGCCCACGTCCGCCTCGCCTCGGCCGCCGAAAACGACGGCGCCCGCATCCTCCGCCGCGGCTACTCGTTCACCGACGGGGTCGACGAGCGCCTGGGCCAGCTCGAGGCGGGCCTCTTCTTCATCAGCTTCCAGCGTCACCCGGAGCAGTTCGTCGCGATCCAGCGCCGGCTCGGCTCCGCCGACGCGCTCAACGAGTACGTCAAGCACGTCGGCAGCGCCCTCTTCGCCGTGCCGCCCGGCGCCCGGCCCGGCGGCTACGTCGGCGAACAGCTGCTCGCCTGAGTGTGGCTGAGCTTTCGCCTCTTATAGAGGCGAAAGCTCAGCCACACCCGGTTCACCAGCCACCAAATCAAGGAGAAAGACGCACTACATGCAAGGAAATCGTGTTCGAACTGTGTTTTGCGCGGGGGTTGTCGCCCTGCTGGCCTTCACCGCCGCGGCCTGCGGCTCGAGCGACGAGGAGACCGCCACGGCGGCCCGGGAGACCCCGCATCCCACCCCGCAGGCGGAAGCGGCGGTCGCCCAATACCGCGACTACCTCGAAGAGAACACGGTTGAACTGGTCGAGAAGACGCAGCCCTTCGTCGCCGCTGTGGTCGCCGGCAGGGTCGCCGAGGCGAAGGACCTCTACCCGGCCGCCCGTATCCCCTACGAGCGGATCGAGCCCGTCGCCGGCGCCTTCGGCGACCTCGACCCGCGAATCGACGCGCGCGAGGACGGCGTTCCCGCCGGCGAATGGGGCGGCTTCCACCGGATCGAGAAAGCGCTCTGGGTGGAAGGCAGCGCCGAGGGCATGACCCCGGTCGCCCGGCAGCTGCAGGCCGACGTCGAGGAACTGGACGAGAAGGTGAAGACGGTCGAGCTCGACGCCATCGAAGTAGCCAACGGCGCCAACGAGCTGCTGGCCGAGGTCTCCGGCTCGAAGATCACCGGCGAGGAGGAGCGCTACTCCCACATCGACCTGGTCGACTTCGAGGCCAACGTCGAAGGATCGCTGGGCGCCTTCGAAGCGGTGAAGCCGCTGCTCGACCAGAACGACCCGGAACTGGCTGGGGAGATCGAAGCCGACTTCAGGATGGTGTTCAACTCACTCGAGCCCCACCGGACCGACGACGGCTTCGTCCCATACACGGTGCTGACCAATGCGGATACGCGCAGGCTGTCGATTGCTGTTGACACTTTGGCGGAGAGGCTGAGTCAGGTGCCGGCGTTGATCGACTCAAGCGAGTAGGGACGAAGGAGCTCTGGCCGGCGGGTCCTGTCTCCGATCGGGGGCTCTCCCTACCGCGAGAGTCCTCCCGATCGTCGCCACCCGCCGGTGATTTGCCTATGGTGGCTCGCCCATGACTGATGCCGGGCATAAAGCCGATGAGCTGCTGAGAGACACCGGTTACGCCGAGTGGCGGGCGGGTCAGAGGGACGCGGTGGTTGCTGCGCTCGAAGGGCGGGATTCGCTGATCGTGATGCCCACCGGGGGCGGGAAGAGTCTCTGTTACCAGCTGCCCGGGCTCGCCAGCCCCGACTTGACGATCGTGGTCAGCCCGCTGATCGCTTTGATGCGGGACCAGTGGCAGAAGCTGACGGCGGCGGGGCAGCCGGTGGCGATGATCACCTCGGGGATGGGTGAGGACGAGGTGTACGAGGCGCTGGCGCAGGTCCGGGGCGAGGCGCGGATCGTCTACTGCGCGCCGGAGCGGTTCGCCTCCAGCGTCTTCCTCGGGGCGCTCTCGCACCGCACCGTCGACCTGGTCGCGGTGGACGAGGCGCACTGCGTCTCCGAGTGGGGCCACGACTTCCGGCCCGACTACCTGCGCCTGCCTGAGGTGGTGGAGCGGCTGGGACGGCCGACCGTGATGGCCTGCACGGCGACGGCGACCGTCCCGGTCGCGCGCGAGATCGCCTCTCGCTTCGGGATGCGGGACCCCCTCCAGGTCCGCTCCGGCTTCGACCGCCCGAACCTCTCGTTCGACGTCGTCGCGCTCGAGGGCAAGGGCTCGAAGGCGCGGCGCCAGGCGCTGCTGGAAGCGGGCCTGCGCGATCCGGCGAACCGGCCGGCGGTCGTCTACTGCGGCACCCGCCGCCAGACCGAAGAGGTGGCCGGGGACCTGCGCGAGGGGGGCATCGCCGCCGTCGCCTACCACGCCGGCCTGCGACCGGAGCAGCGGGCGGCGATCCAGGAGCGCTTCATGGCAACCGACAGCGGCGTCATCTGCGCGACCAACGCCTTCGGCATGGGAGTCGACAAGCCCGACGTGCGCTCGGTCTGGCACGTGACGATCCCGACCAGCGTCGAGGCCTACTACCAGGAGGCGGGCCGGGCCGGGCGCGACGGCCTGCCGGCGCGAGCGGTGATGCTGGCGCTGAAAGCCGACCTCGGCCGCCTCGTCCGCTTCAACGAAGAACGCGCCGGGGATCCGGAGCTGGCGATCGCCCGCGAGCGCGGCTGGCGCGCCTACCACGCGATCAAGGCCTTCATCTATGGCACAGGCTGCCGCCGCCGAGCGCTCCTCGACCATTTCGGCGACCGCACCGCGGGGGCGCCGCTGGAGCGATGCTGCGACGTCTGCGACCTGCTCGACTGGCTGCCGGACCCGGAGACGGTCACGGTCCGCGGTTCCAAGCGCGCCGGGAGCCGCAGCGCCACTGCCGCCAGTGCGGCGCCCGCGCCTTCCCTCTCCCCCGCCGACGAAATCCTCTTCGAGGCACTGAAAGCCTGGCGCTTACAAGCAGCCGAGGGCAAGCCCGCCTACACCGTCGCTCACAACAAGGTGCTGACCGCGATCGCCGCGTCACGCCCCGCCGATAACGAGGCGCTGCTCGAGATCAGCGGCGTCGGATCCAACTTCGTCGAGAAGTACGCCCCTGAAGTGCTGGCGCTAGTCGCTGAACACAGAGAGACACTCGCCGCCTGACTCCTGTCGCGTCCTTGATCCCGCCAGGCTCCCGCCGACCTGGCGCCCTCAGCGCGGATGCCTGTGCTTGTGCCCCCGCTTGTGCTTCTTTACGCACCGCCGCTTGCCTCCCACTTTCCTCTTTCGAAAACCGGCACGGCAATGCCTCGCGGGCTTACGGCGAGGCTTCGACATCGCGATGATCGAGGGGGTCCCTGAAACCGGATTCGCGCTCGCGGGATGGGCGGGCTGGACGCGGCCGTCGATTCCCCCACGGATTTCCGGGGCGAGCACCGGAAGCAGGTCGGCTTCGGCCAACGTCGGCTTTTCGTTGAAGTACTGCGTGAGGTAGCCATCGTCCAGTTCTTCACCGAAGAACCCTTCGAAATCAGGTGAGAAGACGACCTTGTAGGAGTCCGTCCAAAGCCTGGAGAGCACGTAGGTGCCCGCAATCTCGCTCGAGGCGCAACCCGCGGGCACCCAGGCTCCCTCCACGCGTTCCATGAACAGGGCGCAGACAAGCACCCCGGAAATTGGAAGCCCGGTCGTGGCAGAGTAGATCGTCCCGTGAATCTCGGCGCCCGATTTCAGATCCGCGTCGATGCCGGCCGTGGTCTCTCCCGCGATGAGGACGAGAGGATCGGCTTCTGCGAACGCGTCCTTGTGGTCATAGAACTGGTTCAGCAGGTTGTAGATATTCGACGCAGGTATGAACTGCACCCTGTATTCGCCTGGTGCAAGCCCGGGCAACGTGTAGGAACCATCTGGGCGAACCAAAGCGCAGCCCACTGGTTCTCCTGACGGGACCTGCGCACAGACGACGGCATGTTCGACGGGCTCGCCCGACGCCAAGGCATCGACCTCTCCTTCGATCGTCGCCGCTTCCGTCAGTTCTGCGTCGATACCGGTCGTCGCTGCCCCCTCTGCGACTTCGACTTCATCGGCTTCCCCCCAGAAGCGCTTGTCGTCGTAGAACTCACCGACGTAAGACGGCGCGGTCGATTCAGACCAGAACTCGACCTTGTACTTCCCGGCCACCAGCCCTGGAATCGAATAGAGGCCCCCGGCACCGGTGAGATCGCATCCTTCTTCGTCTCCTTCACCTTGGACCAGGTACGCGCAGGCCCAGACTTCCGCCAGCGGGCTCCCGCCAGGGCCAACGATCTCGCCTTCGATCGTCCCGGTTCCAGCCGCATCGACCGCTGCCGGCGCGAGTGCGGTCGTGCCGATGACCGCGAGAAGGGTTGCCAAGGAGGCCGCGCGGCGAAGAGTCTCCCATCCAGCCATGAGTACTTAGGAAATCTATAGAAATTTCCTGTCTCGTACCATAGGTCTCGAGGCGCAAGCCTCATTGCATGGCGAAAATCGCCGTCGAGATCCGCGCGCGACCCTTGCCAGCATGAGGACCTTGGTGGTCGCCCTGTCCCGGTCTCGCGCCGCGCTTGCGATTGGTCTCACCAGCGTGCTGGCGCTGGCGCTCCCAGCTGCTTCCGCTGGCGCATCTCTTCTCCTGCCTCCTGGCAAGAAGACCTACTTCGGCGTCTCCGACACCGGCGACATGGCCGACTTCGGCCGCTTCTCGGACGCCGTCAACAAGCACCCGGCGGTGATCGAGTCGTTCCGCACCTGGGGCAGCGACTTCCCCGACTCGATCCGGCGCTGGCAGACCGCGCGCGCCCGGCCGATGCTCCACATCACCACCGCCGACACGGGCGACGGCCACGAGGTGATCAGCCTCCCCCGGATCGCCGCCGGCCACGGCGACCGCTACCTGGTCCGGCTCAACAAGCTCTTCCACGAGAAGGGGATGCGCGCCTACATCCGACCGCTCGGCGAGCCGAACCGGTGCCTCAACGCATACGCCGCCTACGACTGCTCCGGAGCCTCGCGCGGGCCCGAGCACAGCACCCGCGCCTACAAACGCGCCTTCCGCCGCATCTACGTGATCGTCCACGGGGGCGGCAAGCGTCGGGCCATCGACCGGCGCCTCGCCGAAGCCGGGCTGCCGCCGCTGACCGTCGACGTCCGCGCCCTGCCGGCGGCGCCGGTGGCGGTGGTCTGGAGCCCGCTGCCCGCCGGCTCCCCCACCGTCCCCCACAACCGACCGAAGCACTTCTACCCCGGCTCGCGCTGGGTCGACTGGGTCGGCACCGACTTCTACGCCGCATACCCGGAATGGGACGCGCTGACCGGCCTCTACCGCCGCTTCTCCGGCAAGCCGTTCGCGATCACCGAGTGGGGGGTCGAAAGCGGCGACGACCCGGCCTTCGTCAGCAAGCTCTTCGCCTGGCTCGGCAGCCACCGCCGCTGCCGGATGCTCGTCTACTACCAGGACTTCGGCGACACCAGCAGCTACCGGATCCAGAACTACTCGGCCAGCCTCAGCGTCCTCCGCGCCCGCCTCCACTCCGGCCTCTTCCCGGCTTACGCGCGGGGTGCGCCTCACCTACCGCCACCACCGCCCGGTGGGGTCGCAGCGCCGTGATGCTCGAGTACCCGGTCAGGTAGATCCGCCGCCCGTCGGAGATCACCGGGGTATAGGTCCCCTTTGGGTAGCGGAAGACGCGCCGGCCGCTCCTCATCATGAAGCCGCTGGTCGTCTTGTTGGTGAACTCGGCGACGTAGACGATGTCGCCGATCGCGGAAAGGGACCCGACCACCTGGCCACCTGCCGAGCGGCTCCAGCGCACGCTGCCGTCCTTGGCGTCGAGCGCGTAGACGTTGCCGTCGAAGGAGCCGATGAAGACGGTCGGCGGGCTGTGCTTGGTGTTGGCGACGGTGGGACCCGAGTAGGCGTAGCCGCCGGTCGAGTAGGACCAGGCGAGGGTGCCGTCGGAGACGTCGTAGCTGTAGACGCGGGCGTCGTTGTTGCCGGCGTAGACGCGGCCGTAGGCCACCGCCGGGGTCGAGTAGAAGGCGCCGGAGCCGCCGTAGCCGGGGCCGAGCGAGCCGCTCTGCCAGAGCAGCTTGCCGCTCTTCGCGTCGACGGCGTTCATGTAGCCGCCGTAGTCGCCGACGTAGAGGCGGCCGCCGTAGTAGGCGGGCGCCGACTTGATCGGGCCGCCGAGCGGGGTCGACCAGCGCACCCCCCCTTTGCCGGTGCTCATCGCGAACAGTTCGCCGTTCTCGCAGCCGAAGTAGACGGTGCGGCCGATCACCACCGGCGAGGACTCCGCCCGCCCGGGCAGGTCCCGCTTCCAGATCATCCGGCCGGTCTTAGCGTCGAGCTTGACGATGTGCCCGGGCACGAGGTTCACGATGTAGAGGCGGTGCTTGTAATAGGCCGGCGAGGAAGCGTTGAGCCGGCCGATCCGCCGTTTCCACAGCGTCTTGCCGGTGTCGGCGTCGAGGGAGTAGGCGAAGCCGCTGTTGTTGACGAAGTAGAGCCTGCCGCCGACGTAGATCGGCGGGAACTCGAGCAGCGGCCGGTCGGTGAAGCGCCAGAGTTTGTCGAAGGGCGGCTTGACCCCGTTCACCGGCAGGTAGCGGGTGCGGGGCGGGTTGAGGCCGAACATCGGCCAGTTGACCGTCCGCGGTTTCTTCGGCGGCGGCGGCTTCTGCGGCTTGAAGCGGCGGATCGCCTCCTCGTTGTGGACGTCGGCCGGCCGCTTCAGCAGCTCGAAGGCGACGAGGCCGCCGCTGAAGAGGATGCCGAGCGCGAGCAGGGCGATCGCCAGCCACCGGTTGGAGCGGTGCCAGAGGTGGAGGTCTCCGAAGCGGCTACCGCGCATCCGCGGCGCGGCGCTCGGACTCTTTCGCGACTCCGCCCAGGAGGCCCTTGATCGCCTGCTTGAGGGCGGCGACGACGGCGAAGCCGCCGACCGGGAGGGTCGGCGTGGTGTGGATCGCGTAGACGATCCTGGTGCCGCCGTCGCTCGGGCTCAGCTCGACGGTGCCGACGTGGTCGCGGACCGGCAGGCCGGAGAGGATCGTGTAGGAGAAGCGGCGCGGGCGGTCGTAGGCGATCACTTCCTCGCGCATCGGCGGCCCGGCGAGGGTGAGCACGCGGATCGCCCCGAGCCCGTTCGGCGCCGGGTCGCCCTCGCGCTCCAGCGCGGCACGGCGAAGCGGCGTGATCTCGGGGTAGCGGCGGTGGTCGGTGAGGACGTCGAAGACGATCTCGGGCGGGGCGGCCACCTGGCGCTCGTAAGTGAAGCTCGCCATCGACCGACAGGCTACGTCAGCGCCCAGCGCTGCGGGTCGGAGCCGTCGATCGCCCGCACCTCGCCGGCGAGCGCGAGGTGGTCGAGGCAGGAGAGGACGATCTGCAGCACCCAGGCGCTGGCCGGGGTCTTCACGCCCTCGGGGCCGACGATCTCGGCGACGACTTCGAAGGCGGTCCGCTCGCCCCCGCCGAGGGCGTCGCGCACCTTCCCGACGAGCTCCTCGACCTGGCGCCGCGACTCGGCGATCTTCGCCTCGGGGTCGCGGAAGGTGCGCCCGTGGCCGGGCAGGACGAGGCCGACGTCGAGGGGCTCGACCCGGTCGAGGCTGGCGAGGAATTCCCCGACCGGGTCGGGGCTGTGCCCGTGGTCGAAGAAGAGGACCGTGCGCCCGAGCAGGTGGTCGCCGGAGATCAGGAGGCGCCGCTCGGGCTGGTGGAGGACGACGTGGGAGGGGGCGTGTCCCGGCGTCTCGACGACCTGCCAGCGGCCGAGGTCGGTGTCCACCTCCACCCCAGGGAGCAGGTCGCGGTCGGGTTCCTTGATCGCGTCGATCCCGGTCTCGGTGTCGCCGCTGCGCGCCTCCCGGTAGCGCTCCAGCGAGGCCGGCGGCACCCCGCTCTGCCGCGCCACCTCGAGCCGCTGCTCCAGCGCCGCCGAAGGGTCGTCGGCAAGCAGGCGCACGTGCTCCCAGTTGGGATGCATCCAGAGCTCGCAGCCGGCGCGCTCGACGATCGCGCCGGCGAGGCCGTAGTGGTCGGTGTGAGAGTGGGTGCAGACGACGAGGCGGACGTCCTCGACCCCGAACCCCGCCTGGGCCAGCGCCAGGTCGAGCTGCCGCAGCCGCCCCCTGCCGCCGATCCCGGTGTCGAACATGACGACGCCGTCCCCGCAGGCCACGGCCCAGGCGTTGCCGTGCGGCACACCCGGCCACGGCAGCGGCAGGCGCAGCCGCCAGACCCCTGGCAGCACCCGCTCGGTTCGCGGCGCCTCCGCCTTCTTGCCAGCAGCCACGGCGGCATCCTTTCACTTGGCTGGCCGGCCAGCGCCGCGGCCCCGGCTGGCCGGCGCCTCGCCCCAGGCCGAGCGCTCGGTATCTTGTTCGTTCGAACGAACGAGATGAGCATCTCCCCTTCCCTACTCCCGGAAAGCTCGGCGCAGAAGCGCATCCTCCACGCCGCCTACCGCCTGATCGGCGCCGAGGGGCTGGCGGCCCTGACCAACCGGCGGATCGCCGCCGCTGCCTCGGTCTCGCTCGGGTCGCTGACCTACCACTTCCCCAGCCAGGAGGTCCTCCTGCGAGAGTGCCTCGCGCTCCACGTCCGCGAAGAGGTGCAGCGGATCGAAGTGGCCGCGCAGGAGCTGCGCGAACGCCGCCTCGGGGCGCCCGAACTCGGGATGGAAATCCAGCGCATGGCGGGCCTCTCGGCGAGCCGGCCGGAGCTGCTGGCAGAGCTGGAAATCCACCTCCGGGCAGCCCGCGATCCGGTGCTCCAGGAGACGTCCCGGCTCTGTTTCGGCGCCTACGAGGCCTTCGCCGCGGCGGCGCTGGAGGCGCTGGGGGTGCCGGAGCCGAAGCGCCACGCGCCGCACGTGGTCGGGCTGATGCTGGGCACAGGCATCAAGCAGCTCGGAACCGGGGAGCATGATGCCGCTGGCCTCGCCGACCATCTGCTGACCATCGCCCAGGGAGCATCCGCCCGCGGAGCGTCGAGCGGGCCGGCCGGCGCGGACGAAGACACGAAGAGAAAGGCAAGTCCAGGTGAATAGACGAACGGCTGTCGGAGCAGCGGTCCTGATCGCGGTCCTCCTCACCACGGCAACCGCCACGGCGCTGGTGCTGCGCGCCGGCGACCTCGTCATCCACGCCGAAGGGGGCTTCTCGCCGACGACCCTGCCGAAGAAGCACAACGCCCCGATCACCCTGCACGGCGGGGGAGAGCTCTCGACGGTCTCCGGCAACCTGCCGCCGATCCTGCAGACGCTGACGATCGAATTCGACCGCCATGGGTCCGTGGAGACCCGCGGCCTGGAAGTCTGCCGCGCCGGGATGCTCCAGTCGACCGACGTGCCCGCGGCTCGGCGCGCCTGTCCGAGCGCGATCGTCGGCAAGGGCGCCGGCCGGGCAATCGTCGCCTTCCCCGAACAGAAGCCGATCAACGTCAGCTCCCCGATCACCCTCTTCAACGGGCCCGAGAAGCAGGGACAACCGACCGTGATCGCTCACGCCTACACCACGGTGCCGGTGCCGACCACCTACATCGTCCCGATCGTGATCGAACGGATCAACCACGGCGTCTACGGGTACCGGACCAAAGCGCGGATCCCGAAAATCGCCGGGGGCAGCGGCATCCCGATCGCGGGCCACCTGAAGATCGGCCGCAGATGGACCTACAAGGGGCGCCGCTACAGCTACGTCAACGCGCGCTGCGAAACCGGGCACCTGCAGGCGCGGGGCGAATTCATTTTCGACGACGGGACCTTCCTCCAGGGCACCTTCCTGCGGCGCTGCAAAGCCCGCGGGTGAGCCCGGGTCCTCAGCTGGTGGCGAGGCCGATCGCCAGCAGCGGGAAGGCGGACATCACGCCCAGGTAGGCGCCCATCGCGGCGCCGCTGCCGAGGCTCGCGGTGCGCGAGCGGGCGCCGGAGAAGGCGCCGATAAGGACGAAGAGGGCGGCGATTCCGAGGCCGATCCAGAAGACGGGGGGCATTGCGGCGCGAGAATATCGGAGAGCGGGGAGGATCGAGCGGCGGCGGCGGCGGATCCGCTTCGCCTGAGGCGTTCCGTCGAGTCGCCGGCGGCTTCGAGCAGCTAGGTTTTCGGCCGTGCGGATTCTCGCCTTCAGCGACCTCCACCGCGACCTCGAGCAGGGCGCGGAATTGGTCGAGATGGCGGCCGGCGCGGACGTGGTGATCGGCGCCGGCGACTTCGCCTCGGTCCACGAGGGGCTGGAGGAGACGATCGGCGCCCTCGCCGAGATCGATAGGCCGACGGTGCTGGTGCCGGGCAACAACGAGACCGCCGAGGCGCTGCGGGCGGCGTGCGCCGCCTGGCCCGCCGCCACCGTCCTCCATGGCGAGGGGGCGACCATCGAAGGCATCGAGTTCTTCGGGCTCGGCGCCGGGATCCCGGTGACGCCGTGGGACTGGAGCTTCGACCTCGACGACGAGGCGGCGGCGCAGATGCTGGCCGAGTGCCCAGAGGAGGCGGTCCTCGTCCTCCACTCGCCGCCGAAGGACCACTGCGACAGCGCCGGCGGGGGCGGGAGCTTCGGCAGCCCCGCGCTGCTCCGGGCGATCGAGGAGAAGCAGCCCCGCCTCGCGGTCTGCGGCCACATCCACGAGTCCTGGGGATGCGAGAGCCGGATCGGCTCAACCCCAATCCGCAACCTCGGGCCGAAGGGCACCTGGCTGGAGGTTTAGCCCTGTCGACTTTGTCTGGCATATCCGCACAAAGTCGACCCTGAGATGGCGTACCGCGTCCTCAAAGCCGAAGATGCGTCCTGGCGGCGGTCGAACCAGATGCAGACGCCGAACACGGACCTGGGGAAGCAACTGGAGGCGTCGGCGCTGGGGGCGCGGATGTGGCGGCTGGAGCCCGGCAAAGCCTCGACCAAGCACCGGCACTTCGAGCAGGAGGAGCTCTACGTGCTCCTCGAGGGCGAGGGCAGGGTGCGGATCGGCGACGAGGTGCTGACGCTGGCGCCGCTCGACACGCTCCTGGTCGAGCCCGACACCGTGCGCCAGCTCTTCAACGACACCGAGGCGGACCAGCTCTGGCTGGTGGTGGGCGCGCCTGCGGAAGCGATCACGAGCACGCTGGAGATGAGCGAGGAGCAGCTGCGCCAGATGTACCCGGACGGGCCGAAGGCGCTGCCGCCGGAGCTGCGGGACTGAGCGGCCGGCGCTAGAGGGCGAGGGAGATCGGCTCCTCCAGCAGCGCCTTGACGCGGGCGAGGAACTCGGCGCCCTCGGCCCCGTAGAGGATGCGGTGGTCGCAGGAGAGGGTCGCCTTCATCAGCTGGGCCGGCACGACCTGACCGTCGCGGACGGCGGGCGCTTCGCGGATCGCGCCGACGGCGAGGATCGCCGCCTGGCCCATGTTGATCACCGCGTCGAAGGCGTCGATCCCGTACATGCCGAGATTGGAGACGGTGAAGGTGCCGCCCGAGAGCTCCGGCGGCGTCACCGAGCCGTCGCGGACCCTGGCGGCGACGGCGCGCGCCTCGGTGGCGATCTGCCGCAGCCCCTTGCTGTCGGCGTCGAAGATCGTCGGGACGACGAGCGCTTCCGCGGCGGCGACGGCGACCCCCACGTTGACCCGCGAGTAGAGCTCGAAGCGGCCGTCGCGGTAGGCGCCGTTGGCTTTCGGGAACTCGCGGAGGGCGATCGCGCACGCCTTCACGACCATGTCGTTGAACGACGGAACGACCTCGCCATCCCTGCTGGCCGCCTTGAGCGCGGCGCGGGCCGCCACCGCCTTCCCCATCTCGATCTCGACCGTCAGGTGGAAGTGCGGCGCGGTCGCCTTCGACTCCGCCATCCGGCGCGCGATCGTCTGCTGCAACTTGTTGGGCTCGCGGATCTCGGTCTCGCCCTTGGCCGTTTCGACCGAGGGGCCGGCCCCCTGGCCGGCGGGTCCTGCCGCCGGAGCTTTCGCACCTTCCACGTCCGACTTGACGATCCGCCCGCCAGGTCCGGAGCCTCTGAGATCGGAAAGATCGAGGCCACGCTCTTTCGCAAGCCGCCGAGCCAACGGTGAAGCTTTGATGCGTTCCCCCGTCTCGGAGCCCGGGGCGGCCGTAGCTCCGGCGTCAGCCTCTCCGGTCTCTCCCGCGGGTGGCGACGATGCGGGGCCCTCGCCACCGGGCGAGGGGGCCGTAGCGGCGACAGGACCCGCGGGCCGGGCGATCGGTCCCTCGTCGTCATCCCCACCCCCACCCGCGGGCCGACCGCCGGGCCCCGGACCCGAAGCCCCGTTCTCCCCGATCCGCGCGATCGGCGTCCCGATCGGCAGCGTCTCCCCCTCCTGGGCGAGGATCTCCTGCAGCGTTCCGGCGACGTCGGCTTCGTAGGCCATGTTCGCCTTGTCGGTCTCGATTTCGACCAGCTCGTCGCCGACCGCGACCTCGTCGCCGACCTGTTTGAGCCAGCTCAGGATCGTGCCCTCCTCCATTGAGTCCGACAGGCGCGGCATCACCACCTCACTCATGGGGCAGCTCCATGGCTACAGGTTGACACCTCGTGCCGCCGACTCTCATCGGCCACCCAGGATCGTCCCGGCGACCAGCGAGGCGGCAGCTTGGCGCAGGACGTCCCCGCGGATCGAGTCCATTACCGCCGCCCGCCGCGCCTGCAGGCGGCCCACGGTGGCGAGCGGCTCGACTTCCGGCCGCGGTTCGCCGGCCGCCGGCCGCGGCGGCGCCGTCGCCCGGGCCTGCTCGTAGGCGAGGCAGCCCTGGACCCCCTGCGCGATCAGCTGCGCCCGGTAGTCCGCTCCCGCTTCGATCGGGTGCAGGTTGTCGGCCTGCATCAGCTCCGGGTGGTCGGCCACCGCGCCCGCCCAGTCCGGCACCTGGGTGCCCGGGCGCGAGGCGGCGAATTCGGCCACGGTCCGGTTCTTGCCGGTGTCGCCGACGCCGCCGGGGTGGAGGCCGTGGATCGTCGGCACGACCAGGCAGCGGTCGCCGACGATCTCGGCGACCTCGGCGAGGTTGCCGGCGAGGATCTCGGGATACGCCGGGTTGTCGTTGGTGCCGGCATCGACGACGACCACGTCCATCGCCGGCTCGTAGCTTTCCTGGAAGAGGTCGAAGACCTGGTAGCTGTTGTAGCCGCCGCCCGTGTTCATCGTCAGCTCCACCCCGGGCAGGTAGCGGCCGAGGTAGGGGGAGGTGAGCTCCGCGAGGCTGTCCCCAACCACCAGTACCCGCGGCGCCGCGGCGGCCGGCGCCGGGGCCGCGGACAGCGCCAGGAGCACGAGCGGGAGAGCCGAAAGCGCCCTCCGGAAGCTGCCGATTGCCCACACGGGAGCGGTTTCTACACGACGTAGACTGCCGCCGTGCCCGCCGCCGCCCGGCTCTCCCTCATCGGCGTCGCCCTGCTCGCTGCCCTCCTCTGCGGGTGCGGAGGCGGCGGGTCCGGGTCCGGCGACGACGCCACGATCGCCAGCCGCCCGCCGGCTGCGGTTGTTGAGACGTCAGGCCCACCGCAGGACGGGACGCGAGCACCCGCGCCCCAGGACGAGGAGCGGGCCCGCTCGACCGCCGGCGGCGCCTGCCAGGACCGGCTGGGCAGCTTCGTCGCCTCGATGGACTCGCTGCGGCGCCGGCTCGCCGTCGGCGTCACCTACGACCAGTACCTGGCGGAGGTGCGCGGGATCGGCTCCACCTACCGCCGGATCCCGAGCCGGCGGGTGGAGATCGACTGCCTGAACGCCGTCGGCGCCCCGGGCGAGCGCGCCTACAACCGCTACATCGATGCGGCGAACGACTGGGGCGAGTGCGTCTCCGAAACGGGTTGCAGCTCCGCCGCGGTCGAACCCGTCCTGCAGCGGCGCTGGCGAATCGCCTCCCGCCTCCTCTCCGAAGCCGAGGAAGGGCTCGACGCGAGCGCGCCCCGGCCGCCCCACGCGAGCGCGCCCTGATCGATCCGAGCACCCGCGTTAGACGTCGGAGCGGTCGCAGACGACCTCGACGCGGATCCCGTCGGGGTCGAACGCGAAGAACGAGTAGTAGTCCTGGTCGTCGATGTAGGCGTAGTGCCTTTCAGGCGGGGACTCGACCCGGCCACCGGCGGCGAGGCAGCGCTCGTGCGCGGCGTCGACCTCATCACGCGTGTCGACCTGGAAGGCGAGGTGCTCCAACCCGACCTCGTAATGACGGTAGGTGCCGCCGTCTGCCGGTCGGAAGCCGATTAAGGAGCGCCCGAACCGCAGGTAGAGGACATCCTCGGTGCCGCGGTAGGTGCGCAGGAGCAGATAGTCCTCGAGCCCGAGCGGACCGAGCACCTCCCGGTAGAAGGCGAGCGAGCGCTCGACGTCGGCGACCGCGAGATCGATGTGCTGGATGCCGCGCCCGGGCATGCAGCGACACTACGCGCGCCTGCCACGCTCGGTCAACAGACCGCGTCGGTCGCCGCCGAAAAGCGCCGGGGCCGCCTCGCGGCGGCCCCGGCCTGGTGCATGGAAACGAACGCGGGAATTGCGACCGGGCGGGACAAGACCCGGCTCCCTGCGAGTCGCCGGTGCCCGGGGTGGATTCCGCCGGGCGCCCGAACCAGTGCGGCGCCTAGCGGCCCTGCACCTCCAGAGTCCCATCAAGCATGTGAATCAAGTTAGGACCACCTCCTTTCTCTGGTCAGAGAAGTGAAGCAAACCGAGAGGTCGGGCCTGGGTGCCGATCGGCGCTCAACCGGCGGTCAGCTCCTGCGGCAGCTCGTCGCCGAGGATGTCCTTGCCCCGCCGGCGCTGCAGCCGCCGCCAGGCTTCGAAGCTCGCCCCGACGGCCATCGCGCAGGCGAAAGAGCTGGCGAGGGGGAGCCAGAGGTTGTCCTGGAAGGTCTCCCCGCCGAGGTAGCCGAGCATCGATACGTAGAGCGCCCAGATAACTGCGGCAAAGGCGTCGGCGACGGCGAACTGCCGGTAGGGCATCTCCAGCGTGCCGGCGGCGAAGGTCGTGGCGGTGCGGCCGCCGGGGATGAAGCGGCCGACGCCGATCAGGATCGCGCCGCGCCGTCGCAGCGCCGCCTCCGCCCAAGTCAGCCGCGCCTGCCCCTTCTCGCCGGTGAAGAGCCGGTCGGCGACCGGGTCGCCGATCTTGCGCCCCAGCAGGTAGCAGAGGTTGTCGCCGAGGAAGGCGCCGGCGGCGACCGACGGCACGATCAGCCAGATCCAGAGGTCCCCCTGCGCCGCCAGGACGGAGGCGGTGATGACGATCGTCTCCGAGGGGATCAGCGGGAAGAGGACGTCGGTCGTGGCGGCGACGAAGACGACCGGATAGGTGACGGCGCTGTTGCCTACCTCGTGCGTGAGCCAATCGAACACGGGCCACGGCTACCCGGATCGGCTTGGTTTACCAATCCTCCGGCGGGTATTGAGGATGCATGTCAACGGGATTGATCGTCGCCATCGTCGTCGTCGCGATTGTGCTCCTCGCCGTCCTCGTCGTGGCCGGCCAGCGGGCCAGGAAGCGCCGCGAGCTGGAGCGCCAGCGGCTCAGCGAACGGGCCGGTGGCCACCGCCAGGAGTCCGAGGTCCATGCCTCCAAAGCGCAGGAGCACGAGGAGACGGCGCGGGAGGCCGCCGAACGCGCCGAGCGCGAGCGCGAGCTGGCCGAGCATCACGGCGAGAAAGCCGACGACCTCGAGCGCAAGCTCTAGGCGAAGCGAGAAAAGGAGACAGGATGGTCATCGGAGTGGTAATCGGGATCTGCGTCCTGCTGGCGATCCTGGGCTTCCTCGTCCCCGCGCTCTCCAACCACGCGCGCCGCGGCAGCGACAAGGGCTTCTCGATGGGACAGCGCGCTGGAGGCAAGGCGCCCGGCCCGGTCGGCCGCCTGCTCAGCAAATCGTTCGGCAAATCCCAGCGGGCCGCCGACAAGAGCCATTCGGCGGGAAAGACGGCGCGGGAGAAGCTGCCGTTCTAGAACCCGTCAGGTCCTGAGGATCCAGTAGGCCGTCAGGGCGAGGGTCACGAGCACCGCGACCATCGTCGTCGCCGCGTCCTGGTCGAAGCGGCCGAGCCGCGCGAGGATCTCGATTCCGACGAGCACGGGCTGACGGTAGATCCTGCCGCAAGCCGCGCCCAGCCGACTCGACGTTCGTACGAGCGGCGGATGGTTCGGCGGTACTCCCTCGCTGGGCAGGCCAGGTGGAGCGCGGGACCTTCTCGCGCTACCCTCGAAGAGCAGCGCCGTTCGTCAGGTTCTCATCCTCCTCCTCCTTGCGCGCGGGCCGACCCCAGAGGGGGGGTTCGAGATCAGACGATTGAACGAGCGATCGGCACTTTCGATTCCCGAAGGCGGCCACGACAGCCATTCCGTGCGCGCGGAGCTCTCGCGCGAGATGGTCCGCCTCTACAAGGAGCTGTTCGGCCGCGGTCCCACCAAGGCCAAAACCGACTTCGCCGGCCCCGACACGGTGCTCTGCACCCTGGAGGACAGCATGACGCCGGCCGAGCGCTCACTCGCGGCCCTGGGGGAGCACCAGCGCCTGCGCGACACGCGGATGTACTTCCAGTACGCGACCGAGGACGCATTCACCGGGGTCGTGGAACGGGTCCTGGGCAGGAAGGTTCGAGCCTTCGTCAGCGGGATGGACACCGGGCGCGACGTCTCCTCGGAGGTCTTCTACCTGGAGTCCAGGGAGGATCCGCCGATTGGGTGATCCGGCGAGCCCGCGCGCGGTGGGCTCGCCCACGATGGCCGGCGCCTACCCCTCCTGACCGGTGGCGCCTCGATGGGTGCGCCGACGGCTGGGACTCTCGCGAGCCCCGCTGGCGCAGGTAAACGGCGAGGATCAGGCGGTTCGAGTAGGGCGTGGTTCGCAGGCCGCCGACGCCGCCCACCCCGGCGAATCCTCTCCGACATGTCGGCCGATCTTCTGCTCCTCGTCGGACACGGTCCTGGAAGAACATTGCGCGACACGCCGGCGACAACTCGCGCGTTGTGCGACATGTATCTCCGCCGAGCTTGGTGGCTACGCAGCGCTCCGGCCAGGTTCCCACAGGCGCTCGCCACCGGCGCCGGTCGCGCGAGCGAGGATGAAGAACAAGTCTGAGAGGCGGTTGAGATACCGGCCGATCTGCGGATTCGCGCCTTCCACTCGGAACGCAGCCCGCTCGGCTCGCCGGCAAGTCGCGCGACAGACGTCGAGGCGGGCGGCACACGGCGAGTCGAACCAGACCACAAAGGAATCGACCGGGTCCAAGGCTGAATTGGCCTCGCCGCAAGCGCTCTCCAGCCACTCCACGTACTCGGTACCCACCCTCGGTCGCCCGTCCGCGTCCTTTGGTGGAGACGACAGATCGGAGCCGATGTCGAACAGGTCGTTCGCAACCCGCTCGAGCACGTCGCGCTGCGGGTCGGTCAAATCCCCTTCGGCGAGGAGCAGCCCGAGATGGGACCCGAGCTCTTCGACGACGCCGACGGCTTCAACCACAGCGTGGGTCTTTGCGACCCTGGTGCCGTCAGTGAGATCGGTTTCTCCCGCGTCCCCTAGCCGGGTCGAGATGCTGTCCAGGCTAACGCTCATTTCTTCTTCCTCCATCTCTGCGATCAACTGATCGATTGATTCTCCGTCGGCGCCTTCGAGGAGGCCCACGAACCGACGCATTCGAGAGCGCAGGCGGCGTGCCACCTCCAGTGCGACCTCCGAGCGCTCGAGCTGGCGCTTGGCTGCTGCCAGAGCTTCCTCTTGCGAGGAGGCGAGAAGGTGACGAATCGCCTCCAGCCCGAAGCCGCATCGACGCAGGGAGATAACGCGACGAAGTCGGTTGAGGTCGTCCCGGGCATAGCGGCGGTGACCACCGACCGAACGATCGGCGGGACCGAGCAGCCCTACAGCCTCGTAATGCCGAACGGTTCTTGCCGTCACTCCGGCGGCGTCGGCAACATCGCCAATGGTCATCTCGCAAGCGCGGTCCTGCTCCATGAATGCGAAGCTAGACGATGACGCTGCGTCAGTTTCAAGCGATCTGCTGCAAGGCGACCATCCACCGATGGTGCAGGTCGGTGACACCGGCGATCCGTTCGTAGTCTCGGTCGTAGTGAAGGAGTTCTCAACCCGTGCCTAATGAATCCGCTGCCGGTCCGCCTATCCCAAGCGGACGTAACGTGACCTTCGGTTTCGTAGACCGAAGCGGTGGCTCGGCTGGGCTTCGTGGAGCTAGGTTTTAAGCCGTTTTAGGCGGATCGAGATCGGCTGAGGTCGGCTGGAATCTGTGGGGCATGTTGCCCCATTTGTTGCCCCAGGGAGGTCAGGCGAGCAATTCCTCGATGCGGTCTCGGACGAGCTGGGCGCGGTCGACACCGATCGCACCGTAGGTGGCAGTCGCGCCCTCGACCGCGTAGTCGAAGTAGGGCTCAGTTCGGAGGTCGATCAGCTCCTCCTTGATGTAGGTACCGATTGCCGACGGAGCGGCCTTGATCTCCTCGATCGACTCCGGGCGGCCGTCGATCAGCGTCAGCACGTCATGGACGTCGAGGCTTCGCAGGAGATCTCCTCGGCCGCGGCCCTTCCAGGCGCAGAGCTTGGTCGCCATCAGCAGTAACGGGGTCGCGGCTCGGATCTCGGCACCAGAGTCGAGAGTGATCGTCGCCGCGGTCGCGATCGCTTCCTCATACCAGGGGTTGGAGAAGCCGAGGATGTCGGGGTCGATCGGCATTACATCCAAGATCAGGCGAGGCTCGGCGGATTGCCACCGACACAGCACAGGTGCACCAACCGCCTCCTGCAGGCCACGCTCGCGCAGCTTCCCGCCGAGCCGGTAGTACTCGGCGCGGCTGGCGACGTCGCAGATGACATCGACGTCCTCGGTGGCGCGAGCGGGCGGCGCACCGGGTTCGGTGAGCCAGAGGTGGACCGTCGCGCCGCCGACGAAGACAACTTCGCCCAGAAGCGGGCCGAGCAGCTCGGCGGCGATCTCGAGCTGCTGCGCGCTCAACGTTTCCTCTCCCCGACTCGCTCGCGCAGAAGACTCACGAGAAGGTCCTCGGCCACACGCCGGACGCGCGGATCGCCGGCCCGCAGGCTGTCGAGCAACGCCAGGATTTCGCCGAACTCCGACCAGCCCTCCACCGCCTCCGGCGCGGCGGGATGAAGCGGCTCGATCGCCTGACCTCGCACCCGGCCTCTCGCATAGGGCCACACCGGCGGCGGCTCGTCGCCGGAGGAGTGAATCGCACTTGCCATCGGTTCAGCCGCCCACGCGGCGGGAACCCCCGGCACGAGCGCACCTAGCTGAGCCGGAGCGACGAACCGCAGCGCGTGAATCGCTAACTCCTCGAAGTGCGGAGCGTGAACCTCCCGCCGCTCAGGCGAATAGAGATCCGCGCCCCGGGCTCGCGCGAGCGCCCGCTGGACCACGGGATGCGGCACATGGAGGCGATCGGCAAGGGACCTGTAGCTCCAGTCGCTGTCCTGAGCCAGCAGACCGCTTAGGACATAGATGTCGGACTTTCTGACCATACGCCGGGTATTGTATCAAGTATCGATACGGGATACGCAGCAAAGCAGACGAATCCCCCTTAACCGTGGGACCCGACGAGTCATTGCCACGGTCAATTCGTAGCCCGAACAGGCGCACCCATCCCAGACACAAGTCTTGAACTCTGCCTACTTGGGCAGAAACACCGATTCCTAGAACCCCGCAAACCCGGTCCCAAACGGGAGCACGTCAACGCGCCTGACAGGATTCGAACCTGTGACCTTCGGTTTCGTAGACCGACGCTCTATCCAACTGAGCTACAGGCGCGGGATCGGGGTGTGGCGCCCCGGGAGGGGGATTCTAAGGGCTCGGCGGTGGGGGGCGTCTAGGTGGGGCGGTCTTTGAGGCGGACGTGCCAGCGGACGTTGGCGGCGGCGACGAGGGTGCCGTCGGCGTCGGTGAGCTCGATCTCGCAGGGGAACTCGACCTTGCCCTCGGCGTCGAGGGTGTCGAGGAGGGTGGCGGCCGGGGTGGCGAGGCGGGCGTGGGCGGTGATCGGGCCGTTGGCGATCCGCTCGTAGGAGATCTCTGCGGAGCGGGCGAGCGGGGTGACGTCGCCCATCCGCTCGGCGAAGGCGCCGACGAAGGCCGCGCCCGAGGCGGTCTCGGCAGCGGTGAAGAGCGCGCCGGCGTGCTGGGAGCCGACGTGGTTCTTCAGCTCGGGACGCTCGGGCAGCACCACCGTGGCCTCGCCCTCGCCGACCTCGACGATCTCCAGGTCGAGATGCCCGGCGAAGGGAACCGCCTGGGTCATGCCCTTCGCGATCAGGTCGAAGTCGGTCACCGGCCCCACCCTAGCGGCAACCTCCAGCGAGTCCGCGCGACGGATCCGGGTTCGCCCTGGAGGCGCTCGCCGGCTCAGCGGCCCTCGAACTCGGCGTGCCCCGGACCGCCGCGCTCGAGGAAGGTGCGGACGGCGTTCTGCAGGTCCTCGGTCGCGAACAGCTCGGATGCTTCGGTCCGCACCGCCTCGTCAGCGGCCGGGACCCCGCCTTCGCGAAAGCGTCGCAGGAGGTGCTTGGTCATCGCGTGCGCCCTGGTCGGCCCGGCGGCCAGCTCCTCCGCCAGCCCCCGCGCCGCCGCGTCGAATCCCTCGCTCTCGAAGATCATGTTGACGACGCCCCAGCGCTCCATCTCCTCGGCGCCGAAGATCCCGCCCGACATCACGAAGTGCCGCGCCCGGCCGCTGCCAGCCCGCTCGGCCAACCGCTGGGTCCCGCCCATCGAGGGCGTCAGCCCCACCACCTTCTCGACCAGGCCGAACTTCGCCTGCGGCGAGGCGACGATCAGGTCACAGGCCAGGGACAGCTCGAAGGCCGCCGTCAGCGTCAGCGCGTGGGCGGCGAAGACGACCGGCGCCGGCAGCGCTTCCACCTTCTCGATCATCTCCAGCAGCTCGGTCCAGAGCGCGCTCCCCTGCTCCGGCGTCAGCCCCGAGAAGACGTTGACGTCGACGCCGCCGGAGACGGCGCGGCCCTCGGCGCGGATCAGCAGCGCCCGCGGCGGCTCGGCCGCGACGGCGTCGATCGCCGCCCGCAAGTCGTCGATCATCCGCTGGTCGAAGAGGTTGAGCGGCGGGCTGTCCAGCGTGATGACGGCGAGGCCGCCGGCTTCGCGCTCGAGCCGCGCCGCCGGCTCCCCTCCCCCGCCCGCGTCCTCAGGGCACACGGTGCACCTCGAAGAGGTTGGTCCCGAGTTCCTGCTTGGCCAGGCCGGCGGTGATCGCGATCAGGTCGCCTGACTCGGCGATGCCGTGGCGGCTCGCCATCTCCGCGCAGGTCTCGAGCAGGCCGTGCACATCGGACTCGTAGTCGCAGCGGGCGGCGGTCACTCCGAACAGCAGGTTAAGCCGCCGCACGGTCTCGATGCGCGGCGAGATCGCCAGCACCGGCACGTCGGGCCGGTGGGCGGAGACGAGCCGCGCGGTCCTCCCGCTCGTCGTCGGCACCACCATCGCCTTCAGCCCCAGCCGGTAGACCGCCCCGACCGCGCTCTGCGCGACCGAGTCGGCGATGTCCTGGGTCGCCTGGTCGGTGCGGCGAAAGAGCCACTCGCCGTAGGGAAGGTCGGGCTCGGTCGCCCGCGCGATCTGGTCCATCACCCGCACCGCCTCCACCGGGTGCTGCCCGACCGCGGTCTCCTCGGAGAGCATCACCGCGTCGCTCCCGTCGTAGATCGCGTTGGCGACGTCGGTCACCTCGGCCCGGGTAGGCCGCCGGGAGGTGACCATCGAGGCCAGCATCTGGGTCGCCGTGATCGCCGCCTTCGAGCGCCTGCCGGCGGCGCGGATCAGCCGCTTCTGGACGATCGGCACCTGCGCGAGCGGCAGTTCGATCCCGAGGTCGCCGCGCGCGACCATGATCCCGCCCGTCGCCTCACTGACGATCGCGTCCACGTTCTCGGCCGCCTGTTGGCGCTCGATCTTGGCGATCAGCGGCGTGTCGGCGCCGAGCGACTCGAGCCGCTCCCGCACCGGCGCCAGGTCGGCGGCCGAGGAGACGAAGGAGACCGCGAGCAGGTCGACCCCCGCGGACACCGCGAAGTCGACCCAGCCGAGGTCGCCGGCGGTGGCGGCCGGCAGCGCCGCGCCGCCGGGGATGTTCATCCCCTTGTGCGAAGAGAGCGTGCCCCCCACCTCGACTTCGGCGTCGACCGCGTCGTCCTCGGCATCCTGGTCGCTCACCCGCAGCCGGATCGCCCCGTCGGCCAGATAGACCCGCTGGTCCTCCCGCAGCTCCGAGACCCCCGGCCAGGGGACCGGGATCGTGTCCCGATCGCCCTCCACGTCCTCCGGCGTCAGCCTCACGTGCATGCCGGTCTCCAGCTCGGCGACGTCGCCGCGCAGCTCGCCGATCCGCAGCTTCGGTCCCGGCAGGTCGCCGAGGATCGCCACCTCGCGCCCGACCCGCTCCGCTGCCGCCCGCACCGCCTCGATCGTCTCCGCATGACGATCGCGGCCGGCGTGGGAGAAGTTGAGCCGGAAGACGTCGGTGCCCGCCGCGACCAGCTGCTCCAGCACCTCGGGGCGCCAGCTCGCCGGCCCCACCGTGGCGATGATCTTCGTCCGCCGCCCGAGATGGGCGCGCGGATCTGGCTCGAGCTTCGGCTCCATCCCCGGTGACTGTAGAACCTGCCCGGCCTCCAGTACCTACAATCGTGCCAAGCCCGTGGAGAGGTGGCCGAGTGGCTGAAGGCACTCGCCTGCTAAGCGAGTAGGGGGCGCAAGCTCTCTCGAGGGTTCGAATCCCTCCCTCTCCGTTCGCGGCGGGATCGAGCCCCTCCGCTCGAACTTACGCTGATCGCTCCGATGGAGCAGTCCGTCTCCGACGTTTGCGTTCGGCTAGAATCGGCTGCAATCCGTTAAGGTCGGCTTGGTAGGCTTGAGCTAGGACTTGCAGGAGGAGCAAATGGGAAACCCCACCGATGAGATGTTCGGCCAGATCCTGCGGGCGATGATCCGTGAGGAGGTGACGGCGGCCCTCGACGCCCGCGATACGGAGAGCGGTGTGAAGCGTGTGGCTGAAACGCAGGAGCCCGGCAGCTCGAATCCCGGAGCGCCCCCGCCGGGCCTGGATCCCTTTGCCCTAGCCCCCTTTGCCGAGTACGTGCTGCGGGCAGCGGGAGGCGGGCCCCTCCATGCGAGCGTGATCGCGCAGCGCATGTACGAGCAGGGCTTTCGCCACCGCCGGCCGCCGAAATATCGGGATCAGCTGGTCCGCTCGGTCAACTCGCTCGCGTCTCCAAGCCAGCACCCCGACATCTTCGAACGGGTCGGGCCACGGACGTTGAAGCTCGCATCGCGACCCGCCGCTTAGCCGCCTACGTCCACCACGTCTTCGCGCCGGCCAGGGGTCCCTCGCTCGCACCGCCGGCCGATTTCTCGCGGCGGGCCCTGCCCTCTGCCCGGGCGCGGTCCGCGGCCACCTTCTGCGCTTCGGAGAGCTTCGCGATCAGGGTGTCGCGCGTCTCCTCCAGCTCCTCGACGCCGGCGACGTGCGCCTGCGCCCGGGGGCTGGCGGTGTAGAGCTCGGGCAGGTAGCGGACGTAGGTCGCCAGCTCGGCCTCGAGGCGGGCGATCTGCCGGCGCAGCTCCTGGCGCACCTCGATCGTCTCGCTGTCCTCGTCCCCCGCGCCCGCGAGCGAGGGGACGGCGTCCTCGGCGGACCCGAGCATGCTCGCGCAGGCCATCACCACGATCGCCAGCTCCTCCGGCTCCCGGCCGAGGGCCTGTCCCTGCCGCAGCGCCTCCAGCGCCACCGACTCCAGCTCAGGCTCGGGCCGGACGGTCTCGGCGACGAAGGTCCCCCGCCCCTGCTGGCTGACGACCAGCCCCTCCTCTTCGAGGGACTCGTAGACGGAGCGGACCGTGTTCACGTTGACGCCGGCCCAGCCGGCGACGCGGCGCAGGCTCGGCAGACGCTCCCCCGGGTCGAGGTGGCCGGAGAGGATCAGCGCCCGCAGGCGCCAGCTCAGCTGCACCCCGACGGGAACGTCGCTTTGCGCGTCCAGCACGAAAGGGTTTGACTGTGCTATCTGGCTCATACAGCTTGTGATGGGTGTCTCGCTGAAGGCTACCAGTGAGCTTCGGCGGCTCCGGAGGGAGGTGAGGGTAGGCTGGCGCCGTGGCCGCCCCTTCCTCCCAGTCGCACGAGCGCTACGAGCGGGTCTTCGAGGAGGTCGAGGCGCCGTTCGCCTTCGTCGACCTCGACGCGATGTGGGCGAACGCGGAGGCGATGCTCGGGCGGGCGGGGGAGAAGCCGGTGCGGGTGGCCTCGAAGTCGGTCCGCTGCCGATCGCTGCTCGGGGCGATCCTCGAGCGGAACGCCCGCTTCCGCGGCCTCATGACCTACACCCTGCCGGAGACGCTCTGGCTCGCCGAGCAGGGGTTCGAGGACCTGCTGCTCGCCTACCCGACCGCCGACGTCGGGGCGCTGGAGGAGCTGGCGCTGCGCTCGGCCGCAAACCCAGAGGGCGCTCCGATCGTGATGGTCGACTGCATCGAGCACGTCGAGATGATCGGCTCGGTCCTCGGCAAGGGGGCGCCGCCGATCCGCGTCTGCATCGAGGTCGACGCCAGCTGGTGGTGGCTCGGCGGCCGGGTCAAGGTGGGGCCGAAGCGCTCGCCCGTCCACACCGTGGAGCAGGCGGTGGAGCTGGCGCGGGAGATCGAGCGCCGGCCCCAGATCGAACTCGACGCCCTGATGGCCTACGAGGGACAGATCTCCGGCGTCGGCGACCGGCCGCCGGGCCAGCGGCGCCGGGGCGCGGCGATCCGCTTCATGCAGCGCCGCTCGGCGGCAGAGCTGGCGGAGCGGCGAGCCGCGATCGTCGCCGCCCTCGGCGAGTTCGTCGAGCTGGAGATCGTCAACGGCGGCGGCACCGGCAGCCTGGAGCTGACCGCGGCGGAGGAGGCCGTGACCGAGGTGACGGCCGGCTCCGGCTTCTACGCCCCCGCCCTCTTCGACCACTACAGCCGCTTCAGCCTGACCCCCGCCGCAGGCTTCGCGCTGCCGGTCGTCCGCAAGCCCTCGCCGGGGTCGGCGACCGCGCTCGGCGGCGGCTACCTCGCGTCGGGCGCCGGCGATCCGGCGCGCCTGCCGGTGCCGTGGCTGCCGACGGGGCTGGAGCTCGACCCCGAGGAGGGGGCCGGCGAGGTGCAGACGCCGCTGCTCGGCCGCGCCGCCGCGGGCCTCGGGGTCGGCGACCGCGTCTACATGCGCCACGCCAAGGCCGGCGAGCTCTGCGAGCGCTTCGACAGCCTCTACCTGGTCGAGGGCGAGCGGATCGTCGACGAGGCACCGACCTACCGCGGCGAGGGCAAGGCCTTCCTCTAGAACGTCGCCGGCGGGTCAGGGACCGAGAACCCGCTCGGTGTACTCGTTGGCGAAGACCCGCCCGGGGTCGAGCAGGTCGCGCGCCCGATGGAACTCCTCCCAGGCCGGATAGCGGGGCGCCAGGGTGGCGGCGGTCTGGAAGTGGCGCTTGCCCCAGTGGGGCCGGCCGCCGTAGGAGCCCATGATTTCCTCGACCGCCTCGAAGTAGGGGCGCCACTCCATCCCCCGGTACTGGTGGACGGCGACGTAGGCGGTCTCGCGCCGGTGGGCGGGGCTGAGCGAGGCGTCGTCGCCGGCCGAGACCCGCATCTCGATCGGGAAGAACACCGGGTAGCGGTTCGACCGCACCCACTCGATCACCCGCCGCGCCGCCTCCGGCCCGTGCTCGCGCGGCAACGCGTACTCCATCTCGGTGAAGCGCACCCGCCGCTCGTTGACGAAGACGCGGTCGCTGCGGTCGCTGGTGCGGCTGCCGGAGGCGAGCCGGCCGGCGAGCCGCGAGAGCGCCGGGATCAGGCGCGGGATCGCCTTGCCCGTCGCCGCCAGCGCCTCCAGGGCCCAGTTCTCCAGGACGACGTCGTTGAGGAAGGCAGCCGGGCGCCCTCGCGGCCGCGGCGCGCCCTGATGGCGGTCGCGCTCCAGGACCAGCGCCAAATCTGAGTAGGGGAAGGTGAAGAGCTCGAAGTGGTCGTGCTCCTCGGCTCGCTGCTGGAAGCTGTCCAGCACCTCCTCCCGCGGATGGGCGGAGTCGACCCGCAGCAGGCTGAAGGCCTCGACGCAGCGCAGGGTGACGGCGGAGATCGCGCCGAGAGCGCCCACCCCCACCCTCGCGGCCCGCAGCAGCGCCGGGTCGGTCGCGGCGCCGAGGTGGCGGACGCTGCCGTCGCCGAGCACCAGCTCCAGTCCCTCGACCCGGGCGGAGATGTTGCGCAGGCCGGCGCCGGTGCCGTGCGTGCCGGTTGAGATCGCGCCGGCGATCGTCTGGCGATCGATGTCGCCGAGGTTCTCCATCGCCAGACCGACCCGGGACAGCTCCTCGTTGAGGTCGGAGAGGCGGGTGCCGCCGCCGACCCGGACAAGGCCCGACTCCACGTCGGCGTCGAGCAGGCCGCTCAGCGCCTCGAGCCGGACCAGCGTCCCCTCGCTCAGGGCAGCCTCGGTGAAGGAGTGCCCCGAGCCCGCGACCCGCACCCTCTCCCCGGCCGCGGGGGGGGGGGCGATCGCCTCCCCCCGCGCCTCCCCCCCCCCCGGCCCGCCCAAGGGGGGGGGCCCGCCGGGCAGGGCGCCGGCGCCGGTTTC
>JBKPOX010000086.1:0-2489 GCA_046733335.1 Actinomycetota bacterium | reverse complement strand
GTTCTCCTCCACCCCGCCGGCGGCGCCCACCTGCTGCTGACCCATCAGCTCAGCCAGGGTCCCCGACAGCGCGTCGACCTGGTGGGGGTTCAGCTCGGCCCCGTCGCGCAGCTTCGGCGGCTCCTCGGCGAGGAAGCGCTCCAGCCCTAGCAGCAGCGAGAAGTCCCGGCGCCACTCGAGCGAGGGATGCTCGGCGCCCTCGTCGAGCTCCTTCAGCGCCGCGTCGAGCGCCCGCCGCCGGGCAGTTCCCGGCGCCAGCGCCTGCGGCCCCTCGCCGTCGAGCAGGAAGGGCTCGCGGGCAAAGGCCGCCGCCCGCTCGATGTCGGAGCTTGAAGGAACTGCCGCGTCTGCGGCAACGTCGCTGGTGTTGGCCATGAGAGGCTTTCCGGAGCTTCCGTTCCCCACCGCACGCAGAAATACGGCCGGGACAACTGAACGAGGCTGCGGGGCTCGACTGCAGGTTCCCCGAAGTACTCAAGTGGCTCGCGAACCGCGAACCGGACGTACGTATTGTACCCACTGAGCGGATGCGTGCGCGAATCAGACTCCTCCTGGCACTGTCGGCGGTGCCGCCGGCGGCACTCCTCTGGGGCGGCTGCGGGACCTCCGCTAGCGGCGGCGGTTCCCATCCCGACTACGCGAAGGCCCTCGCCGGCTCGCCTCCTCCGCTCGCCGCGCTGCACCGGCAGGCGAACGACCTCCTCCCCGGCGGGGAGGAGGCTTTCGAGGAGCGGCTCGCGGACCTGCGCGGCTACCCGGTCGTGGTCAACGTCTGGGCCTCTTGGTGCGTCCCCTGCCGCCAGGAGTTCCCGGTCCTGCAGGAGCTCTCGGCCCGTTACGGGAAGTCGGTCGCCTTCCTCGCGATCAACTCGCAGGACTCCGACGACGCCGCCGCCACCTTCCTGCGCGAGGAGCCGGTGCCCTACCCGAGCTACACCGATCCCGACAAGAAGCTGACCGAATCGATCGGCGCATCCGGCCTGCCGGACACCGCCTTCTACGACGAGTCGGGCAAGCTCGTCTACCTGAAGATCGGGCCCTACCGCGACGACTCCGAATTCGAAGCCGACGTCCGCCGCTACGCCGGCGTCGGCGCCTGAGATGGAAGCCTTCGTCCTCATCGCCCTGGTCGGATCGGGGCTCCTGCTGGCCGAGCTGCTGCTGCCCACCGGCGGCGCCCTCGCGGTCCTCGGCGTGGCGGGGTTGACCGCCGCCGGCGTCGTCGCCTTCGGCTCCGACAGCGACATCGCCGACTACGCCGGCGGAGCGCTGATCGCCCTCGGCCTCCTCTCCGGGGTCACCTTCTACCTCGTCACCCGCAAGGTGCTCGCGGCTCACCGCAACGAGCGCGTCCGCACCGGCAGCGAGGAGCTGGTCGGCGCCTCCGCCGAGGCGCGCACCTCGATCGACCCCGAGGGCAGGGTGTGGCTGGTGGGAACGCTCTGGAGCGCCCGGCTGACGCAGGGCTCGGAGCCGGTGCGCCCGGGGGATAGAGTCAGAGTCGAGGCGGTCGAGGGGCTGACGCTGGTGGTTCGCCCCGAGCCCCAGGCCGCGGTCCAGGAAAGCGAAGGAGCCCGTTGATGGAGGTTGTGGCAGGGATTCTGATCGTCCTCGTGTTCTTCGCGCTGATCGCGATCGGCACCTCGGTGCGGATCCTGCGCGAGTACGAGCGCGGCGTGATCTTCCGGCTCGGCCGCCTGATCGCGCAGAAGGGTCCGGGCCTGATCCTGCTGATCCCGCTGGTGGACCGGATGGTCAAGGTCGACCTGCGCACGGTGACCCTCAACATCCCGCCGCAGGAGGTGATCACCCGCGACAACGTCCCCTGCCGGGTCAACGCGGTCGCCTACTTCCGCGTCGTCGACTCCAACCGGGCGGTGGTCGAGGTCGAGAACTACCTGATCGCCACCTCGCAGATCTCGCAGACGGCGCTGCGCTCGGTCCTCGGCAAGGCCGAGCTCGACCAGCTGCTCGCCGACCGCGAGCGGCTCAACGAAGAGCTGCAGAAGATCATCGACGAGTCGACCGAGCCATGGGGGGTGAAGGTGACCGCGGTCGAGATCAAGGACGTCGAGATCCCCGAGCAGATGCAGCGGGCGATGGCCCGCCAGGCCGAGGCCGAGCGCGAGCGGCGGGCGAAGATCATCAACTCCGAGGGCGAGTTCCAGGCCGCCCAGAAGCTCACCGACGCCGCCGACATCATCAGCACCAACCCCGCCTCCCTGCAGCTTCGCTACCTGCAGACGCTGCTCGAAATCGGCACCAATCAGAACACCACCGTGGTCTTCCCGCTGCCCATGGACGTCCTCGAGCCGTTCGTCGGCAAAGGCGCCGCCGGGCGGGCCGCGGGAACCGAGCGGCCGCCGCGGCCGGCGGCAGCTCCCGGACCGCCCCCACCGACCGCGCCCGAGCCGCCGGCGGACGAGCCAGATCCAGACGACCTCCCCCCCTCCCGCTCCTGAGCTCTCCCGAGATCCGCATCGACCAGC
>JBKPOX010000085.1:0-10012 GCA_046733335.1 Actinomycetota bacterium | reverse complement strand
CGCACGAACTCGGCCCGCTCCTCCGGGCTCGGGTCCTCGTCTTCGAGCAGCTCGACGAAGCCGCCGAGGCTGAAGATCGGCGTCCGCAGCTCGTGCGAGGCGTTGGCGATGAACTGCTTGCGGGCGCTGTCGAGCTCGGCGAGGCGCCGCTGCATCTCGTTGAACGTGCGGGCGAGCTGCCCGAGCTGGCCAACCGAGGCGACCGGGATCGTCGTTTCGAAGTTGCCGTCGGCCACTTTGCGCGCGGCTTCCTGCAGGCGCTGGATGTTGCCGGCGGCGGTCCGGGTGTAGTAGAGGCCGACCGCGGCGGCGAGCGCGACCGCGATCAGGCCGCCGATCAGGATCTGCAGCTTCGCGCCGCCGTCGCCGCTCGCCGAGCCGCCGATGCCGACGGCGTAGACGTAGATGATCGCGGTGGCGCCGACCGCGATCGAGATCGAGATCAGGGTGATGCGGCTTGCCAGGTCGCTGAGCCGTAGCCGGCGCATCGCTACTCCCGGAAGCGGTAGCCGACCCCGCGCACGGTGAACAGGTACTCGGGCTCCTTCGCGTCCTTCTCCAGCTTCTCGCGCAGGTGGCGGATGTGGACGTCGACGGTCCGGGGATCGCGGTAGTCCGAGTCGCCCCAGACGTGCTCGAGCAGCGTCTCCCGGGTGAGGACACGGCCGGGTGAGCGGGCCAGCGCACCGAGGATCTCGAACTCGACGTAGGTGACGCGGACTTCCTCCCCGGCGAGGGTGACCATCCGCCGGTCGAAGTCGATCGTCAGCTCGCCGCACTCGATCGCCCCGTCGTCGTCCCCGCCCCGCTCGACCATCCGCGAACGGCGCAGGGCGGCTTTGACCCGGCTGCGGAACTCGCGCATCGAGAAGGGCTTGGTGATGTAGTCGTCGGCGCCGACCTCCAGCCCGGCGACCTTGTCGGTCTCGCTGCCCTTCGCGGTCAGCATGATGATCGGCACCTGGCTGCGCGAGCGCAGCTGGCGGCAGACTTCCACGCCGCCCATCCGCGGCAGCATCAGGTCGAGGATGACCAAGTCGAAGCGACCCTCCTCGAAGCGCCGCAGGGCTTCGCTGCCGTCGAGGGCGGAGGTGACGTGGTAGCCGTCCTTGCGCAGCGGGTAGCTGAGCAGCGTCTGGATCGACTGCTCGTCGTCGACGAGGAGGATGCGGGCCGAGCCGTTGGGCACTGCTCAAGGGTAGTAACCGGCGCAGCTTGGACGCATGTGCGAGTACTAAGAACTAAGGATATGGGTACCGAGGCCGATAATGACTGCGATAGAGATGCAGCCCCAGGAGCTGAAAACCCTCGTCGAAACCGGCGCCTACAAGCCGGACCCCGGCCAGGTCGCGATGGCGATGCTGAGCCGCCGCGGAGTCCGCGAGCTGCTGACCGGCATCCACGCTAGCGCTCCTGGAAATGGTCGAAGCCCCGAGTCTCCAGCAGCCCGCCCCCGGGCAGCCTGATCTCGACCCCGTTTCCGAACTCGACGTCACCGATCGCCGTCAGGCTCGTCTCCTCGGCTGCGCCGACCCGGGCTGAGGCCTCCGACAGCCGCTGCGGAGGCAGCGCCGCCAGCAGCTCGTAGTCCTCGCCGCCGGAGACCGCAAGCTCGTGGGGGTCGCGATCGACCGCCGCGGCGATCTCGGCGACGCCCTCGGCGAGCGGGAGCTGGCCGGCGTCGATCAGCAGCGCCACACCACTGTCCTCCGCGACGTGTCGAGCGTCGCCCGCGAGCCCGTCGCTGAGGTCGATCAGCGACCGGGCGCCGGCCTCGGCCAGGGCTCGCCCGGAGAGCAGCCGCGGCGATGGGTCGAGCTGCCGGGCCCGCAGGCGCTCCGCGGTCGGCTCGGCGACGGCCCCGGCCAGGCTGGGATCGTCGAGCAGGAGGCGGCCGGCGGCGGCCCCCCCGATCTCGCCGGTGAGGACGAGCAGGTCGCCGGCTTCGGCGCCGGCCCGGGGGACGAGTTCGTCCGGCCTGCGGGCATGCCCGACCACGGTGACCGCCAGCGTCAGCGCGGGGGCGCGGGTGATGTCCCCGCCCGCCAGGGTGGTGCCGGTCTCCTTCGCCACCTCGAGCAGCCCGTCGAGGAGACCGAAGAAATCCTCCTCGTCCAGGTCGGGCGGGGCGCCGACGACCACGTAGGCCTCGCCCGCGTCGGCGCCCATCGCGGCGATGTCGGAGAGGGCGGTGGCCAGCGCCTTGCGCCCGATCAGCCGCGGCGTCGTCTCCTCGCGCCGGAAGTGGACGCCGTCGACGATCGCGTCGACCGAGGTCGCGGTCGTCGACCCCGGGAGCGTCACCGCCGCGTCGTCGCCGCTGCCGAGCCTGACGCGCGGGTCGTTCGGCGGCAGGCGATCCCGCAGCTTCGCCAACAATTTGAACTCGCCCTTCACCCGACTAATCCAAACACTAAGGTGCCTCGGACGTGGAGCGCCGCCAACCATTCCTGCACCGAGTGGGCGAGGTCGGGTCGAAGGTCGGGAAAAAGCCCCCGCGCAGCCGCAAAGTCCGGACTGCCCTGCAGCTGGGGCTTGCCGTCCTCATCTTCGGGTTCCTCGTCCGCACCGTCGTCCAGCAGTGGTCGGAGATCCAGAGCGAGGGAGTGCATTTCCACGTCGGCTGGCTGATCCCCGCGATCATCGTCCTGCCGGCCTTCTTCGTGCTCAGCGCCTACGGCTGGGACCTGATCCTGCGCTTCATGGGCTACCCGCTGGGATTCGGCCGCGCCCAGGTGGCCTGGGGGCAGCCCCTGCTCGCCCGCTACGTCCCCGGCAGCGTCCTCTACGTGCTCGGCCGGGTGCTGCTCTCCGAAAAAGCCGGGATCCCGCGGCGGATCACGATCGCCAGCATCGTCTACGAGCAGGCGATCTCGGCGACCTCGGCCGTGGTCGTCGCCTCCTACTTCATCATCAGGCACCCCGACCTGCAGGGGCAGCCGCTGCGCTGGGCCGTACTCCTGCTGATCCCCCTCGCCGTCGCCCTTCTCCACCCCAAGGTGTTCGGGCCGCTGGCGAACAGGGCGCTGCGGGCGCTCGGCCGCGAACCGCTGCCGGCGGCGATCGGGCTGCGGGGCGTGATCGCGCTGATCCTCTTCTACTCGCTGAACTGGCTCGTGGTCGCGGTGGGGATCTACTTCGTCGCCCGCTCGGTCACCTTCATCCCGGTCGAGGACCTGATCCTGGTCGGCTCGGCGCAGGCGATCGGATACTTCGCGGCCCTGGTGACGCTGATCGCGCCGGCCGGGATCGGCCCCAAGGACGCCGCCTTCGCCTGGGCGATGAAGGCCGCGCTGCCGAGCCGGAGCTTCGCCCTGGCCTCGCTGATCGCGATCGCCGTCCGGGGCGTGATGACCGTAGCCGAACTCCTCTACGTCGCTGCCGTGACGGCCCTCGGTCGCCGCGAGGGCTGGAGCATCCACACCGGGATCATCCATCCCTCCCCGGAGGAGCAGGCGGCGGTGGAAGGGGAGCCCGAGCGGGTCTCCATGTAGAGCCTCTGCGACGGCTACAGGGGGATTCGGGCTCCCAGTTGGAACGCGGTGAGGGCCAGGGTCAGCAGCTGCAGGGGGCGGTCGCGGGAGATGGCCGCCAGGGGGAGGGCCCAGAGCAGGTACCAGGGGAGGAGCCAGGCGGTGGCCAGGAGCAGGCCGAGCGCGGCCCAGGCGGCGGCCCGGACCCAGTCGCCGCCGCGCCAGGTCCAGGCGAGCAGGTAGGCGACGAGGGCGGCGAAGAGGACCGCGGCGGCGAGACGGACCGCGCCCGGAGCGAGATCGGTAAGGCGGGCGAAGGTGATCGGAACGCTCATGTGGCTGGTCCGGCTCTGGTTCTCGCCGGCGAGCCCGAAGCCGTGCAGCCAATCCCAGCCGAAGGCGAGATGGGCGGCGAGGCCGATCGCAGCCGACGCGGCGAGTGCGCCGAGGAGGAGCGGGCTGCGCCGCGGCGAGCCGACCAGCGCGAACGGCGCGAGGAAGGCGGCGGAGAGCTTGGTGGCGACGGCGGCGGCGAGGGCTGCGCCGCCGGCGAGCTCGCGGGCGCCGAGGACGGCGGCGACGGCGAGCATCGAGAGCAGCATCGTCAGCGCGTCGTTGTGGGCGCCGCCGACGACGTGGACGAGGACGAGCGGGTTGAGCGCGACGAACGCGGCGGCGCGCAGCGGATCCACCCCGCGCCAGGCGCCGACCCGGGCGGTGAGGAAGGCGACGCCGAGGACCGAGAGGGCAGCGAGCGCCTTCAGCAGCGCAACCGCGGCCGCGACCGGCAGCCAGGCGAGCGGGTAGGTGGCGAGGGTGAAGAGCGGCCCGTAGGCGCTCGTCGCCTCGGTCCAGGTCACCTCGGCGAAGGCGGGATCGGCCGGCGCGGCCAGCGGTGGGTGGACGTAGGGGTCGAGGCCGTGCCGGACTCCCAGCCGGGCGTAGTCGACGTAGCTGTAGACGTCGTGGGAGAGGAGGACCGGCGCCAGCCCGAAGCCGGCGAGGAAAACGAGGATCGCGCTCCAGACCAGCCGCCGCTCCAGCCGCGGCGCCGCCGACAGCAACGCCAGGTAGGCGGCGAAGCCGGCCCACATCAGGCCATAGGCGAGCCCTGGGTCGATCGCGGCTACCTGCCCGCGGACCGACCGCCGCCGACGCTGCCCTGCGGAGGTGGAGCCGGGGCCGGCAGCGGCTGCTGACCCGCTCCCGGGGCGTAGGCGTCGGGGTCGTAGCCCCCGACCGCGGCGGTCCCCGGCGGCGGCGGCTCGTCATCTCCGCCCCCGCCTCCCGACCCGGTCAGGTTCGAGCCGTCGGCCGGGGTCGCGCGCGCGTAGCGCCCGTAGTACGGGGCCCAGCTGACCCGCTGGCTCGGCTCCTCGAATTCCTCACACGGGATCCCGGCGCCGCTGTAGAGCGAGTGCCAGATATCGGCCGGGAAGGTGCCGCCGAAGACGATGGTCCCGTGCACGCTCGACATCGAGACGTCGTTCGACTCCGGGTAGCCGACCCAGACGACCGTCGCCAGGTTGGGCTGGTAGCCGGCGAACCAGGCGTCGGTGTATTCGTCGGTGGTCCCCGTCTTCCCCGCCTGGCCGGCGCAGCCGGTGTAGGCGGCGGTCCCGGTGCCTTCGACGATGTTGTCGTGGAGGAGCCGGGTCACCTCCCAAGCCACCGGTCTGGAGAGGACGCGCCGGGGGCGCTCGGCGTCGGGTCGCTCGACGTGGCCGTCGGGGAAGACCACCTTCGTCACCGCGACCGGGTCGCGGCGGACGCCGCCCGCGGCGAGGGTGGCGTAGGCGCTCGACATCTCCAGCGGCGAGACGCCGACCCGCAGTCCGCCGATCCCCTCGGCCGGGATCCCGTCCAGCGGCGAGGCGATCCCCATCGCGTGCGCCGTAGTCGCCACCGCCTCGGGCCCGACGTCGAGGTCGAGCTGGGCGAAGACGGTGTTGTCGGAGGCGACCGTCGCCTGCTGCAGGTTGACGGTCCCCAGATAGCCTTCGTCGGCGGTGTGGACCGTCCAGTGGCCCCACTGCGGAAGGTAGAGGTCGAGCGGTTTCGAGGTGTAGTAGGTCGAGTAGGGGTCGATGCCCTGCCTGATCGCGGTCGTCAGGACGAAGGTCTTGAAGGTCGAGCCGGGCTGGCGATGCCCCTGCGCGGCGAGGTTGAACTGGCTCTCGCCGTAGCGGCTACTCGAGACCATCGCCCGGATGCGCCCGTTGCGGGGGTCGATCGAGACCAGCGCCGAAGAGGGGTCGGTCGAGTAGGGAAGGGCGGAGCGCATCGCCTCCAGCCCGACCCGCTGCAGCTCGGGTTCGATCGTCGTATGCACCTCGAGCCCGCCGCGCCGCACCGCATTGACCCCGTACTCCTCGATCAGCCGGTTTTCCACGTAGTCGAAGAAGTAGGGCTCGCGGTGCGCGAAGTAGCCCTCGTCCAGGTCCACCCGCAGCCCGCTGGCCATCGCCCTCTCCGCCCGCTCCTCGCTGACGTAGCCGAGCTTCTCCATCTGGCGCAGCACCTGGTTGCGGCGGGCCTTGGCGGCGGCCGGCTCCAGCACCGGGTTGTATTCGGAGGGGGCCTGCGGCAGCCCGGCCAGGAGCGCCGCTTCCGGCAGCCGCAGCTTCCAGACCGGTTTCGAGAAGAAGATCCGGGAGGCGGCGCCGACGCCGACCGCGGTGCTCCCTTCGACGGTCCCGTAGGAGGCGATGTTGAGGTAGGAGCCGAGGATCTCGCGGCGGCTGTGGCGCTCGGAGTACTCGATCGCCAGCTGGGCCTCGACGATCTTGCGCTCGAGGTTGCGCTCGGGATTGCGGATGCAGAGGTTGCGGACCAGCTGCTGGGTGATCGTCGAGCCGCCCTCGACCGGCTCGCCCGCTTCCAGGTCCTTCAGCGCCGCCCGCAGGATGCCCTCGTAGTCGACCCCGCCGTGCTGGTAGAAGCGCTGGTCCTCGATCGCGACGGTCGCCAGCTGCAGGCTCTTGGGAACCCGGTCGATCGAGACCAGCGAGCGCGCCACCGGGGACGACACCAGGCCCAGCTTCGAGCCGTCGGCCGCGTAGAGGACGGTGTTGCCCCCCTTGGCGATCGGCTTGCAGGAGGCGAGCGAGGGGGCGTCGGCGGCGACGTCCAGGACCCAGGAGGCGATCGCGATCGCGGCGATCGCGAGCAGGGCGAAGACGCCGCCGAGGACGAGCAGGAGCTTGGCGCCGATCCCCCCGTGGCGGCGCTGGCGTCGCCGGATGCGCTGCGTCATCGAGCAGAGGGTACCCAGCGCCTGTCCGGGCTCAGGCGGGCCTGGCTCAGGCGGGTTTTTCTTCGACCGTGTCCGCGGTCGAGCGGTTGTGGAGGGTGCCTTCGACCAGGAGCTGGTTGGGGATCACGATCGAGCTGCCGTCGCCGGGGTCGAGGTAGGTGTAGGAGAGGGTGATGTCGGTCACCCGGCCCTCGCACTCTTCGAACCTGATCCGGTCGCCGATCCGGATCGGCTGGGAGACGGCGATCTGAATCCCGGCGACCATGTTGGCGATCGTGTGCTGGGCGGCGAAGCCGACGATCAGGCCGATCACCGCGGTCGAGGCGAGGACCCCGGCCGCCAGGCGCTTGAACTCGGTGAACTGGCCGAGGGCGAGCATCGCGACGACGAGGAAGACGCCGAGGAGGGCGAGCCGGCGGAGGATGCGCAGCCGCGTCCTGGTCGAGCGGGAGACCTGTGAGACTGCGGGCGTCATGGAGGGCAACTTAACCGCCGATCCCGTCGCCGAGGCGCCCGCGGCCGGGTTCCCCTACGGGAACTGGGGAGCGGGGACGGCGCTGCTCGGGGTGCTGTTGGCGCTCGGCACCGGGATCGTGCTCGGCATCCCGGCGGTGATCGCCGGCCACGAGGGCGACGGCGATCTGACGACGTTCGGCAACGTCGGCGTGCAGCTGGCGACCGCCCTGGGATTCCTGCTGGTGCCGATGGCGATCGTCGCCCAGCGCGGGGCTTCGGGGATGGAGATCCTGCGGCGGCTGGGGGTGCGCCGGTTCCGGCTCTCCGCCTTCAAGTGGATGGCGGCGGCGATCGGCGCCTACCTCCTCTTCGCGATCCTCTACTCGCTGCTGATCGTCGAACCGAAGCAGGAGGACATCGCCGAGGGCTTTGGGACGGTGCCGGTGCAGGTGCTGCTGATCGTGATCGCGGCGCCGATCAGCGAGGAGGTCTGCTTCCGCGGCATGCTCTACGGGGGCCTGCGGGAGCGGCTGCCGCGGATCCCGGCGGCGCTTCTCGCCGGCCTGGTGTTCGGCGGGCTGCACGCGCTCACCGGGCTCAGCGCGGTGCCGCCGCTGGTCGCCTTCGGCTTCATCCTCTCGCTGCTCTACGAGAAGACCGGGTCGATCGTGCCGGGGATCCTGCTGCACATGCTGAACAACGGAGTCGCCCTGCTCGGCCAGTAGAGTTTTCGCCCTCGTGAAGCGCCTCTCGTCCCTGCTCGCCATCGTCGCTGCCCTCGGGCTCCCAGCCACCGCAGCCGCCGCCCCGAAGAAGCCGCCGAAGCCGGCGCCGGCGCCCGACGCGACGGTGAAGATCACGGTCGGTCACCTGAAGAAGGGGCGCGCGGAGATCATGCAGAAGGTCCCGGTGATCGGGACGCTCAGCCCCTACGTCGCCGGCCAGCGCGTCGAGGTTACCTTTTACCTCGACGGGCGCAAGCTGTTCACCCGCCACCTGGCGGTGGCGAAGGGCAGAGGCGCGGCGGGGGCCTTCCGGACCAGCGTCACCGTGCGCGAGGGCGGCAAGTACGCGGTCAGCGCCAGGCACGTGGCGACGCCGCAGCTGGGCGGCGACAGCACGGTCCGCAAGAGCTGGAAGGTCAGCTTCCCGGCGCTGCACCGCGGGCAGTGCGGCGACGTCGTCGTCGGCTTCAAGAAGGCGATGCGGAAGATGGGCTACATCGCCAACGACGGCCGCTGCTTCGGCGGCAAGACCGGCCGGGGCGTCCTCGCCTACCGCAAAGTCAACGGGATGAGCCGGAGCATGCGCGCGGGCGCCGGCCTGGTGAAGAAAGCGTTCGCGGGCAGGGGCGGTTACGAGGTTCGCCATCCCGGCGCCGGCGAACACGTCGAGGCGCCGCTCTCCAAGCAGGTCCTCGTCTTCGCCAAGGGCGACAAGCCGTTCGCGATCTACCCGATCTCCTCCGGCAAGTCCTCGACCCCGACGGTCACCGGGCACTTCCAGTTCATCCGCCCCGAACCGGGCTACAACTCGCACGGGATGTACTACTCCTGGTACTTCTACGGCGGCTACGCGGTCCACGGCTACAACTCGGTGCCCGACTACCCGGCCAGCCACGGCTGCCTGCGGACGTTCATCGCCGACCAGCCCGAGATCTACGAGCGCATCCACTACGGCGAGGACATCTTCGTCTGGTAGCGGGCCGACCGCCTGGCAGGAGGTAGGTTGCCGGGTATGAGGGTTTTCGTTGCCGGTGCGACGGGCGCTATCGGGCGGCCACTGGTGCGGCAGCTCGTCGCGGCGGGCCACGAGGTCGCGGGGATGACGCGGCGCGAGGAGCGGGTGGCGCAGCTGCGCGAGGCTGGAGCCGAGCCGGTGGTCTGCGACGCCTTCGACGCGGACGGGTTGCGGGAGGCGGTGGTCGCGGCGCGGCCGGAGGCGGTGGTCCACATGCTGACCGCGCTGCCGCAGCGCTATTCGCTCAAGGACGACTACCTGGCGGCGACCAACAGGATCCGTCGCGAGGGGACCCGGAACCTGATCGCCGCGGCGCAGGCCGCCGGGGCGCGGCGGCTGGTGGCGGAGAGCATCGCCTTCCTCTACCGGCCCGAGGGCGAGCGGGTGAAGGACGAGCAGGCGCCGGTCAACGCCGACGCGCCCTCCCCCTTCGGTACGGCCGTCGAGACCGTCGCCGCGATGGAGCGCGAGGTGCTCGGGGCGGATGGGCTGGAGGGCCTGGTCCTGCGGTTCGGCTGGCTCTACGGCCCCGGCACCTACTACGACCGCGGCGGCAAACAGGCCGACGAAGTCGAACGGCGCCGCTTTCCGCTCGCCGGCAGGGCGAGCGGCGTCTTCTCCTTCATCCACACCGAAGATGCGGCGTCGGCGACGCTGGCCGCGGTCGAGCGGGGTGCCGCCGGGATCTACAACATCGTCGACGACGAGCCGGCGCCGGTCCGCGAGTGGCTGCCGGTGTACGCGGAGGCCTTGGGGGCGAAGCCGCCGCGGCGGATGCCGGCCTGGGTGGTGCGGCTGGCGGCGGGCAGGATGATCGCCGAGTCTCTCCTCGAGATGCGCGGCGCCTCCAACGCCAAGGCCAAGGAGGAGCTGGGCTGGCACCCGACGCACCCGAGCTGGCGGCACGGCTTCACCGCGGCTCTCTCCTAGCAGGCGCGTCCTAGGATGGCCACCGTGACCGACCTCGACGCCGCCAGGCAGACCCTGCTCGCCGAGCTCCGCGAGCACTCGCTGATCCTCGGCGAAGTCACCCTCGCCAGCGGTGCGATCGCCCAGTACTACGTCGACGCGAGGCGCGCGCTGATGC
>JBKPOX010000084.1:0-85817 GCA_046733335.1 Actinomycetota bacterium | reverse complement strand
GGTCGGCAGGCTGGTGCGCCGGCACATGCCCTCGATCCTCCTCGAGCGCGGCTCGCGGGCGCTGCCGGTCGACTTCCGGCGCTGCCGCAGCAGCGGGTGCGGCGACGCCTCGGGCCCGGGAGCGATCCACCGCACGGACGCGGGGCTGCCGGTGACCGCGTTCGTCCACGCCGTCGACTGCCGCCCCGACGCGGCCCGCACCACCGAAGCCGCGGGCGCCGAGTGCTCCGGCGAGCGCGCCGGCTTCCTCTACCTGCAGTACTGGACCTATTACGCGGACTCGGCGACGCTGCGCGGCGTCCCGGTCGCAGGCGAGGGCGGCTACCACCACGACGATTGGGAGGGGGTGCAGCTGCGCTTCGGACCCGACGGCGAGGTCGGCGAGCGCGCCTCCTCCCACAACGGCTACAACGCCGGTCTTCCCAGCGCCCGCAACTGGGGGTCCGACGCCGGAGTGGGACCGGTGAAGGACGGCGCCGAAGCAGTCGGCGCCCGCGGCGACAACGGCTGGGGACCCGAGACCGGCTACCTCTTCGTCTCCGGCGGCAGCCACGCCGGCAACACCCTCGACCTCGGCCACGTCAGCCACCTCACCCCCGGCCGCCGCGTGCACCTGATCCCGCTCGAGGACATCGCCGCCACCAGCACCGCCCGCTTCGCGATCTCACCGCCATGGCTGAAGCAGGTCTGGCTCGATCCGGAGGCGGAGGGAACGAGCTGATGGGTAAGAGGCGCTGGCGGCACTACGCGACGAGCGCCGGTCGGCGTCCGGTAAAGGAGTTCCTCGAGAATCTCAGTGAAAAAGATGCGGCAGCGGTGGCAGTGGCCATGGAGGAAGTCCAGGACAGGGGCCTCATGGGGGCGCGTCACCTTCGGGAAAAGATCTATGAGGTTCGGACCGAAGGAACCAGAGTTACCTACCGCATCTTGTTTGCGCCCCAGGGGAGGCGGAGTCAGGTGCTACTCACCCTGGCGGGCTTCGAGAAGAAGACCCAAAAGACGCCGCCGCAGATGATTCACCTTGCTCAGCGACGGCTGCGGGATTGGGAGCGGAGAGGTGCGTGCAGAAGGAAGAGAAGATGAGTCCCTATATCTCAAGTGATATCTTCTATTAGATATAGACCCGGGAGGAGAAGATGTCTGAGGAGCCTGATGCGCTTGAGGAATTCATTGCCGAGCGGACCGCTCGCAATCCTGACTTCCCGAAACTACTGGAGGCCGCGCGGCGCAGACGCGCCCTGCTGAAAGACCTCGCCGGGCTGCGCGTGCGGCATCAGCAATCGCAGACGGTCGTTGCTGCCGGGATGGAAACCTCGCAATCTTCCGTAGCCCGTCTCGAGAGTTCTGCCGGCGATGCTCGGCTCTCAACCATCGACCGCTACGCAGAAGCATTGGGCTTCAGGGTCCAGTGGCACCTGCTTCCGCTGGAGGGGTCGGAGGCGGAGCCGCCTCTGGTCGTTCACGGAGCCGAGTAGCAAATACAACAAATTCGCTCGTCCGGAAGGGTCGGCCCGCGCTAGGGTCTTCCCATCGCCACCGATGTGTCCTCAGCGTCGAAGGCAGCGATCGCGACGGCCCTTGCCGAGGCGCGCCGGCGCACCCTGGCCTTGGTCGAGCCGCTCGACGACGGGCAGCTGAACCGGGTCTGGTCGCCGATCCTCAGTCCCCTCGCCTGGGACCTCGGGCACATCGCCAACTTCGAGGAGCTGTGGCTGGTACAGAAGGTGGGGGGCAGGGAGCCGCTGCACGGAGAGCTCGGCCGCTTCTACGACGCGATCGAGAACCCGCGCAGGGTCCGCGGGGAGCTGCCGATCCTCCGCGACGCGGAGCTGCGCGCCTACCTGGCGGACGTGCGCGCGCGCACCCTCGACGCGCTGGACGACGTGGAGATCGGGCCGGACGCCGAGGACCCGCTGCTGCGCGAGGGCTTCGTCTACGAGATGGTGATCGCCCACGAGCTGCAGCATGGCGAGACGATGCTGCAGTTGCTGCAGCTCGTCGACGGGTACGAGCTGCCGCCCGAGCTCAGAGCCGAGGGGTCTCGCCCGCGGCCGCCGCGGGCAGACGGCGGTGGGGGCGAGACGATCTCGATCGAGGCCGGCGAGCACGCGGTCGGCGCCTCCGACCGCGGCTTCGCCTACGACAACGAGCGCCCCCGCCACTCGGTCCGCCTCGACGCGTTCGAGATCGATCGAACCCCCGTCAGCAACGGCGCGTACCTCTCCTACATGGAGGCGACCGGTGCCGAGCCGCCGACGTACTGGGAGCGGGAGGGCGAGGGATGGGTGAGCACGGCCCGCGGCCGGCGGGCCCCGATCGACCCGTCCGGGCCGGTTATCCACGTCTCCTGGCACCAGGCCGAGGGCTTCGCCCGCTGGGCCGGCAAGCGGCTGCCGACCGAGTTCGAGTGGGAGGCGGCGAGCGGGCGCCTCGAGGGTCTCGGGCACGGCTGGGAATGGACGTCCTCCGAGTTCCTCGCCTACCCCGGGTTCGCGGCGTTCCCGTACCGCGAGTACTCCGAGCCTTTCTTCGGCGACCGCTACCGGGTGCTGCGCGGCAGCTCCTGGGCGACCCACCCGCGGGTCGCCCGTCCCAGCTTCCGCAACTGGGACCTGCCCCAGCGCAGCCAGATCTTCTCCGGCCTGCGCTGCGCGAGGGACGCATGATCGCGATCGACGTCCACCTCGACGCCGACGCCGCGGCGAAGATGGCGCGGGACGTGCGCGAGGGCCTCTGCGCCTACCCGAAGGAGGTGGCGCCGAAATACTTCTACGACGAGCGCGGCTCGCTCCTCTTCGAGCGGATCACCGAGCTGCCCGAGTACTACCCGACGCGGGCCGAGCGGGAGATCCTCGCCGACCGCTCGGGCGAGATCCTCGACACCGCCGGCTGCCCCGAGACTCTGGTCGAGCTCGGCTCCGGCTCGGCGGCGAAGACGCGCCACCTGCTGAGCGCGATGCACGCGGGCGACGGCCTCGACACCTACGTCCCGGTCGACATCTCCGAGGAGATCACCCAGCGCACCGCGGCGCAGCTCGTCGACGAGTACCCCGGGTTGAAGGTGCGCGGCCTGGTCTGCGACTTCGAGCAGCACCTCGAGCGGATCCCGCACGGCTCCGGGGGGCGGATGATCGCCTTCCTAGGCGGCACGATCGGCAACCTCTACCCGCGCGAGCGCCACGCCTTCCTGGAGCGGATCCGCACCCTGCTCGGCGACGGCGACCACCTCCTGCTCGGCACCGACCTGATCAAGGACAGGACCCGGCTCGAGGCCGCCTACAACGACTCGGCCGGCGTCACCGCCGAGTTCAACAAGAACGTGCTGATGGTCCTCAACGACCAGCTCGGCGCCGACTTCGACCTCGACGCCTTCGAGCACGTCGCCCGCTACGACGAGGAGGCGGAGCGGATGGACATCCGCCTGCGCTCGCTCGCCGACCAGGGCGTGCGGTTGGACGGGCTCGACCTCGAGATCCGCTTTGCCGCCGGCGAGGAGATGCGGACCGAGATCTCGACCAAGTTCACCCGCGAGCGGATCGCCGCCGCCTACGACGGCGCCGGCCTCGAGCTGCGCGGCTGGTTCACCGACGCCGCCGGCGACTACGCACTCAGCCTGGCCGCCCCCGCCTGAGCCAACCATCTCGAACTGCATCAAATTTCCGGGCTGGGAGCCCGGAAATTTGATGCAGTTCAATCAGGTCGCCGGCGCCTGCTGGGTGATGCAGTGGACGTTGCCGCCGCCGAGGAGGATCTCCCGCGCCGGCACGCCGACCACCTCGCGGCCGGGGAAGGCACGGCGCAGGATCGCCGCGGCCTCGGCGTCGTGGCGCGGGTCGAGCAACGGAAAGACGACCCGCGAGTTGCCGAGGTAGAAGTTGACGTAGGAGGCGGCCAGCCGGTCGCCGGCGCGGCGCGGGACCGTCCCCTCCGCCGCGTCGACCCCCGCGGCCTCCTCGGCCGAGATCCGCAGCGGCCCCGGCGAGGGCAGCAGCACCACCTCCAGCGAGCGCCCGTGCGCGTCGGTCGCCTCTTCCAGCCGCTCGCGCGCGTCACGGGAGATCGCGTGCTGAGGGTCGTCCTCGTCGTCGGCCCAGGTCAGCAGAACCACGCCCGGCCGGGCGAAGCAGGCGAGGTTGTCGACGTGGCCGTCGGTCTCGTCCTCGAAGACGCCCGCGCCGAGCCAGATCACCTTCTCCGCCCCGAGGTAGGCGAGCAGCACCCGCTCGATCTGCTCGCGCGAGAGGTCGGGGTTGCGGTTCGGGTTGAGCAGGCACTCTTCGGTCGTCAGCACCGTTCCCGCGCCGTCGACGTGGACGGCGCCGCCCTCGAGCACGATCGGCGCCCGGTAGCGGTCGTCCCCCTCGACCTCCAGGACCTTCGCCGCCACCCGCTCGTCCCGATCCCAGGGGAAGTAGAGCCCGCCCTCGGTCCCGCCCCAGGCGTTGAACCGCCAGTCGACCCCGCGGCGGCGGCCGCCGCCGTCGACGACGAAGGTCGGGCCGGTGTCGCGCATCCAGGCATCGTCGGTCGAGACCTCCACCACCTGCACCGCCGCCGGCAGCCGCGACCGGCAGTTCTCGAACTGGGCGTCGGAGACGGCCATCGTCACCGGCTCGGAGGCGGCGATCGCCTCCGCCACCGCGGCGAACGCCTCCTGCGCCGGCTTCGCTCCCAGCCGCCAGTTGTCAGGGCGCTCGGGCCAGGCCATCCAGCAGCCGGCGTGGGGCTCGAACTCGGCCGGCATGCGGAAGCCGTCGGCCGCCGGGGTGCTCTGCAGGGTCGCGCTCACCGCTCTCTATCTTGAACGCCAGTGGAGGAGATCCGCCTGATCCGAGCCGCCGAGCCGCCCCGCTCGCCCGCGCGCACCCGCCCGCCGAGCCGGCCGGCTTTCCGGATCGGCGCGGTCCAGCATCGCTGGCACCCCGATCCCGAGGAGCACGAGGCGGCGCTGGCGGCGGGGATCCGCGCCGCGGCCGGGGAGGGGGCACGGCTCGTCTGCCTGCAGGAGCTGACCCTGAGCCGCTACTTCGCCGTCGACCCCGGCGGGCCGGCGGCGGCGGGGGCTGAGCCCGAGGAGCTGCCGGGCGGCCGCACCTTCGAGTTCGCGGCCCGGATGGCGAGGGAGACCGGCGTCCACGTCCACGCCTCGCTCTACGAGCGCGCCGGCGGCGGGGACGGCCTCGGCTTCAACACCGCGATCGTCGTCTCGCCACAGAACGAGCTCCTCGCCCGCACCCGCAAGCTCCACATCCCCGTCACCGCCGGCTACCACGAGGACCGCTACTTCCGCCCCGGCCCCGGCGACGCCGAGGCGTTCCCCCTGCTCGACCTCGAACTGCATCAAATTTCCGGGTTAGCAGGCCGGAAATTTGATGCAGTTCCGGAGGGGGTGAGACTTGGGCTGCCGACCTGCTGGGACCAGTGGTTTCCCGAGGTGGCCCGCGCCTACAGCCTCGAGGGGGCCGACGTGCTCGTCTACCCGACCGCGATCGGCTCCGAGCCCGACCATCCCGAGTTCGACACCCAGCCGCTCTGGCGGCAGGTGATCGTCGGCAACGGGATCGCCAACGGCGTCTTCATGGTCGCCGTCAACCGGATCGGCTCCGAGCCGCCGCTCACCTTCTACGGCTCCTCCTTCGTCAGCGACCCCTACGGGCGCATCCTCGCCGAGGCCCCGCGCGACGAGCCCGCCGTCCTAGTCGCCGACCTCGACCTCGACCAGCGACGCGACTGGCTCGAGCTATTTCCCTTCCTGGCCACCCGGCGGCCGGACGCGTACGCCAGGCTGGCGGAAGAGGCGACGAAGCTCCAGGCTGAGTAGGGGGAAGGGGGCCCGGTCGTGCTCCGCGAATTTGTCGCGCCCCTTACGGGCAGCTCCCGGAGATGCTGCCCTCCCATGGAGGGCAGGAATCAGATTGCATTTCGCCGCTTCGCGAACATTCCCGCGGAGGACGACCGGCTCCCCCTCGACCCCCCCAACTCACCCAGGCGCCAGCGCCTCGATCGTCTCGGCCAGCCTGTCCGGCGTCACGATCGGGGTGAGGATCGGGAGGGTGATGCCGCCGGCGACGAAGGCGGCCAGGCGCTCCTTCATCTGCTCGGGGGTCCCGAAGACGAACATGTCCTCGATCGCCTCCCACGGGGCCGCCGCGGCGGCGGCCTGGCGGTCGCCGGCCTCCCAGGCCGCGACCATCGGCTCGATCTGCTCGCCGTAGCCGAGCCAGCGGTAGAACTCGGCGTAGACCGGCACGGTGATGTAGGAGGAGAACATGAACCGGGCCAGCGGCTCGACCTGCTCGCGCTCGCCGGGGATGCAGAAGAAGCGGCAGAGCAGCTCGAAGCCCTCCGGCGCCCCCTCCAGCTGCGCCGTCACCTTCGGCAACCCCGCCAGCGGCAGGAAGTTGGTGAAGGCGCCGTCGGCGCGCTCGACCGCCAGCTCCAGCATCTTCCCGCGCAGCGCCGCCAGCACGATCGGCACCGGGTGCGCCGGGCTCTGTTCCAGCTTGAAGCCGGACTCGGTCCGCTCCCCGCGCAGCGCCACCTCGAGGAAGTCGAGCGTCTCCCGCACCCTGCTCAGCGGCCGCTCGAAGGGGATGCCGTTCCAGCCTTCGACGATCCGGTCCGAGGAGGAGCCGATGCCGAGCACGAAGCGCCCGTCCGAGGCGTCCGCCAGCGCCGCCGCCTGCTGTGCCAGCAGCGCCGGCCCGCGCTGGAAGACGCCGACGATCCCCGTCCCCAGGCGCGCCCGCGCGGTCCAGGCCGCGCTCAGCGCCAGCGGGGTGAAGCCGTCGGGCCCGGCCGTCTCGCCCGTCCAGAGGTCGGTGTAGCCCGCCGCCTCGGCGCGGGCGACCAGCTCCCGGTGCTCAGCGAGCCTCAGTCCCGGCAGCGGCAGCGTCAGGCCCCAGCGATCCATCGCGCTGGACCCTATCGCCGCCCGCGTGCTCGTCGCGCAGCTCGAAGCGCCGCTGGGCCGGCCATTGGCGGAAGAAGGACTCGGCGTCCTGAGCGCTCAGCGGCCGCGTGAAGAGGAACCCCTGGCCGTTGTCGCAGTTCTTGTCGCGGATCAGCGAGAGGTCCTGAGGGCGCTCGATTCCCTCGGCCGTCGTCTCGATCTCCAGCGCTTTCCCGAGCTGGACCAGCGTGTGCAGGAGGATCTCGCCCTCGCCGCCCTCGGCGAGCTGGGAGACGAAGGAGCGGTCGATCTTCAGCACGTCGACCGGGAACTGGCGCAGGTGCCCGAGCGATGAGTAGCCGGTCCCGAAGTCGTCGACCGCGATCCGCACCCCGAGCCGCTTCAGCTCTTCGAGCCGCCTCGCCGTCGCCTCGACGTTGCGCATCAGGGTCGTCTCGGTGATCTCGATCGTCAGCGACTCGGGCGCCAGCCCGCTCTCGCCGAGCGCCTCGCGCACGTGGTCCAGCAGTTCGTCGGTGTCGAGCTGCAGCGCCGAGACGTTGACCGAGAGCTCCAGGGAGCGCCCCTCCTCCTGCCAGCCCGCTGCCTGCGCGCAGGCCTCCCGCAGGACCCAGGCGCCGACGTCGACGATCAGCTTCGTCTCCTCCAGCAGGGGGATGAACTCCTCGGGATGGACGATCCCCCGGCCCGGCCGCCGCCACCGGATCAGCGCCTCGACCCCGGTGGGGGTCATCGTCTGCAGGTCGAAGGTCGGCTGGTAGACGAGGAAGAACTCCTCGTTCTCGAGCGCGCCCTGCAGGTCCATCTCGGTTTCGAGCTTCGACTGGACCTCGTCCTCCATCCCCGACTCGAAGACCAGGTAGCGGCTCTTCCCGCCCCACTTGGCCCGGTACATGGCGATGTCGGCGTCGCGGAGCAGCTCTTCCGCCGAGGAGCGGACGCCGGTGGCGATGCCGATGCTCGCCTTCGCGTGGACCAGGGTCTCGGCCTCGGGGCCGAGGACGAAGGGCTCGTTGAAGGCTTCCAGCAGCCGCTCGGCGATCAGCTCGGGACCGGCCGCCAGCGAGAGCCCGTCGGCGACGACGACGAACTCGTCGCCCCCCATCCGTCCCAGCGCGTCGGTCTCCCGGATCACCCCCTCCAGCCGTTCGGCGACGGCGCAGAGAAGCTCGTCGCCGACGCCGTGCCCGAGCGAGTCGTTGATCGCCTTGAAGTTGTCGAGGTCGACGAACAGCGCCGCCACCGGCTCCTGGTTGTGGCGGGCGCGGCGCAGCGTCTGCTCGATCCGGTCGAGGATCAGCGTCCGGTTCGGCAGCCCGGTAAGCGCGTCGTGGGTGGCGAGGAAGACCAGTTCCTTCTCGCGGCTGGTCAGTTCCTCGTGGGCGCGCTGCCGCTCGTCCTCGAAGGACTGGCACATCCGCACCAGCGTCACGTCGAGGCTGCGCTGGACCATCCGCCTCGCCTCGGCCAGCGTCTGCTCGGGGAGGCCGAGGTCGGCGGCGCTCTCGTCGAGCACCTGGAGGGCGCTGTCGCGCCAGCGCAGGCAGCGTTTGGTCACCTCGTTCAGCGCCGCCTCGCGCTGGGAGGCAAGCTGGGCGAAGATCCGCCAGGACTCCTGCCCGACCTCGCGGGCCACCGCTTCGCCCTCGCCGGCCATCCAGCGGGCGACGGCGACGGTGGAGACGGTGCCGACCTCCTCGAAGCTGTCTTCGACGACCTGGTCCAGCGTCCGCGTGGACTCGGCCGAGAGGCGCATCATCCGCGTGACCACGTCCTCGGTCCGGGCACTCAGCTCAAGGCCGAGCCGCTCGAGCTCTGGGCTTCCCATGGTCAGCCTCCATCGGCAGGCGCCCCCTTGATCCTTGAGAACTCTGCGCTTTTTCGTGCATACGTCCAGGGGTCGCTTTCGGCTAGCCTGCGGCCCACATGGGGTCCACTTCTCAGGAGGCCGGCGCCGCCGCCAAGCCGGATCGCAACCTCGCCCTCGAGCTCGTCCGCGTCACCGAGGCCGCCGCGCTCGCCTCGGCCCGCTGGGTCGGCCGCGGCGACAAGATCGCCGCCGACCAGGCCGCCGTCGACGCGATGCGCCACGTCCTCGACTCGGTCTCGATGGACGGGACCGTCGTCATCGGCGAGGGCGAGAAGGACGAAGCGCCGATGCTCTACAACGGCGAGGAGATCGGCGACGGGACGCCGCCGGTCGTCGACATCGCCGTCGACCCGCTGGAGGGGACGCGGCTCTGCGCGCTGGGGATGCCGAGCGCGATCGCGGTGATCGCCCTAGCCGAGCGGGGGACGATGTTCGACCCCGGCCCCTGCGTCTACATGGAAAAGATGGCGGGCGGCGAAGAGATCGCCGACCTGCTCGACCTCGACCGGCCGCTGCCAGAGACGCTGAGGTTGATCGCCCAGCGCAAGGGCGGCTCGATCGGCGACGTGGTCGTCGTCATGCTCGACCGGCCCCGCCACGAGGAGGCGATGAGGGAAGTCCGCGAGGCGGGCGCCCGCATCCGCCTGATCACCGACGGCGACGTCTCCGCCGCCCTGCTGGCGGTGAGCGAACGCTCGCCGGTCGATCTGCTGTGGGGGATCGGCGGCACCCCCGAGGGAGTGATCTCCGCCGCGGCCCTGAAGTCGATGGGCGGGCAGCTGATCGGCCGCCTCTGGCCCCGCAACGACGAGGAGCGCACGGCCGCGCTCGACGGCGGCTACGACCTCGACCGGGTGCTGACCGCCCAGGACCTCTGCTCCGGGGAGGACGTCTTCTTCTCCGCCACCGGCGTCACCGACGGCGACGTCCTCCAGGGCGTCCGCTACCGCGGGCCCGGAGCCACCACCGAGTCCCTGGTGATGCGCTCGCGCTCGGGCACGGTCCGGCGGGTGCACGCCCGCCACGACCGTTCGAAGTTGCGCAACATCATCGGCGAACGCTACGGCTGATTCTTTTCGCTCCCGCGGGTAGCGGTGGGAGCGTGATCGCGGTTGCCGGATCCACCGGCTATATCGGCGCCTTGCTCTGCAGGCGCCTGCGGGACGAGGGGCAGCCGGTGCGGGCGCTGGCGCGGCGTCCCGAGCGGGCGGAGGATCTGCGCGCGGCCGGCTGCGAGGTGCGCCGCGCCGACGCGCTCGAGCCGGCGACGCTCGGGCCGGCGCTGGCGGGAGCCGACGTCGCCTACTACCTCGTCCACTCGATGGGTCGCGGCTCCGACGGCGACTTCGCCGACCGGGACGAGCGGGCAGCCCGCAACTTCGCCGCCGCCGCGGCCGCCGCCGGCGTCAGCCGGATCGTCTACCTCGGCGGGCTGGGGGAGGGGTCGAAGCACCTCGACAGCCGCCACGCGACGGCGACCGCCCTACGCGAAGGCGAGGCTCCGGTCGCCTACTTCCGGGCCGCGGCTGTGATCGGCTCGGGCAGCGAGTCCTTCCGCACCGTCTTCTACCTCGTGCGGCGCCTGCCGGTGATGGTGACCCCGCGCTGGATCAGCACCCGCACCCAGCCGATCGCCGTCGCCGACGCGGTCGCCTACCTCGCCGCGGCCCGCGACCTCGAGCTGTCGGTCGACCGGGAGATCCAGCTCGGCGGGCCCGACGTCACCACCTACGGCGGCATGATCGACGCGCTGGCGCGGGCGCTCGGCCGCCGCCGGCCGCTGCGGATCACGGTGCCGGTCCTCACCCCGCGCCTCTCCTCGCTGTGGATCGGGCTGGTCACGCCCGTCGACGCCGGCGTCGCCCGGCCGCTGGTCGAGGGGCTCTCGACCGAGACCGTGGTTACCGACCCCTCGGGTATGGCCCTCTTCCGCCGCGGCGGGGGCGTGAGCCTCGAGAACGCGCTCCGCGCGGCAGCCGCGGAGCTCGAGCGCGGCAGCTAGCCGTCCGCGGCGGCTCGCGCCCGCTCTTCGCCGACGAAGGGCACGAGCAGCTCGTAGGTGAGGTCGGGGAGGAGGCGGGGCAGCTCGGCGGCGCGGCCCAGCACCACCTCCTCGTAGATGCGGGCGAGGATCGCGCCGGCCGCCAGCGAGTAGGCCTGGGCGAGCTCGGGCTTCGGCCCGTCCACGTCGGCGCCCTCCTCCAGCAGCGCGGTCGCGCGGGCGAACTCCGCCTTGAATATCGGCCGGAAGGCCGGCCCGACCGTGCTCAGCTCGACCAGGGTGAAGCGGGCCACGTCGGGGTCGGCGGCGAACCAGTCGAGGGTGACAGAGATCGCCTCGCGAATCCGCTGCGGCCAAGGGCCCTCGGTGATGTAAACCTCGCGCACCCGCTCCTCGAGGCTGTCGACGAGCAGTTTGTGCGCCGCCAGCATGCAGTCGAGCTTGTCGTCGAAGAGTTCGTAGAAGCTCTCGCGGCCGACGCCGGCCTCGCCGAGGATGTCGGCAACGGTCGTCTTCTCGTAGCCGTGGACCGCGGTGACCCTGACCACGGCGGCCAGCAGTCGCTCCCGCTGCGAGCGCTCGACCAGCTCCCGCGGCAACCCGTGCCGACCCCGCGGGAGCCGCCATTTCCGCAGGTCCTCGGGGCTATCGGTCACTGAGTACGGCACTTCCGTGTCCGCTTTCCCTGGTCAGCTGGGATTGCCTGATCGCCTCCTCGTGGCCCCCGAAGGGGCTGACGGCGAGGTAGACGATCTCCGGTAGGAGGTCAGGCAGGCGGTCGACCTCGCCGGTGGCGATCTTGTTGAGGATCAGAACCTGCGCCTGCCCGAAGGCGAGGCGCGAGTCGGTGTGGGCGCTCACCGGCTCCCCGGCTCTAACCCAGAGGCCCTCGACCGCCGGCAGCGTCGCCCTGCGGTAGCGCTCGATCACCCGCGGCTCGACCGCGATCGCGTCGCCGGTCAGCAGCTGCGCCAGCCCCGGCCGCGCCGCCAGCGCCCGCAGGACCGCGGCCGCCGACTTGCGGACCGCATCGGCGGGGGGATCCTCGTCGGAGTGGGCGGCGGCGGCCGCCTGCTGGAGTTGTTCGACGCAGTGCTCGACCGCGGCCTCGAAGCAGGCCCGCTTGTCGTCGAAGTGCTTGTAGAAGGTGGTGCGCGAGATGCGGGCCCGGGCGACGATGTCGCTGATCGTCGTCCCGCCGTAGGTGTTTTCCGCGCAGCTGTCGATGATCGCGTCGAGGATGCGCTGGCGCTGGGAGTAGCGGCCGATTTCAGAGGAAGCGGTCGGTTGCAGAACGCTGGCCGGCATCTCAAAACTCCGATGTTTTTGCATCAATGTGGATTGTCCCACCCTGCTCGGCAATCTGGACTGGCGGTCCAGCCGATTCGCGATTCCCCTCCCGAAGGATACGACAGTTTTTATTAACTAGTGGAGGATGCCCCCTTGCTGGGCACGCTCCTTCCCCCTTCTTCCTCGCAGCCGCAGGGCGTCGGCGGGTTCCCGTAAGAAGGCAGCTCGCCGGTGTCGTGCAGCTCGAACCGCAGCGAGTTGACCACGGCGCCGGCCATCAGGGCCAGGCTGAGGACGTAGAACCAGAGCAGCGCGATGAGGACGAACCCGAGGGTCGAGCCGAAGCGCGAGAGACTGGACACATTGGAGAGATAGATCGGGAAGAGCCAGTTCGCGAGGCCGGCGGCGAGGGTCACCAGGAGGGCGCCGGGCCAGACCGCGCGCCACGGCATGTGCCCTTTAGGGACCGCCCAGAAGATCACGTCGCAGATGACGAAGGTGATCAGGAGCGCCGCCCCGAGCAGCAGGATCGTGTCGAGCGCCTTGATGTCGGAGAGGCCGAATGGGAGGCGGTCGGTGCTGGAGACCACCGCGCTCTCCAGGGTGGGGACGAAGATGCTGGCGGCGATGAAGAGGAGGACGACTGCCAGCATCGCGAAGGAGAAGCGCTTCTGCTCGACCCAGCTCCGGCACTCGACGTGGTAGATGCGGCAGAAGGCGGTGTCCATCGCGCCCCAGAAGGAGGCGCCGATCCAGAGCGAGCCGACGAAGGCGGCGATCCCGATCGTGGTCGAGTTGTCCTCGATTCGGCGCAGGACGTCGGTCAGCGTCTGCTGCTCGGTGTCCGGGAACAATCGCTGCAGGTCCGCGAGGACGCTGCTCTCGACGCCCTCGATCTTCAGCACCTGCCCGAAGACGAAGAGGACGAGCAGGGCGAAGGGGAAGACGGCCAGCATCAGGTTGTAGGCGACCATCGCCGAGAGGCCGGTGACGTTCTCGCGGTAGGCCCGCTGCCAGAAGGCGCGGAGCCAGGGCGTGGGATGGCGCAGGGCGCTTTGCATTAACTTGACTTCACAAACTGAAGCGATACCATGCGAACAGGCGTTTGACGAAGTTTGAGGCGCCCGCCCGCTAGGGCACAATGACGATGTAGACGCTACTTCGCGGACCACCTGTCGGGTCCGCTTTTTGTCGCTCCGGCGCGACTTTCCGGTCGCGGCGGCATTTCAGCGTCAGGACTAAATCCACGAGCGCAAGGGAACGAGTAAGAACGGATGCTGGTAGCAGAGCTTCAGGAAATGGAGGAGGTCAAAACCCTCATCAATCGCGGGCAGCAGCTCGGCGTGCTGACCTTCGGCGACGTCGCCTCCGCGGTTTCCGAGGTAGACCTGGACGAGTCTGACGTCGAGGACCTGTACGGGCACCTCGAGAAGTCGGGGATCGAGCTCGTCGAGGACATGGACCCGGCGCAGAAAGCCGCCGCCGAAGCGCTTCCGGTCGACACCGGCAAAAAAGGGCGCCGGCGCCAGAAACAGGCGCTCGACCTGAAACCGGACATGACGACCGACTCCTTGCAGCTGTTCCTCAAGGACATCGGCAAAGTCCGCCTGCTGACCGCCCAGGAGGAGGTCGAACTCGCGAAACGGATCGAGCGCGGCGACCTCGACGCGAAGCAGAAAATGGTCGAGTCGAACCTGCGCCTGGTCGTCTCGATCGCGAAAAACTACCGGAACCAGGGCCTGCCCTTCCTCGACCTGATCCAGGAGGGGACGCTGGGGCTTGTCCGCGCGGCGGAGAAGTTCGACTACCGCAAGGGGTTCAAGTTCTCCACCTATGCGACCTGGTGGATCCGCCAGGCGATCGCCCGTGCCCTGGCCGACAAGGCGCGGACGATCCGCATCCCCGTCCACGTCGTCGAGAAGCTGAACAAGATCGGTCGCGCCGAGCGCAAGCTGGTCACCGAGCTGGGGCGCGAGCCCACCCCGGAGGAGATCGCCGAGGTGACGGGGATCGATCCCGAGGAGGTCGACTCGATCAAGCGCTCCGCCCAGGCCCCGGTCTCGCTGGAGAAGCCGGTCGGCGACGAGGAGGAGTCGGAGTTCGGGCAGTTCATCGCCGACGAGAAGGCCGAGTCCCCGTTCGACCGGGCGGCGGACCTGCTGACCAAAGAGGCGCTGAAAGAGTCGCTCGAGAACCTCTCCTACCGCGAGCGCCGCGTGCTCGAGCTGCGGTACGGGCTGGGAGGCGAGCACCCGCGGACCCTGGACGAGGTCGGTCGCACCTTCAACGTCACCCGCGAGCGGATTCGCCAGATCGAGAACCAGAGCCTCAAGAAGCTGCAGTCCCTGGGCGAGTCCCAGAGGCTGCGCGAGGTGGTCTGACCAGCGTCGTTTCGGCGGCGAGGGGCCGGCGCCCCTAGGTTTGCGCAGCGGACTTCAAGGATCTAACTGGCCGGCCGATAAAGGTCGGGATGTTCGACATCGATTCAGCGCTGCGCACGATGGTGGAGCGAGGCGGCTCCGATCTGCACGTCAAGGTCGGGGTGCCTCCGACCGTGCGGCTCCACGGTGAGCTGGCCCCGCTCGAGGGCTACCAGCCGCTGGGCCCGAAGGACACCGAACAGGCGTTCCACGACGTCGCCGAGGTGCGCTCGCTGACCGAGTTCGAGGAATCTGGCGAGGCGGACTTCTCCTACTCGATCCCGGGCCTCTCCCGCTTCCGCGTCAACACCTTCAAACAGCGCGGCTCGATCTCGATCGTCTGCCGCGCGATCCCCTTCGAAATCCGCTCCGTCGACGAGCTGGGGCTGCCGCCGGTGGTGACCAAACTGGCCGAAGAGCAGCGGGGGATCATCCTCGTCACCGGCACCACCGGCTCGGGCAAGAGCACGACGTTGGCGGCGATGATCGATCACATCAACCGCACCAGGACCGACCACATCGTCACCCTCGAGGACCCGATCGAGTACCTGCACCCGGACAAGAACTCGATCGTCAACCAGCGCGAAGTCGGCTCCGACACCGAAAGCTTCGCCCGCGCGATGCGCCGGGTCCTGCGCCAGGACCCCGACTGCATCCTGATCGGCGAGATGCGCGACGAGGAGACCGTGCGGACCGCCCTCTCGGCGGCGGAGACCGGCCACCTCGTCCTCTCCACCGTCCACACCCTCGACGCGACCGAGACGATCAACCGCATCGTCGACTTCTTCCCGCCCCATCTCCAGCACCAGGCCCGGGTGATGCTCGCCTCCACCCTCAAGGGGGCGATCGCCCAGCGCCTCGTCCCCGACGTCACCGGCGACGGCCGCGTCCCCGCCTCGGAGATCCTCGTCGTCACCGGCAGGGTCAAGGACCTGATCATGAACCCGGAGGAAACCGGCAAGATCACCGAGGTCATCTCCGAGGGCGAGTACTACGGCATGCGCACCTTCGACCAGTCCCTGCTCGGATACGTGATGGAGGGCAAGGTCTCCGAGGACGTCGCCCTCGAGTACGCCTCCAGCCCGCACGACTTCAAACTGATGCTCGCGGCGGGCGGCCAGCGGGCGAGCGGGATCGAGCAGATGCAGCCCGCAACTCATTAGGACGAGCGTCCAGCTCGGGCGCAGCCGGCCGGGCCCGCGGTTAAAGGCCGGCTTGCCGGCCGCCGATCAAACCCTGATGGCAGCGATCGACCGCATCCTCCTGCGCGCGCGCGAGTTGCGCCGCGGCGAGCGCGGAATGGCGCTCCCGACCGCCCTCTTCACGATGATCGTCGCCTTCGGCCTCGCCAGCGCGGCGGTGATGGCCTCCGTCGACAGCCAGCACGGCACCGCCCGGGACAGCGATTCCAAGCAGGCGATCGCCGCCGCCGACGCCGGCGCCAACATCGCCCTGCTGCGCCTCAACCGCTACGCCAGCGCGTTCACGCTGACGACCCCCTGCCTCGGGGTCACCAACGGGACCCTGATCCTGACGACGAAATGGGAAGACGGCTGGTGCCCTCCCGTGACGGGGACGGTCGGCGAGGGCACCTACAGCTACCGCGTCACGCCCGCCGGGAGCGCGATGAGCGTGGTCTCCACCGGCACCGCTGCCGGGGTCAGCCGCAAGGTGGCGGTCACCTTCACCCCGAGCAACCCGGGCAGCATCTTCGAAAAAGAGGGCCTGATCGGGATCGAAGACATGAACATCACCGGCAGCGCGGAGATCCACGTCGGGATCGGCACCAACGGCAACGTCTACACCAGCGGCAACGCCGAACTCTGCGGCAACATCCGACACGGGATCGGCAAAGACTGGTTCCCCGGCGGCAGCGCCACCCAGTGCAAAGGCTACGGCGAGCTCGAAGCGAACGTCACCCTGCCGGAGGTGAGCAGCTTCATGCCAGCCGACATCGCGACGCACAACTCCAACAACCGGCTCCTGGCCTGCGTGAAAAAAACGGCGACCGAACGCTCTCCACCCGAATGCGAAGAAGACAGCTTCTCCGGGGCGAACCGCACCGCCACGGTCCCCTATAGCGGTCCCAGTACGAGGACGATCTCGCTGAGCTCGTCGAAGTCGACGCTGACCCTGACCGGAGGCGACTACTGGATCTGCAAGCTCGACCTCAACGGCGGCCAGTTCATCATGGGCGAAAAAGCACCGGTGAGGATCTTCTTCGACACGCCCGAGAACTGTGGGCTCAACTCCGGCGACCCGCAGATCAAACTGAACGGCGGCAGCACGATCACCGCCACCGGTTACGACAAAGATCGGCAGATCTACGAAATGCCCGGCTTCTACCTGACCGGGTCGACCGCGATCCCCACCACGGTCGATCTCAACGGCAACGTCAAGGACGAAAACGAGTTCGTTATGTACGGGCCGAACACGAGCTTCAAAATCAACGGCAACGCCACCTACATCGGGGTGATCGCGGGGAAGAAAGTCGAAATTCCCGGCAACGCGACGATCACCCAGCCCAACGGGTACAAACCCCCGGAAATCGGGGGAGCGACCATCTACTCGCGCCAGTCCTATCTCGAGTGCATGAACGCGGCGCCCTCGCCGCCCAACGCCGGCTGCTGACGCGGCGGGCCGCCGCGCCCCAAACCTCAAGGTCCGGCTCGCCCCTGCCGAGCTAGATGGGTGGACGTATGAGGGATGCAATCAACAGCAATCCGATCGCCCAGATCGGCCTCGTCGCGGCTCTGCTCGTTGCCGTCGGGTTCTTCCTCATGTCCTCGATGGGCGGCGGCGAAGCCGAAGAGGAAGCGCCGGCGACCGCAGTCGAAGAACCCGCCGTCGTTGAACCCGGCCTCGCGCCCACCGCGGGAGCGTCGGCCGTGCCGCCCGGGGGGACGCCGAAGGTCCCGGCCCGTCCGTTGCCGCCGCGGGTCACGGCTGCCTTCGACGCCAACCGCACCGTCGTCCTGATGCTCGTCAAGCGGGGCGCCGTCGACGACGCGATCACGACCGCCTCCGCCCTGGCCGGAGCCTCCGACCTGGAGGGCGTCTCCATGTTCGTCGTCCCCGTCGATCAGATCGCCCGGTACACCGCGATCACCCAGGGCGTGGAAGTGAGCCAGGTGCCGGCGCTGGTCGTCGTCCGCCCGAAGAACCTCAGCGGCGGCATCCCCTCCGCCTCGGTCAGCTACGGCTACCAGAGCCCGGAGACGGTCCGCCAGGCGGTGATCGACGCGCGCTACCACGGTCGGACGCTCGACTACCACCCCTAGGCATGGGTTCCTCGGACTTCCCGCCCCACCTGCGACCCGTTCCGGAATCCGGCGACTCCACCGCGCCACAGCTCGACTCCACCGAGCACGGAACCCCCGGCCTGACCCCGCCGCGCTCCCGCGGGCGCTCGAACGGCTTCGTCACCGACGTCCTCGTCGACCTCGGCTACGTCGAGGCCGAGCGAGTCCGCCAAGCGGTCGAGCAGGCGCGGGTGGCGGGCAAGCCGCCGGAGCAGCTGCTGCTCGAGCAGGGGGCGCTGACCAGCGACCAGCTGTCGCGGGCGACCGCCGAGCGCTACGGGCTCGACCACATCGACCTCACCTCCTACAAGGTCGACATGGCGGCCGCCAACCTGATCACGGTCGCCACCGCCCGCCGCTACAAAGCGCTTCCGGTCGGCTTCGTCGACAAGCAGACGCTGTTGGTGGCGATGGCCGACCCGACCAACGTCCTCGCCGTCGACGACATCCAGATCGCGACCAACCTCGACTGCCGGGTCGCGGTCGCCGCCGACGAAGACATCGAGGCGCTGATCGGGCGCCTCAACACCCTGCAGAGCGCGGTCACCGACGCCGTCGTGGAGGAGGACGAGGACGACCCGCTTGCCGACGTCAGCGACATCCAGGTCAGCGCCGAAGACGCGCCCGTCATCAAGCTCGTCTACAGCATCCTCGGGCAGGCGGTCGGGGAGGGGGCCTCCGACGTCCACTTCGAGCCCGAGGAAGGCGAGATGCGCGTCCGCTTCCGCGTCGACGGGGTGCTGCGCGAGGCCGCCCACGTGCCGCGGCGGATGGTCAGCGCGGTGATCTCCCGGGTGAAGATCATGAGCGACCTCAACATCGCCGAGAAGCGGGTCCCGCAGGACGGTCGCGTCAGCGTCACCGTCGAGGACCGTCGGGTCGACCTGCGTATCACCACCCTGCCGACCCAGCACGGCGAGGGGGCGACGATCCGCATCCTCGACAAAGACAACGCCCAGCGCTCGCTGGACGAACTGGGGATGGACGGCAGCGGCCGCGAGACTTTCGAACACGCCTTCCGCCAGGCCTACGGGGCGGTCCTGGTCACCGGGCCGACCGGCTCGGGAAAGAGCACGACCCTCTACGCGGCGCTGCAGGCGCTGAACCAGGTCGAGAAGAAGATCATCACGATCGAGGACCCGGTCGAGTACCAGCTCGACGGAATCAACCAGATCAACGTCAACCGCAAAGCAGGGCTCGACTTCGCCACCGGCCTGCGCTCGATCCTCCGCGCCGACCCCGACATCGTGATGGTCGGCGAGATCCGCGACGGCGAGACCGCCCGGATCGCGATCGAGGCCGCGTTGACCGGGCACATGATGCTCTCCACCCTTCACACCAACGACGCCCCCGGCGCGATCAGCCGCCTCTCGAAGATGGGCATCGAGCCGTTCCTGATCTCCTCGGCGGTCGACTGCGTGGTCGCGCAGCGGCTCGCGCGCCAGCTCTGCCCTCACTGCAAGCGGCGCATGGTGATCCCGGTGCAGGCGCTGGCAGCGGCCGGGATCAAAGCCACCACCGAGCTCGAGGGCTACGAGCCGGTCGGCTGCGGCCGCTGCGGGCAGAGCGGCTACAAAAGCCGCGTCGGCCTCTACTCGGTGATGCGCCTGACCGAAGCGGTTAAGGAAATGACGGTGGCGCAGGCACCCGAGGCAGAAATCGCCTCGGTGGCGCGACACGAGGGGATGTGCACGCTGCGCGAGGACGGCATCGCCAAAGTCCGCGCCGGCCTCACCAGCCTCGAGGAGGTGCTCCGTGTCACCGCCTGATCTCGCGGTTCCCCCTATTCAGGTATCCAGGAATCCGGCGGAGCGGCCGATCTAGTGGCCATGGACTTCGATTTCGCAGAGGTTCTCAGCCGCATGGTCGAGAGCCGCGCCTCCGACGTGCACCTCACGCCCGGCTTCCCCCCGGCGATGCGGGACAAGGGAAAGATCTGCCCGATGGAGGGGTTCCCGGTGCTCTCCGGCCAGGAGACCCGCGAGGTCGTCTACAGCATCCTCAACGACGACCAGCGGAAAAAGTTCGAGAACCACAAACAGCTCGACTTCGCCTACGCGATCCCGGGCGTCGCCCGCTTCCGCGTCAACTGCTTCTTCCAGCGGGGGGCGGTGAGCGCGGCCTTCCGCCTCGTGCCGCACGACATTCCCAGCCTCGAGTCCCTGTCAGTGCCCCCGGTCCTCCGCGACCTGACCCAGAAACCGCGCGGCTTCGTCCTCGTCACCGGCCCGACCGGCTCCGGCAAGAGCACGACCCTGGCGGCGATGCTCGACCTGATCAACGTCGAGCGCCAGGACCACATCCTCACGATCGAGGACCCGATCGAGTTCCTGCACCCGCACAAACGCTCGATCGTCAACCAGCGCGAGGTGGGCTCCGACGCCGAGAACTTCGCCCTCGGGCTGCGCGCGGCGCTGCGCGAGGACCCGGACGTGATCCTGGTCGGCGAGATGCGGGACCTGGAGACGATCTCCACCGCGCTCACCGCGGCCGAGACCGGCCACCTCGTCTTCGCCACCCTCCACACGCAGTCGACCTCCCAGACCGTCGACCGCATCATCGACGTCTTCCCACCGCAGCAGCAGGGGCAGGTCCGGACCCAGCTCTCGATCGCGCTGCAGGGGATCGTCACCCAGCAGCTGCTGCCGACCGCCGACGGCTCCGGCCGCGTCGTCGCCTCCGAGGTGCTGGTCCCGACGCCGGCGATCCGCAACCTGATCCGCGAGGGCAAGACCCACCAGATCTACGCCGCGGTGCAGACCTCCGCCGCAGTCGGAATGCAGACGATGGATGCGGACCTAACGCGGCTCGTGCGCCAGGGAAAAATCACCCGGGCGCTTGCCGAGCAGCGCGCCTCGGTTCCGGAGGAGCTCAAACGCCTGCTCGGCGGCGCGCAGTCGCCGCAGTACGCACAGGTGGGCTGAGCCATGGCGACCACCTTCGCGTTCAGGGCGATGGACCTCGCGGGCGCCGCCACGTCCGGCGAAATCGAGGCCGAGTCGAAGGCCCAGGTCTCAGAGCAGCTGCGCCAGCGCGGCCTGATCGTCCTCGACGTCAGCGAAAAGAACGAACCGTTCAAGCTCGAGCAGCTCTGGCGGACCTGGAAGGGGATCGACATGCGCGAGCTGTCGATCTTCTCCCGCCAGTTCGCGACGCTCGTCGCCTCCGGGATGCCGATGCTGCGGACGCTCCACACCCTCGAAGAGCAGACGCAGGACGAGCGGATCAAGGAGGCGATCTCGGGACTGCGCTCCGACGTCGAGGCCGGCAGCACGCTCGAGCAGGCGATGGAGCGGCACCCCGAAGTCTTCGACCGCCTCTACCGGGCGATGGTCCGCTCCGGCGAGCAGTCTGGGCGGCTCGAGGACGCGATGGCCCGCATCGCCGACCAGGTGGAGAAATCCGACAGCCTGCGCCGCCAGGTCAAATCGGCGCTGATGTACCCGGCGCTGATCTTCGGCTTCGCGATGGTCGTGCTGGTCGCGATCGTCGCCTTCGTGATCCCCGTCTTCGTCGGCATCTTCGAACAGATCGGCGAAGAAAACCCGAGCGAAGAGACCTCGCTGCCGCTGCCGACGCAAGTCTGCGTCACCGCCTCCGACGCCCTGACGGGGTATTGGTTCATCCTGATCCCGGGCCTGATCGCCTCCTTCGTCCTCTTCTTCCGCTGGAAGCGGACGGAAAAGGGAAAAGAAGTCTGGGACCGCTTCGTCCTCAAGCTGCCGGCGAAAATCGGCGACGTGATCCAGAAAGTGGCGCTGGCCCGCTGGTCGCGCACCTTCTCGGGCTCGGTCGCAGCCGGCGTGCCCATGCTGCAGGCGATCAAACTGACCGGCGAAACCGCCGGCAACGTCGTCATCGAACAGGCGATGGAAGACGTGTACGCCTCGGCCAAGCGAGGCGGCTCCCTGGCCGCGCCGATCGAGACCAACCCGATCTTTCCGCCGATGGTCGGCCACATGGTCGCGGTCGGCGAGGAAACCGGTCAGCTCGAGCACATGCTCGCCAAAGTCGCCGACTTCTACGAGGCCGAGGTCGATGCCAAGGTGAAAGCGCTGACCTCGCTGATCGAGCCCCTGATGATCGTCTTCGTCGGCGGCGTCGTCGGCTTCATCGTGATCGCGATGTACCTGCCGATCTTCAGCCTCTACGACAAGATCCGCTGACCTCAAGCCGCCGATGGCGACGGCCGCGACGGACATCGGGCTGGGTGGGAGGCGAACCGCGGAGTTCGGACGGCTCGCCCGGACCCTCACCTCCACCTCCTTCCTCGGGCTCGCCCTCGCCGCCCTCGCGTGGCCGATCAACGGCATCGTGCCCGGGGTCGGACCGGATGCGTCCTGGATCATCGGTCTGCATCTGGCCCACGCCGAGGGGCTGGATTTCGGTCGCGACTTCGTCTGGACCTACGGCCCGCTCGGGTTCCTCGAGGTGCCGGTCCTCGTCGACCAGGCGCTGTGGGCGATCGCCTTCGCCTACCAGGCGCTGACCCACGTCGCCGTCGCCGTCGCCCTACTCTGGACGGCCCGACGCGCGCTTCCCCTGCCGATCGCGGTCGCGGCCTGCTACTGCCTCCTGGTCGTCGGGCGCCTCGGGGCAGCCGTCACTCTCCTCGTCTTCCTCTGGGCTTTCGCCGCCCTCGACGACGATCCGCCGGCGTTCGCGGCGCCGGTCCTCGCGGTGGGAGGGGGCTTCCTCGCAGCGCTCGAGCTGCTTGGGAAATCCAATTACGGGATGGACGTCCTCGGCCTGGTGCTGATCGCGCTCGCAGGGCTGCCGGCGAGAAAGCGGAGCCTGGCGATGTTCGTGCCGGCGTTCTGCCTCGGGTTGCCGCTGCTCTGGCTGGCGGCAGGGCAGGAGCTCGGACTCCTTCCGGCGTTCTTCGCGCGGCAGGCGGAAGTGGTCTCCGGCTACTCCAGCGCGATGGCGACCGACATCCTCACCGCCGAGTGGGCCCTGCCCGCCGCGATTGCCAGCACCGCCGCGGTGGTCATCGCCACTGCGGTTCTCCGCAGCGGGGGGAGCCGGGGAGGGCGCGCCGTATCGGTCGCCCTCGTCGCCTTCTTCTGCTTCGCCTCCTTCAAGCAGGGGTTCGTCCGCCAAGGCCACGGGAACACCCCCGAATTCTTCGTTCTGGTCGCCGCAGCCGCAGTGGCCGTGGCCGGCAGCGCGGTCGGATCGCGGCGGGTCTTCGGCCAGGGCCTGGTCGTGGCGCTGACCGGTCTGGCCCTCTTCGCGACCCCGGGCTCCTCGCTTTGGCACTCCCTCCAGGCGACTCCCCACCTGGACGCACTGCGCGAAGGCACGAGGGCGCTGTCTGATCCGAGCTACCGGCAGCGACTGGTCGACGAAGCGCGGGCGTCGATGCGGGCCACCTACCGGCTCGATCCGCGGATCCTCGCCGCCCTCGGCCAGCGGCCCGTGCAGATCGACCCTTGGGAGATCGGGATCGCCTGGGCCTACGACCTGAACTGGCGCCCGCTTCCGGTGGCGCAGACCTACAGCGCCTACACGCCCGGCCTCGACGAGCTGAATGCCGCCGCGCTTGAGGGACCTGGCGGGCCGGCCTCGATCCTGCGGTACCGGGGTGGGGAGCCGGGGTTGGGCTCGGGGTCGATCGACGGCCGCTATCCAGGTTGGGAGTCTCCGGCCGCGATGCGGGAGATGCTCTGCCGCTACCGCGCGATCCTCACCACCGGGCGCTACCAGCTGTTGGAGCGCGCCCGCGATCGCTGCGGGGCCCCGAGGCGGATCGGGTCGGCGCGGGCGACGACGGGGGTCGCGATCCCCGTCCCCGCTCCTCCGCACCCCACCGAGATGGTGTTCGCCCGCATCCACGGCGTCGAGGTCGCGGGGTGGGAGTCCCTTCGCAACGGCCTCTACAGGGCGCGGCCGAGGACGGTGCACCTGGGCGGCGGGCGGCGGTGGCGGCTGTTGCCGGCGACCGCGGTGGACGGCTTGATCCTGCGCCTTGCCGGTGCGGCCGACTATCCCGAGCCATTCGCGCTCGCCCCCGACGCCGACTCGATCACGATCCGCATCGCCGGTGCCGAGGGGCGGCCGATCCGGCTCGACTTCTTCGCCCAGCGGGTGGGCCGGTTGCCGCTAAAAGGCCCGGCTCGGGCTGCCGATACCGGAGCATGACCGCGCTCGCCAGACGGTTGCTGCCGCTTGCGGGGATCGTCCTCGCGAGCGCCTACATGGTCTCCCAAGTCGCCTCGATGGGCGATTGGCCTCAGGATTCCTGGCCGGCGATCGACGCGCTCGGCCACGGCCACCTAGGGGATTACCTCTCGGCCAAAGCGATGATGGGGATCTTCTCGACGCTGGTGCAGACCCCGTTCGCGGCGGCGGCCGGCGCGGGCTCGCAGCTGATCGCCTACAAGCTCGCCGCATTCCCATGCGTGCTCGCGGCCGGCGGGCTCGGCATCTACCTCGCCCGCGTCGCCCAGCGTCGCGGCGCCTCGCCGTCGGCGCAGTGGCTGATCGGCGGGCTCTGCGTCGTCAACCCGCTGACCCTGGCCGCGCTCCAGGGCGGGCACCCGGAGGAGATCCTGACCGCCGCGCTGGCGGTGGGCGCCGTCGCTGCCGCGGCCGACGAGAGGCGGGGCTGGGCCGCGGTCCTGCTCGGGCTCGCGCTGGCGTCGAAGCAATGGGCTGTGATCGCGATCCTGCCGACCGTGATGGCGCTCCCTCGGAGGCGGTTGCCGGTTGCCGCCGCCGCGCTCGCGATCGCCGCGCTCTTCATGCTGCCGCCGCTCGTAGCCTCGCCCGAGAGCTTCGGGGAGGTACACGGCAACGCCGCCGACACCGGCGGCGCGGTCACCCCGGAGAGCGTCTGGTACCCGCTGGCCTCGACCAGGACCGCGGTGGTGGCGGAACAGCCGGAGATCCTCGTCGCCCGCGTCCAGACGGTGCCGGCGCTCGTCGGGACGCTGGCGCACCCGCTGATCGTCCTGCTCGTCTTCGCCCTTCCCCTCCTGCTGGCCAGAAGGCGGGGCCGGCTGCACCTGGGGGCGGGGGACGCGATGGCGCTGCTGGCATTGCTGGCACTGCTGCGCTGCGCCCTGGACCCCGTCGACAACATCTACTACCTCGAGCCGCTGCTGCTGGCGCTGCTCGGCTGGGACGCCTTTTCCGCTCGCTCGCTGCCGCTGCGCGGCCTCCTCGGCGCGGCCGTCGCCTTGGCGCTGCGCCAGTGGTCGCTGCAGCTCGACGATGTGTCCACCTACAACCTCGCCTACATCGCCTTGTTCGTCGTTGTCGGAGGGGCGATCGTCGGCTTTCTCTGGTCGGCTGAGGGGCTCCGCGAGCAGCCCGAGCGTCGAGATCACGAATTTTTTCTAGATGAAGCCCAAATTTCGGGGATTGAGGAATCTTCAAGTCGGTCGATTAACGCTCTGTGATGAATCTGCCAGTGCCTCGGTGCAAAAGGCAAACTCGCTGCGAGGCGGGGGCGCAAAGCCGACGGGACTCCCTCGGGGGAGTCAGCCGGGCTACCACCGGGGTCGACAGACACCACGTGGCTTCACGCGACGGGGCTCTGGCGCAAACGATTAGGACCATAGGAGGTCTCTAATGTTTCTCCAGAATCTCCGGGCCAAGGTTGGCGCCCGGCTCAACGGCGATAGCGAGGCGGGGTTCACCCTGATCGAGCTTCTCGTCGTCATGCTCATCCTCGGCATCCTGGCCGCTATTGCGCTGCCCGCCTTCTTCAACCAGAAGGAAAAGGCAGGCGACGCGAAGGCCAAGGAGAACGTCCACACCGCCCAGGTCGCGATGGAGACGTGCGCCACCGAACACGGCAACGTGTACGACAGCTGCATCCAGTCGGTGCTGCACACGGTCGAGCCGACGATCCCGACCACCGGCGGCGGCTACACCATCACCCCGGACACCCCGGACGGGGGTTACACGATCTCGAACCAGGCGACGGGTGGTAAAGCCACCGTCTTCACCCTGGTCCGCAACGCCGATGGGTCGCTGGTCTATTCCTGCAGCAACCCCGGAAGCGGCGGCTGCCCGTCCCCGTCTCCGGGTGACTGGAGTCAATAGCCCCGACGCTTAGCCGGGATTCTCCGGCAAGCCTGAGGTTGTCGAAGGGCGGGCCGATGGCCCGCCCTTCGACGTTTCCTCGCAACCGGAGGACTAAACGGATGACCGGATCGCGCCGATAGAGAGAGAACTCATGCATCGAGCGAAACTGGGAACCACCGCGGCGGGCCTGCTGCTCTTGACCCTGCTGCTCCTCCCGGCAGCGGCTCTCGCCGCGCCGGCGACCTACAAAGGATCTGCGGCCGACGGCAGCGTCGTCTTCTTCGAAACCGACGAGCGCCTGGTCCTGGGCGACACCGACGGCCAGCCCGACATCTACGAGCGCTCCTTCGACCCGAACGTCGAGGGGGGGACCTACGTCACCCGTCAGGTCTCCACCGGACCGACCGGCGGCAACGACGCCTTCAGCGCGCTCTTCGAGGGCAACAGCTCCGACGGCGAGAGGGCGTTCTTCTCCACGGAAGAGTCGCTGGTCGCCGCCGACAAAGACAAACGCGACGACGTCTACCTGCGCGATCTGGCCAATGGCGCCACCAGCCTCGTCTCGGTGGCGACCGAAACCTGCAGCGGGACCTGCGGCAACTCCGAAGCCGCCGGCTCGACCTTCCTCGGCGCCGCCGCGGACGGCAGCGTCCTCTTCTTCTCCACGAACGAGCCCCTCGACGCGGAAGACGACGACAGCGGCTTCGACGTCTACGCCCGCGACCTCGCGGCGCCCGCGAAGACCCACCTCGTTTCCCAAGCCGCCCCCGGCTGCGTCGGTAGCTGCGGAGACGGCACGGCTCCCTCGGTCTTCGAGGGCTCCTCCGAGGACGGCGACGTCGTCTACTTCACCACCAGCGAGTCGCTCGCCGCCAGCGACGGCGACCAGTTCCAGGACGTCTACCGCAGGGACCTGTCCACCTCCGCCACCAGCCTCGTCACGCCGAGCGGCGCCTGCCCGGTCGGGCTCGAGTGCGACGCCGTCTTCCGCGGCACCACCCCGAGCGGCGGTTCGGTCTTCTTCCAGACGACGCAGCCGATCGACGCCGGCGACGGCGATCAGATCTCCGACCTGTACGCCTGGTCCTCGAGCGGTGTCGCCCTCGTCTCCCGCCCAGATCCCTCCTGCGGCGCCTGCGTCAACCAGCTGAAGCCGGCGACTTTCTCGGCTGCCTCCAGCGACGGCGACAGGGTGATCTTCCAGACCGGAGAAGCACTCGCCGGCGACGACGGCGACACCGCGACCGACGTGTACGAGCGCGACCTCGCCGGGGGGACGACGGTTCTGGTCTCGCCGAGCGGGACCTGCCCGATCTCCACCTGCAACCCGGAATTCCGGGCGGCGTCGGGCGACGGCGAGCACGTCTTCTTCCAGACGTCCGAGCAGCTCGACCTGAGCGACGGCGACAGCGCTCTCGACATCTACAGCCGCGACCTCGAGACCGCGGCCACGACCCTGATCTCGGCGCCGGCGAGCGGCTGCCCGGGCTGCGGAGGCGAGAATGCCGAGGCCAGATTCGCAGCGCTCGCGGCGGACGCCACCAGGGTCTTTTTCTCAAGCGCGGAACCGCTGGCGGCAGGCGACGAAGACTCGGCGGTCGACGTCTACCTGCGCGAACTGGGCGGGACGCCGAACACGCTGCTCGGAACCCCGACCGGGGTCTGTCCCCTGCCCGGCGAAGAAGGTTGCGACTCCAGCTTCGAGGACGTCTCCACTGACGGCAGCCACCTCGTCTTCTCCACCGCGGAGCGCCTCAGCAGCGAGGACGTCGACTCCGAGATAGACGTCTACGAGCGCGCCGCCGGCAAGACGCGGCTGATCTCCACCGGCAACTCGGTCGAGCTCGGCCCTTCGACCCCGATCCTCACCGCCACCTCCCCCGGCTCGCCGAACCCATCGCTCGAACCGCGGGTGATGGGCCAAAGCGACCCGGGCACCTCGATCAAGATCTACTCGTCCCCGGACTGCTCGGGAGCGCCGGTCAGGAGCGGCGTCGGGACCGCGGCCGAACTGGTCGGGAACGGGATCCGCGTCGTCGTCGATCCGGGGTCGACGACGTTCTTCCGCGCCACCGCCACCGACGCCAACGGCGACACCTCGGGCTGCTCGGCGGCTGGCCTGAAATACCAGCAGGCCGATGCACCTGCAGAACCCCCGGTGGAAGGCCCCGGCGACGGTGGGTCCTCGGGCGGAACCGGCAGCAGCCCGGGTACCGGCAGCAGCTCGACCACCGCCAGCGGCGGCGGCACGACCGCTCCGTCGAAGCCGGCGAGCGGCGGCGGCATCGGCAACGCCCAGCCGGTCGTGCCGCTGACGCGGATTACCTTCGGCCCCGCCAGCAGGACCAGGGCGCGCCGCCCCGTGTTCCGGTTCGACGACTCGACCGGCCAAAGCGGGACCGAATTCGAGTGCCGGGTCGACTCCGGGCGCTGGCGAGGATGCTCCTCCCCCTTCCGCTCGAGGCGGCTCACGCCCGGCAAGCACGCCTTCAGCGTCAAAGGGTCGAACTCCGGCCTGCGCGAGCTCCGCCCGGCGTCCCGCCGTTTCAGGGTGGTGAGCTGATGGTCGCCGCGGTGCGCCGGCGGCTGGGGGACGGGGAGGCGGGCATGACCCTGATCGAGCTCCTCGTCGCCGCCGCGATCGGGATCGTGCTGATGGCCGGTGTGGTGACGGTGCTGATCGGGGCCGTGCGCGCGCAGCCGAACCTGAGCGAGAGCGCCGGCAACATCCAGACCGCCCGCTGGGCGCTGGAGCGGATGACCCGTGAGCTCCGCAACGGGATCTCGGTCGCCGAACCGAAAGCGACCACGGTCAGCTTCGAAACCTATGTTCGCAGCAGCGCATGCGGTTCGGGCACGGCGCTCGCCCCGACCTCGCCCTCGATCAAATGCCAGGTTCGCTACACGTGCGCGAGCGGCACCTGCAGCCGGACCGAGACCATGCCCGGCGTCCTGACCGGAGGCACTCCGGTGAAGATGGTCAGCGGCCTGGGAGCGGCGACCGAATTCTCTTATCCCTCCGCGAGCTACGTCAAGGTGACGCTGGTCATCCCCAGCGCCGGCGGCGGCTCCGACACCACGACCGTCTCCGACGGCGCCAGCCTTCGCAACGCGACCCTCGCCAACTGATGGAGAAGCGGATGCGCAAAGAGGAGGGGTTCACGCTCGTGGAGGTCCTGATCGCGGCGATGATCATGGTGGTCGGCTCCCTGACCGCCTTCGGCCTGCTGCGGGCGGCGACGCTGAACAACCAGCGAGCCAAGGCCACCCAGGTCGCCCTCAACCGCGCCCAGCAGGAGCTGGAGGTGCTCCGCGGCCTCTCCGACGAACAGCTGGCGCTGACCTCGAACCCCGGCCACGAGACGAATCCGAAGAGCCCGAACTACCGCGTCAGCAACGGCACCTTCTACCTTGACCGGGACCTGGTCGGGTTGCACCCCGAACTGGTCTACAACACCGGCAGCCTCTACGGTGCCGGCCCGATCACCACGGGCACGGTCGATCCTGGGCCGACCAGCTTCACCAGCGGCAACGTGAGCGGGAAGATCTACCGGTACATCGTCTGGCGCAACGACGCCAGCTGCCCGGAAACGACCTGTCCCGGACCGCAGGACTACAAACAGGCGGTGATTGCGGTGCGGCTCGACAAGGCGGCGAACCAGGCCTCCGAGCAGGGCTACGTCGAAGTCCAGTCGACCTTCATCAACCCGAAAGACAGCGCCAAAAACGACCCGATCCCGGGCGGCAACGGCGTCACGACCGCGCAGCAGTTCTTCCTCTCCGACACCCGCTGCGTAGCCGGTGGGACGGCCCTCCGGGAAGACATCGCCGCCAGCCACACCCTGCACAACACGCTCGGGACCTGCGCCTCCACCGACGGCACCGCGCCCGACGCCCTCGTCCTCGGCTCCCCCCCCGACGCGACCCCGGCCGACCCGACCCAGCCGCTCGAATACAGCTACTCGACCGATTACCCCCTGCAGGTGATCAGCCCCGCGGCGAAGGGAATCCAGCTGCGCCGCGACGACAGCTCCGGCTGCCACAACGTCCCCACCGGCACCGCCGTGCCGCAGTGGCAGGTCCACCGCTGGGTGACCGATCCCCTTGCCGCCGACCTGGTGATGAGCGAACGGGTGACGCTGGTGATCAAGACGCGGGCGATCAACGAAACGGGCTACACCGGGGCCCTCTGCGTGTACCTCTTCGACCGCACCGAAGAAGGCGCCAAATACAGCGACGCCTACCTGCTGAACAAGCAGACCGGGGTCGCCGGCTGGCGCTGGAGCCCCAGCACCAACCAGTGGCCGCGGGAATGGTTCGAGCTGCAGGTGCCAATGCTCTTCAACGGTCCCCACACCGTGCTCGAAGGCCACCGCCTCGGGCTGGCGCTCAGCGTCGACGGCAAAACCGGCGGCGACGCGGTCTCGCTGATGTACGACCACCCGAGCTTCCGGGCCCGGATCGAGGTCGAAACCCCGACCCCGGTAAGCGGCAACTGAGAATGGCCCCCGCGCTGCTCGTCATCTTCCTCTGGGGGCTGGCCTTCGGCAGCTTCCTCACCGTCGTCGCCCACCGGGTGCCGCGCGGCGAATCGGTCGTCGCCCCACGCTCGCGCTGCCCGGGCTGCGGCACCGGCATCGCCGCCTACGACAACGTCCCGGTTCTCTCCTGGGTGCTGCTGCGGGGGCGCAGCCGCTGCTGCGAGAGCCGCATCTCGGCCCGCTACCCGCTGACCGAGGTCGCCCTGGCGCTCCTCTACGTGCTGACGGTGGCGGTTCTCTGGGGCGATCCGACCGAGATCGCCCTCGGGCTCGTCTTCGTCAGCACCCTGGTCACGGTCACGGTGACCGATCTCGAGCGGCGGATCATCCCCAACAGGGTCTTGCTGGCGGGGGCGGTGCTGGGCCTGGGGATCGCCGCCATGGGGGACCCCGCGAGCCTGCCGGAGCGCCTGGCCGCCGCCCTCGGCGCCGGCGGCCTCCTCTTCGCGGCGGCGCTCGCCTACCCGCGGGGAATGGGCCTGGGCGACGTCAAGCTGGCGGCGGTGATGGGCCTCTTCCTCGGCCGCGACGTCGCCCCGGCGCTGCTGGTGGCGCTCCTCGCCGGCTCGCTCGTCGGGCTCGGGATCATCGCCCGCCACGGCGCCGCCGCGCGCAAGCGGGCGATCCCCTTCGGACCCTTCCTCGCCCTGGGTGGAGTGGTCGGCCTGCTGGCGGGAGATCAGATCGTCGACTGGTACCTCCAGGCGTTCACCTAGATCGCGGTGCTGCAGGGCAAAAGTTTTCCGGCTCACGTGTCGATGGAGAGGCGAGCGGCGCAAGCGGCCCCGATGACGATGCAACTGACCAAGGACATCCAACTACCCAAGATCCAGCTCCGCGGCATGCAGCTCCCGCGGGGCTTCTCGCTGACCCGCAAGAGCCAGGCGGGGGCCGTGGTCGGGGTCGAGATCGAGGCCGGCAGCGTCGGCGCGGTCGAACTCCGCGGCAGCGGCACCGCCCAGCTCGGCAACGCCGCCGTCGGCCCCCTGCCGCCCGGCGTGTTCCACGAGGGCGAGGTCGTCAACGGCGAGGCGCTGGGCCAGGCGCTGCGGTCGTTCTTCTCCGAGCACAAGCTCGGCAAGCAGGTCCGCCTCGGGATCGGCAACCAGGCGGTCGTGGTGAGGACCGTGCGGCTGCCGGCGATCGAGGATCGGAAGGAGCTGGATGCGGCCGTCCGCTTCCAGGCCCAGGAGCAGATGCCGATGCCGCTCGAACACGCGGTGCTCGAGTACCAGGTCGTCGGCGGGGTTCCGGCCGAGGAGGGCGCGCCGCCTCAGATCGACGTCGTCCTGATCGCCGCCCGCCGCGACATGATCGCCGCCTTCCTGCAGCCCCTGCGCCGGGCAGGGGTCGAACCGGTCGGCGTCGATCTCTCCGCCTTCGGGATGATCCGAGCCCTGGCGGACATGGCCCCGACGGTGCAGGCGCCTGAGGGCGAGCTGCAGCGGCCGACCAGCGCCACCCTCTACTGCAGCATCGGAGACATCATGAACCTCGCGGTCGCCCGCGGCCGCTCCTGTCTCTTCACCCGGGCCTCGCACGCCGGCCTCGGGGCGATCGTCGACCGCCTAGCGGTCGGGCGCGGGCTCACCGCCGAACACGCGACGATGTGGCTGTCCCACGTCGGTCTCGAGACTCCGCTCGAGCAGATCGAGGGGGACCCCGGGATCGTCGGCGAGGCCCGGGCTGCGCTCGAGTCCGGCGTCACCGCGCTGGTCGACGAGCTGCGGCTCTCGCTCGACTACTACGGCGCCCAGGAGGGCGCGGTGCCGATCGAGAACGTCGTCCTCTGCGGGCCCGGCAGCGCCATCCAGGGCATCGCCGCGCAGATGGAAGCTGGGATCGGGCTGCCGATCGCCCAAGCGCTGCCCCCCGCGCTCGGCGCTGTGGACACCGCCACCGCGGCGCGACTGACCCTTCCCTACGGCTTGGCGCTGGAGGCATAGATGCGCCCGGTCAACCTGATCCCGGCGGAGGAGCGGCGCGGCCAGAGCGCACCGCTACGCACCGGCCCGATCGCCTACATCGTCCTCGGGGCGCTCGTCGCGCTGCTGGCCGGCGTGACGATGGTCGTGCTGACCGGGAACCAGATCGCCGACCGCAAGTCGGAGCTGGCCCAGGTGAAGCGCGAAGACGCGGCGGCGACCGCCAGGGCGCAGCGCCTCTCTGCCTACACCCAGTACCAGCTGCTGAGCGAACAGCGGGCGGTGACTGTGAAGAGCCTGGCGGACAGTCGCTTCGACTGGGAGCGGGTCATGCGCGAACTCTCGCTCGTCCTGCCGGGCGACGTCTGGCTCACCTCGCTCACTGCCAGCGCCTCTCCGGCGTCCTCGTCGAGCGGCGGCGGCGAAGGCGCCGGGAGCCTGCGCCAGGCGGTCGCCGGACCCGCCCTGGAGATGAGCGGCTGCGCGACCGGTCAGGCCGGCGTCGCCGGCTTCGTCGGCGCGCTCAAGGATATGGACGGGGTCACCAGGGTCGGGGTCGAATCCTCGGCGCTGCCGCCGATCGGCACCGCCGCCGGGACGGGGGAAGGCGGCGCCGGGGGCACCAACTGCCGCACCCGCAACTTCATCGCCGAATTCAGCATCGTCGTCGCCTTCGACGCCGCACCCGTCCCGGCGACCGAAGGGGAAGTCGCCGTGGCGACCGCGGCGCCGGAAGCGACGGAAACCGCCGAAGAACCCGCGACCGAAACGGACGAAGGCTGAGATGTCGCGCACGAACCAAATGGTCATCGCGATGCTGGTCACCGCCGCCGTCGCCTTCGGCTTCTGGACGCTGGTGCTCGCCCCCAAACGGGAGGAAGCGAGCAAACTCCAGGTTAGAGTCGACGAAGCCAGGAGCAGCCTGGCTGTGCACGAGCGGGAAGTCGAAGCCGCGCTCGAGGCGAAGTCGCGCTTCGCCGAGAACTACCGGGAGATGGTGGTGCTCGGCAAGGCGGTGCCGCGGGACGACGAAACCGCCTCGCTGCTTGTGCAGCTGAAGGCAATCGCCGATAGGGCCGGGGTCCGCTTCCAGGAAATCGAGCTCGGCGCCGAAGGCGAAGGGGAAGTGCCCGCGGCAGCGGCCTCCCCGGCCAACCCGGAAGAACCGGCGCCGCCGACCGAGGTCGCGGCCTCGCTGCTGCCGCTGGGGGCGACGGTCGGACCGGCAGGCCTTGGGGTGATGCCCTACACCGTCAAGTTCACCGGCGACTTCCACCGCATCGCCAACTTCATCGAGGGCCTCGACGCATTCGTCAGGTCCACCAACGCCGGGGTCGACGTCAACGGCCGCCTGATCACGGTCAACGGCTTCACGCTGGGGGCGATGGCCGGCGGCAGCTTCCCACAGCTGGAAGGAACCTTCTCGATCACCACCTTCATCACCCCGCCGGGCGAAAGCACTGAAGCTCCCTCGGCGACCGCCGCGCTCGAAACCGCCACCCCGGCCGCGGCCATCACCGGAGGTGCGCCGTGAACAGGCTCAAGGGTCCGAAGATCGAGCTCTCCCAGCTGAAGGTGCCGCCGGTTCTGCGCGACCTCTACCAGGACTTCCGCGACCGCCGCCTGCTGCCGCTGGTGGCGCTGGTGCTCGTCGCGATCGTCGCGGTGCCGCTGCTGCTCTCCGGCGGCGGACCCGAGGCGACCGAAGCGCCGCCGGCCGCGATCGCGCCGGAAGCCGAAGCCGAGACCTCGGCGATCGAAGTGGTGCGGGCGACCCCGGGCCTGCGCGAACCGGACAAGCGCCTCTCGGGCCGGCGCGCCAAGGACCCCTTCAGGCAGCATTTCAGCGGCTCCGCCGTCAGCTCCGAAGCCGTTGTCACCGGCGGCACGACGACGGTGACGGGCGGCGAAGGCGAGGACGGCGTGGTCGGCTCCGCGCCGGGCTCGACCGGCGCCGCGCCCGCCCCCCCGCCGGCGGCCGGGCCCGTCCCGAGCGAACCCTCTGGCGGCGGAGGCGGGACCAAACCGGACAGCGACCCAGGGTCGGCCGGTGGTGGCGGCGATGCTCCCGGCGACCTCGTCTACTACACCTACGCGGCCGACATCAAGATCGTCAGGATCGAGACCACCGAGTCGGGGAAGAAGGTCACCAGCGAGCCGGAAGAACGGCATCGGGTCCTGCCCTCGACCGTGCTCCCCTCGCCCAAACAGCAGGTCGTCACCTACCTCGGCATCAGCCCGAAGACCAGCAAGCCCCTGCTGCTCGTCTCCACCGACGTCACCGGCGTCTTCGGCGACGCCAAGTGCGCCTCGGGCACCGACACCTGCCAGCTCCTGGAAATGGAGCCGACCTTCCCCGAGACCTTCGTCTACGGCGAGAACGACGTCCGTTACAAGGTCAACGTCCTCAAGGTGGAGCCGGTCGTCGTCGACAGGAGCGGCGATTCCTGAGCTCCTCGTTCGAGCTGGCGGGGTTGTAGATCAGCCGTCCAGCTCGTCCAGGAACTTGCGCAGGTCCTTCATCAACAGGATCCGATGCAGCGGATCGGTGGGAGACGCTTCAAACCCGAATTGGTCGTAAAAGCCGCTTGCATCCTCGTTCGCATGGGCCGCCACGGCTCTTACCCCGACAATCTCGGCGGCGGCCGCGCAACGGAGCAGCGCGTCCTGCAGGAGGGAAGTTCCGATCCCCTTTCCCTGGTATCGATGATCCACGCCCAGGCGGGCGATCAGGAGGACGGGGATAGGGCGCCTGGACGGTTGGCCTTTGAGCAGCCTGTCAGTCGCGTCATCGGGCTCAACCTGACCGACGGCAAGGGCGTAGTAACCGACGAGCTTGTCCCCCTCCATCGTGACGAACGTCCTGGCAGATCCGGTGGCCTCAGCGTGACGCGCGTGCCGGTGCAGCCAGTTGTCCAGAGCCTCTTCCCCACAGCAGAAGCCCTGGGCATCATGCTTCCCGCGTAGGGGCTCGGGCCGCGAGTAAGCCACGGGTTAGCAGGGCCAGCTACTCGAAGACGCTGGGCTTCGAAAAGAGGTCTCGTAAACCGTCAGGAACACGAGGTGACCGGTCCAGTAGAGCGTTGAACTCTCGCCACTCGACGGGATCGAGCCTGAACTGAGACCGATCGGCCAAGATGCGACGGGCCTCGGAAACGGCGGCCCCTCGCACAAAGCTGCTGTAGCTCGTTTCGGCCAGATCGCTTGCAGCACGAACGATCTCGTCCTCAGAGTCCTCGACGCGGAGGTTCCAGCGGCGCTCTCGGGTTTCCCCTGGCTTCGTGGCCATAGCCATTGGATTGTACGGCCATTGTGCACCGGCAAACAGAAGTTTCGTAAGTGAAGGCCCGCAGATTGCCAATGCTTCAGTAATTGAAGCATTGGCGCTACACTTCTTGAAGTGAGATTGGTCCGATCGCCGGTCTCGCTTCGATCATGAGTGCTGAGAGCAACTCGAGCTGCCCCGTCTGCCGGACCGCCGAAGTCGTCTGCGGCAAGTGGACCCTGCTGCTGATCCGCGACCTCGCCGAGGGCAGCGCCCGCTTCTGCGAGCTCGAGCGCTCGCTCGAGGGCATCAGCCCCCGCACCCTCTCGCTGCGCCTGCGGGCGCTGGAGGAGGAGGGGATCGTCGAGCGGCACACCTATCCCGAGGTGCCGCCCCGGGTCGAGTACGCGCTGACGCCAAAGGGCGAGGCGCTGGTGCCGCTGGTCGAGGACATGCGCAGCTACGGGATGCGCTGGCTGCTCGGCGACGCCGCCGATCGGCAGCCGGCCGCCGTCTGACCGCTGCCGCCGGCCCATCCGACTTCCTGCACACCCCGGTGTGCCAAGAATCCGATGCGCCTGTGCAAGCGATCGTGCAAGCGCAGGAGCGCCCAGCCGGGGGCGGAAGCCTGGGGGGTGCGTGATTTCCTCCTGAACGAATCGGTAAAGCGGCTCGCCACCGAGGCCGCGACCCGGCTCAGCTCGCTCGTCGCGATGGGGGAGGAGATCCCCTTCGACGTCGCCGCCGACGGCGGGGAGGAGGGCGCCTTCTACAGCTACGTGCCGATGACCGGCGAGTACGTGCGCAGCCACGCGGAGGAGCTGCGGTCGCTGCCGAGCTTCGCCGCCGCGCGCGAGGCCGCGGTCGAAGCCGGCGTCGCCGCCTCCTACCTGGAGGAGCGGGGGGAGCCCGTCCCCGCCGACCCCGGCGAGCGCGCCGAGGGGATGCTGATCGCCTTCTTCGCCTCCCTCTGGGACGGGACCGCCGGCTTCACGCTTGACCGGGAGCGCCTCGAGGCGGCTCTCGCCACCCTCGACGCCGAATCCCGCGACGCCGACGAAGCCGAGGTGCTGATCGTCCCGATCGTCGGCCTGCGCATGTCCTCGCCGCGGCTGCAGCTGCCCCACGGGGTGCGGATCGTCCGTGCCGACTCGATCGATGCGCCGGTGGAGGCGATGCGCAGCGAGGGGATGGGCCGCGCCGCCTGGGAGCCGCAATACCTGGCCGTCGCCGACCAGGACGCCGACGGCGGCGCCGAGACGGCCCTGCAGCAGCTGCGTGAGCTGATCAGCGTGATGAGGCTCTTCAAGGGAGGCGGAATCGGCCTCGGGCCGCACGCCTTCGCGCCTACCGGCGAGGGCTGCTGGCGGCGGATCGCCACCGGCGCCCCCGCGGCCCGGCCCGGCGGCTACCGCCTTGGGGAGGCGGAGGCCGAGGCGCTCGTCGACTTCGCCGCCGCGCTGGAGGCCCGGCCGGATCCCGATACAGCCCTCACCTGGGCGGTCGGCCGCTTCGAGATGGGCTGCGAGCGCCCGACGGCGCTCGAGGGGCTGAGCGACCACCTGCTGGCGATGCGCGCGGTGCTCGAGGGCCACGGCCCCGTCGGCGCCTCGCTGCCGCTGCGGGCCGCCGCCTTGATCGAGGACGATTCGATGGACCGGATCGAGGCGCGCGAGCGGATCGAGGACGTGCTCGGGCTGGAGCGGGCGATGATGAACGGCCTGCCGATGGAGCGGGCGGTAGAGATCGCGACCTGGATGGAGGAGGGGACCCGCGGGCTGCTGCGCCAGGCGGCGTTGGGGGACCTCGGCAACGACCTCAGCACGACCGCCGACGAGACCCTGATCGTCAACGGCCTCGGGGCCGGCGACGCCGAGATCACCGTCTCGGTCCCAGCCGAGACGCCCGTGGAAGCGGAACCCGAGCCCGCACCGGCGCTGGAGGAGCCCGAGTTCGAGGCCGGCTCCGAGCCCGAGTTCAGGGTCATCGCCGAGCCCGAGCCCTCCGCCGAGCTTCAGCTGCCCGTCGACGAACTACCGGAGGAGGAGTACGTGGAGCAGGAGACCCGCATCATGGAGCCGGTCCCGGCCGAGGACGAGATCAGGATCACCGCCACGCCGTGGCTGGAGGAGGTCTCAGAAGCCCGACCCGGCGACTCGCTCGAATGGCCCGCTGCCTCGGACCGCGACATCGAGCACCGCGAGCGAATCGACACCCCCCGGGTCCGTCACCTCTTCCCGGTGCCCGACGCGGACTGGGAGGTCGACCACCTCGAGTTCGACTACTCGCGCAACCGCGCGGGCTAGAAGTCGCGAGTCGGCCCCCGCGCCGATCTCACGGTCGACACCGTTCGCAGCGGTCGTCCGGCCGCCACCAAACGTCCCCCGCTGCGGCTCCCGCGACCTAGGGTGGGTTTGTCTCAGTATTCGAACCTGAGCAGACCGTTGGGAGGGGCAGTGAAGAAGAAAGACATTCGGATAGAGACCGATGCGGAGCACATCCGGCTCCTCAAGGGCTTGGCACACCCGACCCGGTTGGAACTACTCGGCATCCTCAGCTACAGGGAGATCAGCCCGAAGGCGTTCGCCGCCCATCGCAACGAACCGATCTCGAACGTGACCCACCACTTCCGGACGCTGGAAGACCTGGGATGCGTGGAGCTGGTCCGGACCAGGCCGGTGCGGGGATCGGTCGAACACATCTACAGGCGGATCAAACAGGTGGTCTTCAGCGACCGCGACTGGCTGATCATGCCCGACGAGCTGCGTCAGATCGTCGCGTCCACCACCCTGCGCGACCTGATCGGCCGGATGACCCAGGCCCTCCAGGCCGGGACCTTCACCGCACGCGCCAACGCCCACATCTCCTGGCGCCCGGTGATCGTCGACGAGCTGGGCTGGAAGGAGATCACCGAAATCCTCTGGACCACGTTCAAAGCGGTGACGAAAGCCGAGCTCCGCGCTGCCGACAGGATGCGGGAGTCGGGGGAGGCGGGATTCGAGGCGACGGTGGCCCTGGCCGGCTTCGAATCCCCCAGCCACGGAGGGGCGGAGGTGATCCGATGAAGATCGTGACCGAGCCCGCGAGCCCGATCGGGCGCGTCTCGAAGAACGGCTGAGCCGCCAGCGGGCCTAGGCCCGGCCCGCCGCCATCTCCACCCGCTCCTGCGCCGTGGCGAAGAGGTAGCGGTCGATCTGGGAGAGCCCGGCCAAATCGTGGACGTCCTCGTCGAGGTAGGGGACGCGGATGACGCAGCTGGTCCGCAGCTCGGAGGCGAGGTGGTCGATGTTGCGCGCGTCGCGCTCGGCGAGGGCCTGGTAATCGGCGAAGTTGGCGGCGACCCGCTTGGCGAGGTCGCCGTCGCCGAGCTTCTCGCCGAGGGCGGTCGGGAGGTCTTCGACCTCGGCCCGCAGCTCGTCCGCGGGGTAGTGGACCTTGTTGACGACGACGCCGCCGAAGGGAAGCTTCGCCTCGACCAGCTTGCGGTGGAAGTAGACGGCCTCGTCGATCGGCTCCCCCTGGGGCCCGCAGACGACGAGGAAGCAGGTCTCCGGGTCGGCCAGCAGCTTGTTGACCCGCTTCGCCCGCGCCTGGAAGCCGTCGACCATGCCGCTGAAGGCGTTGAAGAACTCCGCCAGGTCGGCCAGCAGGTCGAAGCCGACGATCCTCTTGAAGACGCCGAGGGCGACCGAGACGCCGCGGCCGGTCACCTTCGCCGCCAGCCCGGTCGGCTTCATGAACACGCGCAGCGATTTGCCCTCGATGAACTGGGTCAGCCTCCTCGGCGCGTCGAGGAAATCGAGGGCGTTGCGGGTCGGGGGCGTGTCGAGGACGAGGAGGTCGAACTCGCCTTCGGTGTGCAGCTCGAACAGCTTCTCCATCGCCATGTACTCCTGCGAGCCGGCCAGGGCGCTGGAGATCTGCTGGTAGATGCGGTTGTTCAGGACCCGGTCGCGCGACTCCTCGTCGGGAGCCTGGCGCGCGATCAGCTCGTCGAAGGTCGCCTTCGCGTCGAGCATCATCGCCCACAGCTCGCCCCTCACCTCCACGCCCTGCTGCTCGAACAGCGCCGGGTCGACGCGGCGCGCCTCGTTGCCCAGCTCCTCAAGGCCGAGCGAGTCGGCCAGCCGCTTCGCCGGGTCGATCGTCAGCACGCAGACCTTCAGCCCCTGCGCCGCCATCCCCAGGGCGATCGCCGCCGAGGTCGTCGTCTTGCCGACGCCCCCCGAGCCGGCGCAGATGCAGATCGACTTGCCCTCGAGGACCTCGCCGACCGACGCCATCAGGCGAGTCTCCCCGCCAGTGTCCGCGCCGCCTCGACGTCGAGCTCGGGCTCGAAGAGGAAGGGCAGCGTCTTCACCGGCGCCTCGACCCCGCGGCGCAGCCGGTTCAGCTGCGAGCGCTGAGATTTCGCCCGCCTGAACTCCGAGAGCGCCGCCCGCGCCGCCGCCTTCGCCGCCCCGTTCTCGTTCTCCGCCAGCTGCCAGAGCCGCTCCGCCTCGTCCTTCTTGAACCGCTCCGGGTAGAGGCCGTTGAGGTAGACACGGTCGACCGAGACGCCGACCTCGTCGCGCAGGTCGCGCTCCAGCGACACCGACTCGTTGACCGGCATCTCCTCCGGCAGGGCGACGATCGCGGCCCCGGTGTTCTCGTGGTCGGTGATGAAGCGGTCGAGCGTCTGGGCCTGCGAGTGGATCGGGCCGACCCGGGCGATCGAGGCGAAGGTGCGCGGCGTTTGCAGGAAGCCGACGCCGTGGCCGGTCGCAGGCGCATCGACGATCACCAGGTCGTACTTGCGCCCCCTCTTCACCTTGCGGTCGAGCTGGGCCAGCTCCCAGATCTTCCCGATCGTCACCAGCTCCTTCAGCCCCGGGGTCGCCGCGGCCAGGTAGTTGAAGATGCGGCTGCGGAAGAGCATGTCCCGCATCGCCCGCACCTTCAGCTGCAGCAGCACGTACTCGCGCATCGACTCATCGGGGTCGATCGAGATCGACCACAGGTTCTCCTCCATCTCCACCTCGTGGAAGCCGACGGCGGTGTGCTCGAACATCCGCGAGGCGTTCTCCTGCGAGGCGACCTCGCAGACGATCGTGCGCTTGCCTTCGCTCGCGGCGCGCAGGCCGAGCGCCACGGCGACGGTCGTCTTGCCGACGCCACCCTTGCCGGTGACGATCACGAGCCGCTTGTCGAGGAGGTCGGGGATTGGCTGATTCCTAGCAATTTCGGCAGCCGGCAGGAAAAGCCGGCCCCCATACGAATATCCGCGCAATGGGATTTCTAAGCCGAAAGAAGCCGAAGCCTGCTCCCGTCGAGATTCAGGAGGAGCGGCAGATCGTCGACGACCTGCAGGAGATGGAAGAGGCGGTACCCCTACGGGACGAGAGCGCCTGGCCCGCAGGTCCTGTCTCCGATTCCGGGCTCTCCCTACCGGGAAAGTCCTCGGAATCGTCGCCACCCGCGGCTGAGACGTCGCCGGCGGAGCAGATCGAGCCGTCCGAGGTGGTGGTCGAGAAGGCCGAGCCGTCGGTGAAGGCTGTGGAGGAGGAGCCGGAGGACGGGGGAGATGCTCGTATGAAGGCTGTCGACCTGATCGCGCCGACGCGGCTCGACTTCCTGAAGGAGAAGGAGGCGGTCGAGGAGGCGCCGGTGAAGAGCGCCGAGGTCATCGCGTTCGCCAACCAGAAGGGCGGGGTCGCGAAGACGACCACCACCCTGAACCTGGCGGTGGCCTTCGCCGAGTCCGGCTATCGGGTGCTCTGCGTCGACCTCGACCCGCAGGGGAACCTGACGATGAGCCAGGGGATCGATCCCGACAAGGTCGAGAAGAGCCTCTACGACGTGCTCGTCAACGACATGCCGATCGCCGAGATCATCGTCAAGCGCGAGATCGACATCGCCGTCGCCTCGATCGACCTGGCGGGCGCCGAGATCGCGATGAGCACGAAGATCGGCCGCGAGCGCTCGCTGGAGAAAGCGCTCAAAGAGGTCGCCGGCGACTACGACTTCGTCTGCATCGACACGCCGCCCAGCCTGGGCCTGCTGACGATCAACGCGCTGACCGCGGCGAACAAGGTGATCGTCCCGGTCCAGTGCGAGTACCTGTCGATGCGCGGGCTGGTCCAGCTCCAGAACACCCTGCGGATGATCCAGGAGAACCTCAACCCCGACGTGCGGATCGAGGGCATCCTGCCGACGATGCTGGACTCGCGGACGATCCACGCCAAGGAGGCGGTGGAGATCCTCGAGGAGAACTTCGGCGACCTCGTCTTCCAGTCGCGGATCAAGAAGGCGATCAAATTCGCCGAGGCCCCCGTCAAAGGCTCCTCCGTGCTCAAGTACGATTCGAACTCGAGCGCTGCCAACTACTACCGGGAGCTGGCGAAGGAGGTTCTGTCCCATGGCTCGGCGTAACAAGCGGGCAAGCATGCGCGAGGGGCCGCTGTCGGACCTCTTCCGGTCGACGTCGGAGGACGCGCCGATCGATCCGCCGGAGGCGCCGCGGTACGGCAGGGAAGACCCGGCCGAGGCAAAGAGACTTCAGGATGAGGCGGATCGGCCAGCGGGTCCTGTCGCCGCAGGGGACCCACCCCCTCCTGCGCGGCAGGAGGGGGTCCCCCCTACGACGCCACCCGCTGGAGAAGCGGCTTCGGCTGACGTTCCACTACGGCAGGAGCAAGCTCCCGGCCTCTATGACCAAGACGTCGAGGGTTCGAGCGGGGTTGAGACTTCTAGTGAGTCGGCGCCGGATCGGTTGAAGAGGGTCTTCAACGAGGAGCCGAAGCCGCGGCGCGATGCGTTCACCACGGATACGCCGCGCTACGGGCGGGAGGAGCCTGCCTACGAGCCGCCGGGGAGCGGCGAGCCGCACCAACCGGTGATCAAAGTCGTCGGGGTCGGGGGCGCCGGCGTCAACGCGGTCAACCGGATGGTCGACGCCCGCATCCCGGGGGTCGAGTTCATGGCGGTCAACACCGACCTCCAGTCGCTGCAGCTCTGCGTCGCGGACGTCACCGTCCACATCGGCGACGAGCAGACCCGCGGTCTCGGCGCCGGCGCAGACCCCGAGGTCGGGCACCGCTCCGCCTTCGAGGAGCAGGACAAGATCAAGCGCCTGCTGAAGGGCTCCGACATGGTCTTCGTCGCCGCCGGCGCCGGTGGCGGCACCGGCTCGGGCGCCGCCCCGGTCGTCGCCCGCCTCGCCCGCGAGGTCGGCGCGCTCACCGTCGGCATCGTCACCAAGCCGTTCAGCTTCGAGGGCAGCCGGCGCGGCACCCAGGCCCAGAAGGGAATCGACGAGCTCGCCGCCGAGGTCGACACCCTGATCGTCGTCCCCAACGACCGCCTGCTCGACGTGCTCGACCAGCAGACCTCGATGGTCGAGGCCTTCAAGGTCGCCGACGACGTCCTCCGCCAGGGGGTCCAGGGAATCTCGGACCTCGTCACCCTCCCCGCCGTGATCAACCTCGACTTCGCCGACGTGCGGACGATCATGTCCGAAGCCGGGCGCGCCCTGCTCGGGATCGGGATGGCCTACGGCGACGACCGCGCCGTCCTCGCCGCCGAAAAAGCGATCTCCTCACCGCTGCTGGAGACCTCGATGGACGGCGCCCGCTCGATCCTGCTCTCGATAACCGGCGGCGCCGACCTCTCGCTGGTCGAGGTGTCCGAGGCGGCCAAGGTGGTCGGCGAGGCCGCCCACCCCGACGCCAACATCATCTTCGGCGCCAACGTCGACGAGGAGCTCTCCGACCAGATCTGGGTCACCGTCGTCGCCACCCGCTTCGACGGCCGGACGACGCCGCCGCGCCGCGCCGCCGAGCCGACGATCCGCCGCACCAAAGACGCCGAAGGCCCGCGCCGCGGCCGCGGCGGCGATCGCGAGCTCGGCATCGACGTCCCAGAGTTTCTCCCGAGCTGAGCGCCGGCCCCATGAGAGGGGTCGTCGCAGCCGGCCATCCGCTGACCGCCGAGGCCGGGGCCGCGGTCCTGCGCGAGGGCGGCAACGCGGTCGACGCCGCGGTCTGCGCGGTGCTGGCGTCGTTCGCGGTCGAGAGCCCGCTGACCGGGTTCGGCGCCGGCGGCCACATGATGGTCCACGAGGCGGGGGAGACGACGCTGATCGACTTCTTCGTCGCCGCGCCCGGGCAGGACCTGATCGAGCGGACGGCGGAGCTGGTCCCGGTCCCGGTCCGCTTCGACGCGGAGACGACACAGACGTTCTACGTCGGCCCGGCGTCCTGCGGGGTGCCGGGGACCGCCGCGGGCCTCGCGCACGCGCTCCAGCGCTTCGGGTCGATGCCGCTCTCGGCCCTGGTCGGGCCGGCGATCCGCCTCGCCCGCGAGGGGGCGCCGGTCAACCGCCAGCAGGCCTACATCCTCGAGATCCTCGGCCCGATCCATGAGCTGGGGGAGGGGACGCGCGAGCTCTACGCGCCCCGGGGACGGCGGCTGGTCGAGGGCGACGTCTTCGCCTTCCCCGAGCTGGCGGAGGCGCTGGAGCTGTTCGCCGCCGAGGGGGCGGAGCCGTTCTACCGGGGCGAGGTCGCGGCGAGGATCAGCGAGTTCGTGGTCGCCCGCGGCGGCACGCTCGGCCCCGGCGACCTCGCCTCCTACGAGGCGCTCGAGCGGCCGCCCGTCGCCGCCCCGTTTCGCGGCGCCGAGGTCCTGACGAACCCGCCGCCCTCCTCGGGGGGCATTCTCATCGCCTACTGCCTGGGGCTGCTCGAGCGCTTCGGCCCCCACAGTGGGCCCGAGCAGCTGGTCCTGGCGATGCAGGCGGCGAACGACCGCCGCGACCTCGCCTTCGCCGAGGCGCTCTACGAGCAGGGCATGGAGACGAGCTTCCTCGACCCGGTCGGCCTCGACCTCGCCGCCGCCGACCTGCTCGGCTCGACCACCCACATCTCGGTGATGGACTCGCAGGGGGCCTGTGCCGCCGTCACCTGCTCCAACGGCTCCGGCTCCGGCGTCCTCGTCCCGGGCACCGGCGTGATCCTCAACAACATGCTCGGCGAGGAGGACCTCAACCCCGGCGGCTTCCACCGCATCGCGCCGGGCCGGCGGGTCCCCTCGATGATGGCGCCGACCGCGGTGCTGCGGGACGGTGAGATCGTCCTCGCCGTCGGCAGCGCCGGCTCCAACCGGATCCGCTCGGCGATCCTGCAGACGGTGGTCCGCACGATCGAGCAGGGCTTCCCGGTGGCGGCCGCCGTCGAGGCGCCGCGGCTGCACTTCGAGCAGGGAGTCGTCCAGGCCGAGCCGGGGATCGACGAGGAGGCGCTGCGCCGGATCGAAGCGCGCGGCGTGCCGGTGGCGCGCCGGCCGGCGATCAACCTCTTCTTCGGCGGCGTGCAGGCGGTGGCGCGGGACCCCCGCAGCGGCGAGCTCAGCGGCGGCGGCGACCCCCGCCGCGGCGGCGCCGTCGCCTACGCCTGAACCACGCAACCGGTCCAGGCGGTTGAATGGGCCCGTGGCTGGCGCCGAAATCGACTTCGAGGCCGAGGGGCTGCTGGACGGGATCGCGGGCGCGCCGCGCGAGGCCCGGCGGCAGCTGCTCGACCAGCTCGCCCAGGAAGGCTGCACGCTCGAGGAGCTGAAGGACGCGGTGGCGGCCGGTCGCCTGACCCTGCTGCCCGTCGAGCGGGCGCTCGCCGGCGAGGGCCCCCGCTACACCGCCCGCGAGGTGGCCGAGCGGGCGGAGATCGACCTCGACGTGTTGCAGCGCTTCCGCGCCGCGCTAGGCATCCCCTACCCGGACCCCGACGAACGCCGCGCCAGCGAGGCCGACCTCGAGGCGGCCCGCCGGGTGAAGGCCTTCATCGACGCGGGGCTGCCCGAGGACGGACTGCTGCAGGTCGCCCGCACGATCGGAATGGGCACGGCGCGGATCGCCGAAGCGAACCGGGAGCTGATCGTCCGCAACCTGATCCGGCCCGGCGACACCGAACGCGACGTCGCCCAGCGCTTCGTCGCCGCAGCCGACTACATGCTGCCGCTGGTCGGGCCGACGGTCGTCTACGCCCTCCAGGCGCACCTGCTGGAACAGATCCGCCGCGACGTGATCGGCGCCACCGACCTCGCCTCGGGTGACGTCGGCGGCACGGTCCACCTCACCGTCTGCTTCGCCGACCTGGTCGAGTTCACCCGGCTCGGGGAGGAAATCGCGCCGGAGGAGCTGGGGATGGTCGCGGGGCGGCTGGAGGAGATGGCCACCGCCGTCGCCGAGCCGCCGGTGCGACTGGTGAAGACGATCGGCGACGAGGTGATGCTGGTCTCCACCGAGCCCAAGCCGATGGTCTCCGCGGCGCTGGCGCTGATCGACGCCGCCGAGGCGGAAGGGCAGCAGTTCCCCTGGTTGCGGGCCGGGATCGCCAGCGGCCCCACCCTCCCCCAGTCGGGCGACTACTACGGCCGCGCGGTCAACCTCGCCAGCCGCATCACCGGCGTCGCCCGCCCCGGCAGCGTCGTCCTCGACGAGGAGACGAAGGAGGCGGCGGGCGAGGACTTCGACTACTCCTACGTCGGCGAGCGCCGCCTCAAGGGGCTCGATTACCGGGCCAAGCTCTACCGCGCCCGCGCCCCCGGCGAACCCAAGGACCGCGGGCCGCGCCTGCGGCGTTAGGGGCGCTCGGCGTCCTGGCCGGACCCGGGCTCTAGGCGGGTTTTCGCGCCGAGACCAGCAGGTTGTAGAAGAGCTCGGCCGGCAGGTAGGGCTCGAGCAGGCGGGTGTCGACCTTCTGCAGGGCGATGTAGCTGTTGAAGGCGAAGCGGCGCCAGCCGAACGGGATCGACTCCGGCTCGGCGCTCGACTCGACCGTGCGCAGGCCCCAGCCCCAGGCGTTGGAGAGGAGCTCCTCGCCGCCGACGTGGCGCTGCTCGAAGCCGCCGTCGCGCAGCAGGCGCCGCAGGTCGGCGGGCGCGAAGGCGTGGACGTCGACCTCGCCCTCCAGCGAGTGGCCCTCGGACTGCTCGGCCTCGGTGACCGCGCGCAGCTCCGCCCCGGTGAGGCGGCGCCAGGCCGGCGCCAGCGCCAGGCCTGCGCGCTTCGGCATCGCCGCCAGGCGATCCCCGTAGCGGGAGGGCTCGCCCGCGAAGGCGATCATCCCGCCCGGCCGCAGCACCCGCCGGAACTCCGCGAAGGCCCTGTCGAGGTCGGGGATGTGGTGCAGGACGGCGTGGCCGAAGACGAGGTCGAAGCTCTCGTCGGCGAACGGAAGCTCCTCGGCCTCGGTGGCGACCGTGCTGACGTCCTCGAGCCCCAGCGCCTCGGCGGTGGCCGCGAGCCGCTTCAGCATCCCGGGCGAGATGTCGGTCGCGGTCAGCCGCTCGACCACCCCGAGCTGGACGAGGTTGAGCGAGAAGTACCCCGTGCCGGAGCCGATCTCCAGGGCGTCGCCGAAGCTCCGGCCCTTCTGGCCGCCCAGCGCCTTGACCAGCTTCAGCCGCACCTGCCGCTGACCGATCTCGCCGAAGTCGATTCCCCACTTGGCGTCGTACTCCTCGGCCGCCGCGTCGTGGTAGCGGGTGTTGACGTCCTTGATGTGCTCCGGGGTGGCGGAGGGGGAGGCCGGCATCGCGCCGGAACTCTACGCGCTCCAATACCGTGCGGTCCCGTGGAGCGCCAGTACCTCCAGGAGAACCAGCCCGCGGGCGTGCCGCCGCTGCCCCTGACCGGGGAGCGGACGCTGCCCGACGTGCCCGAGGAGAACTACTGGTACCGCCGCCACCTGGTCGTCTATGAGTGGATCGCCGAGCGGGTGAAGGGGCTGCGGGTCCTCGACATGGCCTGCGGCGAGGGCTACGGCTCCGACGTCCTCGCCCGCTCCGCCGCCAGCGTCGTCGGCGTCGACGCCAACCCCGAGGCGCACGAGCACGCGCGCCTGCGCTACCGCCGGCCTAACCTGCGCTTCGAGCGCGACCTGGTCGAGAGCTTCGCCGAGCCCTGCGACGCGGTGGTCTTCCTGCAGACGATCGAGCACGTCCAGGACCCCGGCGCGATCCTCGATCACTTCAGGTCGATGCTGACGCCGGGCGGAGCCACCTACGTCTCGACCCCGAACCTGCTGACGCTGGCGCCGGCCGGGGCGGAGAAGTCGGACAACCCCTGGCACCTGAAGGAGTACCGGGCCGAGGAGTTCCGGGCGCTCTGCGAGGCGCACTTCGAGCGGGTCGAGATGCTCGGGCTCTTCCACGCGCGCAAGCTGCGCGCGCACGAGCTGGCGATCAAGCTCGGCTGGGACTCGGTCCACAAGCGGCTCGGCGTGACGAAGCCCTTCTACGACCGCTTCACCCCCGCCATCTCCGCCTCCGACTTCAGCCTGCGCGAGGGACATCTCGACCGCGCCCTTGACTTCCTCGCCGTCTGCCGTGCCCCCTGAAGCGCGAACTGCATCAAATTTCCGGGCTAGGGGGCCGGAAATTTGATGCAGTTCGGGAGGGAGGGCGTCGGGGACTTGGCGATCGTCCTGCACAGCCACATGCCCTACGTCGAGGGCTTCGGGACCTACCCCTTCGGCGAGGAGTGGCTGTTCGACGCGGTGGTCCGCTCCTACCTGCCGGTGCTGGAGGTGGCGCGGGACCTGACGATGACGGTGACGCCGGTGCTGGCGGACCAGCTCGAAGACCGCGGCGCGGCGGAGCGGCTGCGGCGGTTCCTGGTCGAGTGGCGGCTCGGCGCGGCCGAAGCTGACCTGCCGCAGGTGCCGCGCGAATGTCGGGCCGCCTGCGAGGGCGAGCGCCGGCGCTACGCCCACGCGCTCGAGCTCCTCGACGCGGCCGGGGGCGATCCCCTGGCCCCGTTCCAGCGCGCCGCGAGCGAGGGCCGGATCGCCCTCGCCACCTCGGCCGCCACCCACGCGGTGCTGCCGCTGCTGGCGACCAGGGAGGGGGTGCGGCTGCAGCTGCAGGCCGGCATCCGCTCCCACCGGCGCCGCTTCGGCTGGGACGGCGGCATCTGGCTGCCGGAGTGCGCGTACGCGCCGGGGCTGGAGTGGCGGCTGGCCGAGCAGGGAGCGCGCTGGTTCTGCGTCGACCAGAGCGCGCACGGGGACCCGCTCGAGGCGCTGGCGCCGGTGCGGACCGAGGCGGGGCCGGTGGCGCTGCCGATCGACTGGGAGGCGATCGCCTGGCTCTGGTCGCTCGACGGGTACCCCTCCGACCCCGCCCATGCCCAGTTCGCCGGCAAATCGCTGCGGGGCATCCGGATCTGGCGCGTCGGCGGAGGCGCTTACGATCCCGCCGCCGCCGAGTCGGCGGCACGGCGTCAAGCGGGCGAGTTCCTCACCGCGGTGGCGGCGCGGCTCCGCGCCTACGCCGCCGAGCGCGGCCGCCGCGGCCTGCTCGTCTTCGCGATCGACACCGAGCTGCTGGGGCACTGGTGGTCGGAGGGCCCGCTCTGGCTCCGCACCGTGCTGGAGGAGGCGGAGGCCGCGGGGGTCCGCCTGGTCACGGTCCCGGGGGCGCTCGCCGAGCACGAACCGGTCGCCCGCACCCTCCACGCCTCGAGCTGGGGCGAGGGCAAGGACCTCCGCACCTGGGACTCGCCCCCCGTGGCCGACCTCGCCTGGGGCGCCCGGCGGCTGGAGCTGCGCCTGCTGCGGGCGGCGGTGGCCGGGGTGGGGGGAGACCGGCTGCTGCGCGCGGCGCGCGAGCTGCTCGCCGCCCAGTCGAGCGACTGGGCCTTCCTCGACCAGCGCAAGCAGGCCGGGGACTACGCCTACCAGCGCGCCACCGACCACTCACGGGCGATGTTGGAGGCCATAGACTGCGGCCGCCACCCCGACCCGCGATTGCGCTCGCTCGCCCCGGACCTCAGCACCGCCCCGCTCCTGGAGCCCTGAACCAGCCAGCCCGGATCCAGCCAAGGAACCAGCCACCGGACCCCCAGCCGACGAACCTTGACCCGCGTTCTCATCCTCTCCTGGGAGTACCCGCCGCTGATCGAGGGCGGGCTGGCCCGCCACGTCCGCAAGCTCTCCGAGGCGCTGGTGGAACGCGAGGTCGAGGTGCACGTCCTCACCCGTGGCGGGGAGGAGTCGCCGGCCGAGGAGCGCCGCGACGGCGTCGTCATCCACCGCATTCGCGAGCCCAAGCGCCCCACCGACCTCGGCGAGTTCGTCGCCTGGGTGGAGCGGATGAACTCAGACATGCTGGCCGCCGGCGTCGAGCTCGGCGACCGCTACAGCTATGACCTCGTCCACGGCCACGACTGGCTCGTCGCCAACGCCTGCGACCACCTGGCCAAGCGCTTCGGCGCCCCGCTGATCACGACCATCCACGCGACCGAGTACGGCCGCCACCAGGGCTGGGTCGACAAGCACCCCCAGACCTACATCCACGGGGTCGAGCGCTGGATCACCAACCGCTCTCACCGCGTCATCACCTGCTCCCACTACATGCGCGAACAGGTGGCCGACATCTTCGGGGTCGAGGAGGCGCGGATCACGGTGATCCCGAACGGGATCGACCCCGGCGACCTGCCCGAGCAGCCGGCCGAGGACCTGGCGCGGCTGCGCTCGGAGTTCGCGGCGCCGGAGCAGAAGCTGGTCCTGCTGATCGGCCGCCTCGTCTACGAGAAGGGCTTCCAGCTGGCGCTGGAGGCGATGCCGCGGGTGATCGCGGAGGCGCCGGGCACTCGCTTCCTCGTCGCCGGCTCCGGCACCCACGAGGCGGAACTGAAACGCCAGGCGCAGGAGCTGGGGCTGATGGAGCACGGCACCTTCCTCGGCTGGATCGGCGACGACGTGCTCCACTCGCTCTACCGGATCGCCGACCTCACCGTCGTCCCCTCGATCTACGAGCCCTTCGGCCTGGTGGCGCTGGAGGCGATGGCCTCGGGCTGCCCCTGCATCGTCGCCGACACCGGCGGCCTGCGCGAGGTGGTCCCGCACGAGGAGGCGGGCCTGCGCTTCCGCGCCCACGACCCCGAAGCGCTGGCCGAGGTGGCGATCCGCGTCCTCTCCGACGACGAGCTGGGCCGCCGCCTCGTCGCCGAAGCCCACGAGCACGTGCGCCGCTTCGACTGGGGCGACGTCGCCGAGCAGACCGCCGCGGTCTACGCCGACCTCGCCGGCGCCAAGCTGCCCTAGCCGGAGGGGGCTATTCGCAGTCGTCGCGCCGCCGCCGCGGCAACGTCCGCTCGCTGATCGCGAAGGCGCCATCGGAGCTGGCCCCCGGGCTCCAGTGGATGCCCTCGAGCAGCTCGATCGGCGAGATCGAGAGGGCGCCGGCGAGCTTCATCAGCGTGTCGACCCGGGCGAGCCGGGTCCCCTGCTCGAGCATCCCGATCTCGGTTCGGTGCAGCGAGGCGCGGGCCCCGAGCTCTTCCTGGGAGAGGGAGGCGCGGCGCCGACAGCGCCAGAGGTTGCGGCCGAACTTGACGGCCACCGCCTCGGACCGGATTCTTCCGTCGCGGGACATGCAGGGAGGAGCTTTCCGGCAGCAACTCATGCGGTGCCTGACACTACAAAGCAAAGATGACAGACTTATTGCAGACAAAGGCTTTCGCGCAGCCGGGTGGCCCCGGCGACCTGCCGGACTAGGACCGGGTCGCCGCCGGCTCCGGCGGCTGCAGCGTCGTCCACGCCTCCGGGTCGGGCTCGACCGGGCGCTCCCAGCGCAGCTCCTGCGGCGCCTCGCGCATGCGGATGATCCGGGCCGGGATGCCGCCGACGACCGCGTTGGCCGGGACGTCCTTGGTCACCACCGCGTTGGTGCCGATCACCGCGTTGTCGCCGACGCTGACGCCGCGCAGGACGCAGGCGCCGTAGCCGATCCAGACGTTGTTGCCGACCTCGACGTCGCGCTTGTAGATGCCCTGCAGCCGGATCGGGCGCTCGACCTCGACGACGCCGTGGTCGAAGTCGATGAACATCGCCCGGTCGGCGATCACGCACTGCTCGCCGATCCGGACGTGCTGGTAGGCGGAGATCGTGCACTCCTGGCCGATCACGGTCTTGGCGCCGATCTCGACCAGCCCCTCGTGGCAGCGGATCTTGGTCCCGTCGCCGATCCAGACGAAGCGGCCGAAGCGCAGCTGGCCGCGGCGGTCGATCCGCAGTTCGAGCCGCCGGCCGAGGAAGAACGGGCCCTCCGAGCGCCAGCGCCGGCCGGCCGCGGTGAGGACCCGGCGCCAGATGTAGCGCCAGAGGAGCCGCGCGTAGCGCGGGGTGAGCATCCGGTTGCGGGCCAGGAAGCGCAGCACGGCGGGGCAACTTTAGAGGGCGTCCGGGGGACGAACTCTTAGACTCACTCGCCCTTGGCCGACGCCGCGAAAACCGCCCCCCTGGCTGAGCGCCTCCTCGCCGGCGAAAAGCGGGCCCTGGCGCGGGCGATCACCCTGATCGAGTCCGACGACCCGGCGGGCTGGGAGCTCGTGCGCGAGGTCTACCCGCGCACCGGCCAGGCGCGGATCGTCGGCTTCACCGGGCCGCCGGGGGTCGGCAAGAGCACCCTGATCGGGGCGCTGACCGCGGAGCTGCGCAAGGCCGAGCGCGAGGTGGCGGTGCTCTCGATCGACCCCTCGAGCCCCTTCACCCGCGGCGCCCTGCTCGGCGACCGGATCCGGCTCACCGAGCACTTCCTCGACGCCGGCGTCTTCATCCGCTCGATGGCCTCGCGCGGCGCCCTAGGCGGCCTCTCCGAGGCGGCGCTGCAGGTGGCGCTGATCATGGACGCGGCCGGCAAAGACGACGTTCTGATCGAGACCGTCGGCGTCGGTCAGGCCGAGATCGACATCGTCGACCACGCCGACACGATCGTGCTGGCGCTGATGCCGGGCTCCGGCGACTCGATCCAGGCGCTGAAGGCGGGGGTGATGGAGATCCCCGACGTCATCGTCGTCAACAAGGCAGACCACCCGATGACCGACACGATGGTGCGGGAGGTCCGCGGCGTCCTCGCCCTCTCGCACGATCCCGCGGGGTGGAAGGTGCCGATCCTGCGGACCGAGGCGGCGCGGGGCGAGGGCGTCGAGGAGCTGGCGGCGAGGATCGACGAGCACCGCGCCTTCATCGAGGAGCGGGGGACGCTGGCCGAGCGCCGCGCCCGCAACCTGCGCAGCGAGGTGCTCGGCATCGCCGCCTCGCGGATGCGGCGCCGGCTCGAGCAGACCGTCTCCGCCGACCCGGCGACGGCCGAGCTGCTGGAGCGCGTCGTCCGGCGCGAGCTCGACCCCGCCACCGCCGCCAGCCAGCTGCTGGAGAAGCACGTCGATGGCTGAGGAGGCCCGCCGGGTCTCGGCGGCCGAGGCGAGCGACTGGCTCGGCGCCGACGTCGCCGCCCTCGGCGGCACCGCGATCGGACTGGTGCAGGGGCTCTTCGTCGATGCCGAGGGGGGCGAGCCCGCCTGGTTGATCGCCCGCCTCGGGCGCCGCCGCCGCGCCCGCGTCGTCGCCGTCCCCTTCTCCAGCTGCGCCGGCGCCCCCTTCGGCGTCTGGGTGGCCCAGGAGGGCGATGCGATCCGCAGCGCCCCGGTCGTCGACCCGAGCCGGCCGCTGCGCCGCGAGCACGAGCTGGCGATCTGCGCCCACTACGGCATCGGCGAGAGGGTCGGGCGCGCAGCTGCGGTTGCCGGGCGCGAGGAAGGCGGGATAACCGCCACTCCGTCGATTCCTCAGTAAGCGCTAGATTCTTTTATTAATGAGAAGCAGATGGTGGCCGGTGTGCCTCATGTTGGTCGCCGCCTTCGCGATCGGGTGCGGCGACCAGTCGAAGCCGAAGCAGGAGGCAGCCGAGCCGCCGACGGGGCCGCCGGACGCGAAAGTGACCGAACCGTCGACGCGGCCACCGGACGCGAAAGTGACGACGGAGGGGTGGGAAAGCCCGTCGGATCTCGGCATCGTGGCCGCCACAGCGGGGGGCTTCTTCGATGAGGTCGGCAGGAACCCCTGGGTCGCCGTACCGGCTCAGCCGAATCGGCCGGTGAGATACGTGAGCGACGGGACCGACACATTCGGGGTGGCGCAGCTGCCGCAGGTCGCGATCGCGAAGGAGAGGGGGGCGCCGATCGTCGCCATAGGAAGCCTTCTCTCGCAACCGACCGCGGCGCTGATCTGGCTGAAGAGGTCGAAGCTCCACACCCTCGGCGACCTGAAGGGGAAGACGATCGGCATCCCCGGCCTGCGATACCAAAAGCGCTTTCTCGCCAGCGCGCTCGCGAATGCCGGGCTCTCTCTTGAAGACGTGCGCGTCGAAGCGCTCGGCTACAACCTCATGCCGGCGCTTCTGAGTGGGAGGATCGACGCCAGCTTCGGCGGCTCATGGAATCTCGAGGGCGTCACACTCGAAGAGCGAGGCGCCAGCCCCGTTATCCGCCGGGTGCAATCGCTGGGCTCGCCGAGCTATGAAGAACTCGTGGTGATCGCTCGCAGGGACCTCCTCGCGAAGAGACCTGCCTTGGTACGCGACTTCATGACGGCCGTCCACCGTGCCACCGCGGCCGCGCTGGACGATCCCGAAGCCGCGGCGCAGTTCATGACGGGCGCCGACGAACCGGATTCAAGGGACAACCCGAAGGTGACCGAAGCCCAGCTCGAGGCGACGCTGCCGCTCGTCTCGAAGACCGGCCGCATGGATCGAGGCAAGGCGAGCGCCCTCATCCGCTGGATGCACGAGGAGGGGATGCTCGAGCGCCAGATCCCGGTCTCCCGACTGCTCACCAACGACTATCTGCCACCACCGCCGTAGTCCCCGCTCGTAGACGGATTTCCCCGTCGAGAACGCCTGATCTCAGAGCTGCAGGCTCTTGACCTGGAGCAGCTCCTCGATCCCGTAGCGGCCGTTCTCGCGGCCGTGGCCGGACTGGCCGTAGCCGCCGAAGGGAGCCAGGGGGTTGAAGGCGCCGCCGTTGATCTCGATCTGACCGGTGCGGATGCGCTTGGCGACGGCGATGGCGCGGTCGGTGTCGGCCGACCAGACGCCGCCGGCCAGCCCGTACTGCGTCGAGTTGGCGATGCGCACGGCGTCGTCCTCGCCCTCGTAGGGCTGGATCGCCAGCACCGGGCCGAAGATCTCCTCCTGGCCGATCGTCATCTCTGGCGTCACCTCGGAGAAGACGGTGGGCCGCACGAAGTAGCCGCGGTCGAGGGTCGCGGGCGGCTCCGCCCCGCCCGTGATCAGCCGCGCTCCCTCCTCCTCGCCCTTGCGGATGTAGCCGCGGACGCGCTCGCGCTGCGCATCGGAGACGAGCGGCCCGAGCCGGGTCGAGGAATCGAAGGGATCCCCAAGGGTGAACCCCTCGGCCGCCGCCTTGGCCAGCTCCTCGGCCTCCGCGAGCCGCTGGCGCGGGACCAGCATCCGGGTGAGGGCGCTGCAGGTCTGGCCCGAATTGAGGAAGCACTTCGCGACCCCGTCGGGCACGGCCTTCTCGAGGTCGGCGTCGTCGAGGATCACGTTCGGCGACTTGCCGCCGAGCTCCATCGCCACCGGCTTCACCGTCGCCGAGGCGAGCTCGCTGACCCGCCGGCCCGCGCGGGTCGAGCCGGTGAAGGAGACCATGTCGACGCCGGGGTGGGCGGCGATCGCCTCGCCGACGACCGGGCCGGTTCCGGTGACGAGGTTGAAGACGCCGGGCGGCAGGCCCGCGGCCTCGATCACCTCGGCGAGGAGGAAGGCGTTCAGCGGGGTCACCTCGCTCGGCTTCAGCACCACCGTGCAGCCGGCGGCGAGGGCGGGGGCGACCTTGGCGGCGATCTGGTTCAGCGGGTAGTTCCAGGGGGTGATCGCGCCGAGCACCCCGACTGGCTCGCGCATCACCCGCGAGTTGCCGATCTCCTCCTCCCACTGGACCTCCTCCATCAGCCGCGGCATCGCCCCGAACTGGGAGGTGGGCAGCCCGACCTGGATGATCTGGCTCAGCTTCAGCGGCATCCCCAGCTCCTGGGTGATCGTCGCCGCCATCTCCTCCGACCGCTCGATCAGGCCGGTCGCGATCGCCTGGAGATGCTCGGCGCGCTCCGCGTGCGAGCTCTGCGACCAGCTCTCGAAGGCCTCGCGGGCGGCGCCGACGGCGCGATCGGCGTCCTCGGGAGAGCAGGCCGGAACCGAACCCATCACCTCCTCGGTGGTCGCGTTCACCACCTCGATCGCCTCGCCGCCGCTCGGCTCCACCCACTCGCCGCCGATGAAGATCCTGTCCCTGACCTGAAGCTCTGCCGCCGCCGCCATCCCGCTCCTCCCGTTGCCGTTGCTCTCGAAAGCTAGCGGATCCAGCCTTGATCGCACTTAGGCTATAATCATATATATGCTATGGCTCTAGAACCAGGACAGCTGATCCGCGCTGCCAGACTTCGACACGGGCTCAGCCAGGAGCGGCTGGCAAGGCGGGTGGGCACCACCCAATCGGCGATCTCGCGAATCGAGCAGGAACGGGTCTCACCGACCGTGCAGACCCTCACCGAGCTGCTGTATCTGATGGGAGAGGACCTGGTGCTGAGCTCCCAGCAGCGTGATGCAGGGATTGACCGCACGCTGATCGATGAGCGCCTGCGGATGAGTGAGGAGGAGCGCCTTGATTACGGGATTGCATTCGCAAACCAGGTGATCGAGATGAGCCCAACGCCGAAGCGGAAGACGTGGCGATCCTGATGGAGGAGATGCTGCCCCCGAAAGCGCCGGACCTTCGGAGCCTCCTGGGACCCCTGGTAAGTCACAACGTGGATTTCGTCCTGGTCGGAGGGATGGCTGGAATCGCTCGCGGCTCCAACTATCCGAGCTTCGACCTGGATGTGGCCTATTCGCGAGACAAGGGAAATGTGAAGCGCCTGGTCTCGGCATTGAAAGAGATCGGTGTACGTCTCCGGGGAGCACCCGCAGACCAGCCATTCCAGCTCGACGAGCAGACCATCGAAAATGGCGCCAACTTCACCTTCGTCACGCCTTTTGGCGATTTCGACGTGCTTGCCGACATAAGGGGGATCCGTTCCTATGACGAACTCGCTGCGGCGTCTGAGGAGAAAGAGGTGTTCGGGTTGTCAGTGCGGGTTGCCTCGCTGGATCACCTGATTGCGATGAAGCGCGCGGCAAACCGTCCGAAGGACCGGAACATGCTCGAGGAGTACGTGGTGCTCGCCGATGAGCTCCGCCGCCGGGAAGAAGAAGACGCTGACGGTTAGTCCGCCGCGGCGCCGGCCGCCTCGGCCGTCACCTTCGCGCCCGGCCCGGGCACCTGCTTGGCGTCGCGAGCGGTCAGCACCTTGCCGCAGCTCTCGCAGGTGCCGCGCTCGCTGACCTTGCCTCCGCACTCCTTGTGGACGATCAGGCGTCGCGGGCCGGCGGGGTCGGGCGAGTAGCGCTCGCCCCAGTGCAGGAGGGCGATCAGCGCCGGCCAGAGGTCGAGGCCCTTCTCGGTGAGGAAGTATTCGTGGCGGGGCGGGCTTTCCGAGTAGGCGCGGCGCTCGAGGATCTCCTCCTCGACCAGGCGCTCCAGGCGCGTGGAGAGGACGTTGCGGGCGATGCCGAGCGACTCCTGCATCTCGCCGAAGCGGCGGTTGCCGTGCATGACCGCGCGGACGATCAGCAGCGACCAGCGCTCGCCGATCACCTCGAGGGCCTTCGCCACCGAGCAGTCCAGTCCGGGGTAGTCGCGACGCAGCACGAGTGTGATCTTCGCACACTTGGTTGCATCAAGCAACTCGCTTCGGGTAGTCTCGCGTCAGATCAGTTGCTTGATGCAACCAAGCCACAGCCGATCGGAGGCAAGCATGAGGCTGATCCCAAGGAACAGGCACCAGCAGCGCCACCGCAGGTCCCGGATCTCGATCACCCAGGAGGAGATCAGCGCCGATCTGCACTACCCGGCGGCGCCGCGCGAGCCGCGGCGGGCCACGCCCTACCGGAGGATCGAGATCCGGTGAGCGGCGAGGGAGTGATCTCCGCGCCCGAAGGCAGCGCCGCCGAGCTGGCCGAAGCCTTCGCCGCCTCCAGCCCCGACAGCTCCCGCAGCCGCACCCTGGTCTGGCAGGACCCGCTGCCGACCGCGGCGGCGGGGGCGACGATGACGGGCCTCGAGTACATGACCGCCGTCGTTCGGGGGGAGATGCCGCCGCCGCCGATCGCGGTGACGATGCGGCTGCGCCCGGTCGAGCTGGAGGAGGGGAGGGTGGTCTTCGAGGGGGAGCCCGGCGAGGAGCACTACAACCCGATCGGGGTCGTCCACGGCGGCTACGCCGCGACCCTGCTCGACTCGGCGCTCGGCTGCGCCGTCCACACCACGCTCCCCGCCGGCGTCGCCTACACCTCGCTCGGGCTCGAGGCGAAGTTCGTGCGGCCGATCACCCGCGACACCGGCCGCGTCCTCTGCGAGGCGACCGTCCTCTACCGCGGTCGCAGGCAGGCCACCGCCGAGGCGACGCTGACCGAGGCGCAGAGCGGCAAGCTCCTCGCCCACGGCACCTCGACGCTGATGGTCCTCGGGGAAGCCGTCTAGGCGGCGTGATGGCGAGCGAGGGCGACCAGCAGCCGCACGCCGAAGCCGCTGGCGTCGCTGCCGGTGTAGGCGCGGCCGACGTCCCAGGCGGTGCCGGCGATGTCGACGTGTGCCCAGGGGGTCTCGCCGACGAACTCCTCGAGGAAGGCCCCGGCGGTGATCGTCCCCGCCTTGCGCTTCTTGGCCAGGTTGGAGAGGTCGGCGACGGTCCCCTGCATCAGCTCCCTGTACTCCGGGTGGAGCGGCAGCCGCCAGGTCAGCTCGCCGGTCTCCGCGCCGGCGCGGAGGACCTCCTCGGCGAGCGCGTCGTCGTTCGAGATCACGGCGGCGTAGGTCGAGCCGAGCGCCATCACGACGGCGCCGGTCAGGGTGGCGAGGTCGACGAGGCGCTCCGCCCCCTGCTCGACCGCATAGGCGAGGGCGTCGGCGAGGATCAGCCGCCCCTCGGCGTCGGTGTTGTTGACCTCGACCGTCTTGCCGTTGTACTGGGTGATCACGTCACCCGGCTTGACCGCCGTTCCCGAGGGCATGTTCTCGGTCGAGGGGACGACGGCGAGGAGATCGACCGGCAGCTCGAGCTCGGCGACGGCCGCGACCGCCTCGAGGACGGCGGCGGCGCCGGACATGTCCATCTTCATCTCGTGCATGCCCGCCCCCGGCTTCAGCGAGATGCCGCCGGTGTCGAAGGTCACGCCCTTGCCGACGAAGCCGAGCTTCGGGCCGCCGCCGCCCCCGGCATAGCGGAGGACGATCAGCTTCGGCTCCTGCGGCCCGCCCTGGGAGACCGCGAGCAGGCCGCCCATTCCCTTCGCCTCCAGCTCGGCGCGACCGAGGACCTCGACGCCGAGGGCGTCGGAGCGGGCGGCGATCGCCTCCGCCCGCTCGGCGAGGAATCCGGGGGTGGCGACGTTGGCAGGGGTGCTCTGCAGGTCCCGGGCGCGGTTCTGGGCCTCGGCGGCGATCCGCCCTCGCTCGGCCGCCTCTGCCGCCGCCGCCGGCCCCACCAGCGTCAGCGAGTCCAGCCGCGGCGAGTCCTCGGGCTCGGCGGACTTGAAGCGGTCGAAGCGGTGGGCGCCGAGGATCGTCCCCGTCGCCAGAGCCTCGGCTGCGGCCGGGGGCTCGAGGCGCTCCGGCAGCTCCCAGGCGACCGAGGTCGCCCGCAGGCGCCCCGCCTCCTTGGCAGCGAGGGCGGCGGCGACCCGCAGCTTCTCGGCACCGAGTTCCCCCGGGGTGCCCAGCCCGACGACCAGCAGCGGCGGCAGCTCGCGCGGGCGCAGCAGCGTCAGCTCCTTGAAGTCCGAGCGGGCGGTGTCGGCACCGGCGGCATCGCGCACCGTCGACGGCAGTTCCCCGCCCTCGACGAGCCCTACGACCAAGACCTCGGCGCCGCTTTCGGCCAGCTCAACCTGCTCCACCGCGACCTTCATCGGGTCGCGAGTCTACGCCCTGTCGGTATCGTCACCCGTCGGCCCTGGCGGACAGGGGCCAGGCCTACCGAACTTGGAAAGGAACGCCAGTAGATGCCCAGCTCAGTGATTCTCGGAACCGCCCGCACCCCCTTCGGAAAGATGGGCGGCGGTCTCTCCTCCCTTGACGCCACCGACCTCGGCGGCCACGTGATCGAGGCGGCGCTGGAGCGCTCCGGCGTCGAGCCCGAGCAGGTCGAGCAGGTCGTCTTCGGCCAGGTCCTGCAGGCCGGCCAGGGCCAGATCCCCTCGCGCCAGGCGCAGATCAAGGGCGGGATCCCGAAGGAGGTCCCCTCGGAGACGATCAACAAGGTCTGCGCCTCGGGCATGCGCTCGCTCGGCCTCGCCGACACGGCGATCCGCGCCGGCGACTCTAACGTCGCCGTCACCGGCGGCATGGAGTCGATGAGCAGCGCGCCCTACCTGCTGCCGGGCGCCCGCTTCGGATTCCGGATGGGGGACGTCCAGGCGCTCGACGCGATGACCCACGACGGGCTCACCAACCCCTTCACCGACAAGCAGATGATCAACGAGGCAAGCGAGGTCTCGAACGAGCTCGAGATCACCCGCGTCGACATGGACCGCTTCGCCGAGCGCTCGCACCGGCTCGCCGCCGAGGCGACCGACGCCGGCCGGCTAGCCGAAGAGATCGTCGGCGTCACCGTCAGGTCGCGCAAGGGCGAGAGCACGGTCGAGACCGACGAGGCGATCCGTCCCGACACCACCCTGGAGACGCTGGCGAAGCTGAAGGCGATCGGCGGCGAGGACGCGACCCACACCGCCGGCAACGCCCCGGGCGTCAACGACGGCGCCGGCGCGATCGTCGTCGCCTCCGAGGAGTGGGCCGAGAAGGAGGGCAAGGCGCCGCTGGCCCGGATCCTCTCCTACGGCACCGTCGCCGACGACTTCCCCTACCTGGCGAAAACGCCGGCCAACGCGGCCAGGCAGGCGCTGGAGAAGGTCGGCAAGAGCCCCGAGGACGTCGACCTCTGGGAGATCAACGAGGCCTTCGCCTCGGTGGCGCTGAACTCGGTGCGGATGCTCGGCGTCGACGAGGAGAGGGTCAACGTCAACGGCGGCGCGATCGCCCTCGGGCACCCGATCGGCGCCTCCGGCGCCCGCATCGTCGGCGCCCTCGTCCACGAGCTGCGCCGCCGCGGCGGCGGCCTCGGCGTCGCCGCGATCTGCTCGGGCGGCGGGCAGGGCGACGCGATCGTCATCGAGGTGTGACGGTTCAGCGCGCTGCGGCTTTCTTCGATCTGGACAAGACCCTCATGGCGGGGTCGAGCGGGATGCAGTTCGCCCGCATCGCCTCCCGCCAGGGGATCGTCGGCAAGCGGCAGCTCGCCAGCTGGGGGTTCGAGCACCTGCGCTACCGGCTGCGCGGCACCACCGACGCCCGCACCGCCGAGGTGCTGAAGGTGGCGCGCGAGCTGATCACCGGCGTCCCGGCGCGGATGGTCGACCGGATGGGACCGGAGGTGATGGCCGCGATCCTGCCGCGCGTGTTCCCGCAGATGCTCGAGGAGGTCTACGCCCACCAGGACGCCGGGCGGCCGACCTTCATCGTCAGCGCCGCCGGCAACGGGGTGGTCGAGCAGCTGGCGCACGTGCTGGGGATGGAGGGAGGCATCGGCACCCGCTACGAGATCGACGTGGACGGCAACTTCACCGGCCGCCTCGACGGCCCCTTCGTCTACGGCGAGGGGAAGGTGGAGGCGATGCGCGAGTTCGCGGCCAGCCACGGAATCGAGCTTGCCGACTCCTATGCCTACTCCGACTCGATCTCCGACCTGCCGATGCTGCGCGCGGTCGGCAACCCGGTCGCCGTCAACCCCGATCCGCCGCTGGCGGAGATCGCCCGGGCCGAGGGCTGGGAGGTGATGCGCTTCGAGCGTCTCGGCCGCCGCCTGGTGGCGCTGGCGGTGACGCTGCTCGCGACCGTCGCCGGCTTCGGCGCCTCGCGGGTCGCCGCCCGCCGCCGCGTCCCGCCGCCGCGTCGCCTGCGCGTCCGCCCGTAAATCGAACTGCATCAAATTTCCGGGCCAGCAGGCCTGAAATTTGATGCAGTTCGGGAGGAAGGGGGCGGACCGGTAGGCTTCCCGCCCGCATGGAGGCAGCAACCGCCCGCAAGATCCGCGTCGTCGTCGCCAAGCCCGGCCTCGACGGGCACGACCGCGGCGCCAAGATCATCGCCCGCGCCCTCCGCGACGCCGGGATGGAGGTGATCTACACCGGCCTGCACCAGACGCCCGAGCAGATCGCCGAGACCGTGATCCAGGAGGACGCCGACGCGGTTGGGCTCTCGATCCTCTCCGGCGCCCACATGACGCTGGTCCCGAAGGTGGTCGAGCTGCTGCAGGCGCAGGGAGTCGACGACGTGCTGGTGACGGTGGGGGGGACGATCCCCGCCGACGACATCCCCGAGCTGAAGAAGCTCGGAGTGGCGGAGGTCTTCACGCCCGGGGCCGGGACCGACGACATCGTCGATTTCATCCGCGAGCGCGCCAGCGCCCGCCACGCCGCCGAAAACTGAGGCCCCACGCCGTCCCTGCGTGATATCCGACACGGATCGGTGCATAGGTCCGGCCGATCCGGGTATGATCCTGATTGACTCGTCAGTCAACCGACGGCAGACGCTAAGATCGCGCCCGCGACGGGCCGCGTGAGGCGGAGACCGCCGCCCGCGAAGACCTGAGAATCGTCCCCAAGGAGGCTTGAACTTGAAGATCTGCGTCCTGGTCAAGGAGGTCCCGGACGCCGCCGTCCAGAAGCGCATCGACCCCAACACGATGCGGCTGGACCGCAGCGGCGAGAAAAATCTCAACCCCTTCGACACGCACGCCCTCGAGGCGGCGATGCAGATCAAGGAGGGTGGCGCGATCCCGGTCGAGGAGGTCGTCGCGGTGACGATGGGGCCGAGCTCCGCCGTCCGCGCGCTGCACAAGGCCGTCGCGCTTGGCGCCGACCGTTCGGTGCACCTCGCCGACGACGCGCTTGCCGGCTCCGACGTCTGCGCAACCGGCTACGCGCTGGCGAAAGTGCTCGAGTCGGAGAGTCCCGACCTGGTCCTGCTGGGCCAGCAGTCCGATGACGGCGAGTGCTACACGATCGGTGCGGTTGTCGCCGACCACCTGAAGATGCCGTCGCTGACCCAGGTGATCCAGATTGACGTCAGCGACGGCAAGCTGCGCTGCGAGCGCCAGGCTGAGTACGGCTACGACACCGTCGAGGTCGAGCTGCCGGCCGTGATCAGCGTCGGCGACGCAATCAACGAGCCGCGCTACCCGAGCCTGAAAGCGATCATGGGGGCGAAAAAGAAACCGCTCGACTCGAAGGCCACCGGCGACGTCGGCATCGACGCCGGCCAGGTCGGCGAAGGCGGCTCGAAGACGAAGGTCCTGGCCCTGAACCCGCCGCCGGCCAAGGAAGCGGGGGAGATCATCGAGGACGAGGACACCAACGAGACGGTCGAAAAGATCGTCGCCTGGCTCGACGAGAGGAAGCTGATCTAGATGGCAGGCATCCTGGTTTACGCCCTCCACGACGACGAGGGCAACTTCAACAAGAACTCGCTCGGGGCGATCTCCGAGGCCGCGAAGCTGGCCGGCGAAGTCGGCGGCGAAGCCGCCGCGCTGGTCGTCGGCGAGGTCGCCGACGACGCCTGCGCCGGCCTCGGAAACTACGGCGCCGCCAAGGTCTACCGGGCCAAGAACGTGCCCGAGGGCCTGGCCCAGCCGATCGTCGACGCGATGGCCAAGGTGATCGGCGACGAGGGCTTCTCCTACGCCCTCTTCGGCGGTGGCCTGCTCGGCTTCGAGATCGGGGCCGGCCTCACCGCCCGCCTCGGCGCCGGCGTGACGATGGAGGTCACCGCGGTCAAGGTCCAGGACGGCAAGCTGGTCGTCGAGCGGCCGATCCTGCAGGACTCCGAGGTCGCCGACGTCGGCTACGTCTCCGAGCCCGGCATCATCATCGGCCGCCTCAACGCCTTCGACGCCAACGAGTCGGGGGGCGCGGCCGAGGTGGTCGACGTCGACGTCGAGCTCTCCGAGTGGTCGTCCAAGGCGAAGCTGGTCCAGCGCGGCGAGCAGCGCGGCGCCGACGTCAACATCGAGGACGCCGACATCCTCGTCGGCGGCGGTCGCGGTCTGGGCGCCAAAGAGGGCTTCGAGCTCTGCGAGCAGCTCGCCGAGTCGATGGGCGGCGCCGTCGCCGCGACCCGTGCGGTGGTCGACGCCGGCTGGTACCCCTACGCGGCCCAGATCGGCCAGACCGGGAAGACCGTGGCGCCGAAGCTGTACCTCGCCGCCGGCGTCTCCGGGGCGATCCAGCACAAGGTCGGGATGCAGAACTCGGAAAACATCCTCGCGATCAACAAGGACCCGAACGCGCCGATCTTCGAGTTCTCGGACCTCGGCGTGGTGGGCGACCTGCACAAAATCGTCCCCAAGCTGACCGAGGCGATCAAGGCGAAGAGGGGCGGCTGATCTAGTCATGGCGGTTGCACCGAGTGAGTTCCCGCCGCCGTTCGATCCGGACAGCGTCATCGCTGCGCCGACGGATCCCGAGGACGAGCGGATCGAGGTCGGCATCGCGATCGTCGGCGGCGGCCCCGCCGGCCTCGCCTGCGCGAACAAGCTCATGCAGCTGCTGGAGGACGAGCCGGAGCTGACCGAGAAGCTCGGCGAAGTCCCGGTCGCGGTAATCGAGAAGGGGAAAGTCGCCGGGGCGCACCTGCTCTCCGGCGCCAACGTCGATCCTTCGGCGCTGGAACGGCTCTTCCCCGACCTGCCGCCGTCGGAGTGGCCGCCGGTCTACCAGGAGGTGACGAAGGACGCGACCTACTTCCTCACCAAGAGCAAAGCGTTCCCGCTGAAGCCGCCGCCGCCGAACTTCCGCAAAGAGGGGACCTACACGATGTCGGTCTCCAAACTCGGCCGATTCCTGGCCGAGAAAGCCGAAGAGGCCGGCGTCTACATCCTCACCGAGACCGCCGCGACCCAGCTCCTGGTCGAGGACCGCATCGTCAGGGGCGTCCGCTCTGGCGATCGCGGCCGCGGCAAGGAGGGCGAAGAGCTCGGCAACTTCGAGCCCGGCTCCGACGTCGTCGCCAAGGCGACGGTGCTCTCCGAGGGCACCCTCGGCCACCTCACCTACGCCGCCTACGACTACTTCGACATGCACGGCTCCGACCCGCAGGCGTGGGAGCTCGGGGTGAAGGAGATCTGGGAGGTGCCGAAGCCGCTGGACCGGGTGATCCACACGCTCGGCTGGCCGCTGCGCTGGAGCCCCCGCTACAAGGAGGCGGGCGGCAGCTTCATCTACCCGATGGGCGAGGACAAGGTCTGCTTCGGCCTCGTCGTCGGCCTCGACACGACCGACGCCACCTTCTCGGTCCACGACGCCCTGCAGCTGTTCAAGACCCACCCCTTCATCGCCAAGATCATCGAGGGCGGCAAGCGGGTCGGCTGGGGCGCGAAGACGATTCCGTCGGGCGGCTACTGGGCGCTGCCGAAGCGCTTCTCGGTGCCGGGCATGCTGGTCGCCGGCGACGCGGCGGGGATGGTCAACATCGCCGAACTCGCCGGCGTCCACTACGCGATGCACGCGGGGATGTACGCGGCGGAAGCGATCGTCGAGTCGCTGAAGCAGGACATCGACTCGGTCAACTTCGAAAGCTACGACGAGAAGATCCGCGGTTCGGAGATCGAGAAGGACCTCTACCGCTCGCGGAACATGAAGCAGCCGCTGACCCGCGGCCTGATCTTCGGCGGCGCGATGGGGAGCGCGATGGTCGCGACCAAAGGCGCCTTCCCCGGCGGCCACTGGAAGGTCGAGGACAACGCCGAGGTGCCGGTCTTCATCGGCAACGCGGGGGACAAATACCCGAAGCCCGACAACGAGGTGACTTTCAACAAGCTCGACTCGGTCTTCCTCTCCGGCAACGCGACCCGCGACGACGCCCCCAACCACGTCCGCATCCAGACCCGCGTCCCCCGCGAGGTCGCCCAGACCTGGGTCTCGATGTGCCCGGCGCAGGTCTACGAGATCCCCGAGGAGCAGCTGGAGAACGGCGCCGCCGAGGTCGATGTCCACGTCACGGCCTCCAACTGCGTCCAGTGCGGCGCGATCACCGCCAAGGGCGGCCGCCTCACCCTGCCCGAGGGCGGCGACGGCCCGCTGTACCAGGAGACGTAGAGGAGCCGTTCGCCAGCGGCACGATCCGCGCGACCCGCGCGCGGATCTGCCGTCTACGGTCCGCGGGTGCCTCCCGTCGGGTCCCTGATCGGTGATTTCGCCTCAGGTGCCGGGCTGATGGCTGCGTGCATTGCGATCTGCGGCTTCCTGATACTCCGCCTGCTCTTGTCAAGGCGGACGAGAGGTCGGTAAGAGCGGCGACGGTGGTCGGAGGCTTGGCCGAACTGCTGCTTGCCGTGTTTCTCATCGCCGCTGCTGCGGTAATAGGGTAATGTTATGTCTGAGGAGGCGAAATGAGCGAGCGCACTGCTTTCATCCTGTTTGGACTCGCGATTCCCGTTCTCACCTTTGGGTGGGTGATCGGCTTGAAGCTCCTCGGCGCGGACGAGGAACTGATCGGGCAGGCATCCTTGCTGCTGCTCCCGGGTGGTGGGGCTCGGCGGCGGCTGGATTTTCATGCGCTACCACTGAGAGATCGCGGGCGAGCGCACGCCCACACAGCTCTGTTACAGCGCGCGCGGCTCCTGAGTGCCGACCGCCGCCGCGGCCCGATCGAAGATCCTCGCGCTGCTCGAGGTGGCGGGGCTGAGATCTAGACCGCTGCGGCGCGGCGGTGCCGCGACCACGGTCCACTGGTCGCAGCCGGCGAACGCTTCGTCGAGGCGCTGCGCCATCGTGCTGCGGGGCCGATCCTGGTCGAAGATCTGCTTGGACATATGACTCCGTCCTGTAGGGGGCGTTGGCCAAAGATTTCCCAGCCCGTCGGACGAAAAATATGCTTTTTGCGAGCGTTTGGGAACGCCTGTTCGTTTTAGGTGCGCGAGCGAACCCGGAAACTGAGCATGAAGATCACCCCGTCGGCGCGAACCTCGCGATCTCTTCGGCGACGCGCTGGGGCTGGTCGAGCGGGACAAAGGTCTTGGCGTCCGGGATGCGGACGATCTCGGCGTTGGCGACTTCGCCGGCGAGGCGCTCCGCGTAGGAGATCGGGAAGTACCTGTCGCCCGGCGCCCAGAGCAGGCGGATCGTCAGCTGTGAGCCGCGAAGCTTCTCGGCCGCGTCGATGGTGTAGCGCTTGTCGAGGCCGGCGGTGACCTTCTTCAGGTCGCGCATGATCTCGCGGTCCTCCATCGCCGGACGCATCCAGGAGGCAACCAGATCGTCCGGGATCTTGGTGCGCGCGAACGGGGCGAAGGCGAGGCGGGCGACGGCGGGGATCCGGAACGGCGCCGAGAGCACGACCATCCCGCCCGGCAGCTTAGCCAGCGGCGGCATCGCCTTGAAGGGCCCGGGCGGGAAGTTCTCGTGGGTGTCGCAGTTGGTCAGCGCGAGGCGCGCGACCCGCTCCGGGTGGTTCGCGGCGAGGACCTGGGAGATGGCGCCGCCGGAGTCGTTGCCGACGATCGTCACGTCCTCCAGCTCCAGCCGCTCGACGAACTCGGCGATCAGGCGCGCGAGGCCGGGAGGGGAGAGGTCGGCGTCGGGGTTCATCGCCACCTGCTGGGCGCCGAGCGGCCAGTCGGGGGCGAGGCAGCGGAAGCGATCGGAGAGACGGTCGACAACCCCGTCCCAGAGCCGGCCGTCGACGAGGTACCCGTGGACGAAGACGATCGGCTTGCCGGCGCCCGCCTCCCGGTACCGGACCCTGCCGCCGGCGAGTTGGATTTCCTTGCGTTGCTCCGTCACGATTGCGCCTCCTTCGGCTTTTCAAAGACCCAAGTAACATACATACTGCATGCACGTAAGTCCAGAATCGGAGAGGCGCCGCACCCAGGCCGAACGCACGGAGGCGACGCGGGAGGCGCTGATCGCCGCCGCCCGCGCGCTCTTCACCGAGCGCGGCTACGAGCAGGTCGGCACCGAGGAGGTCGTCCGCGCAGCCGGGGTGACCCGCGGCGCGCTCTACCACCACTTCGGCGACAAGGCGAGCCTGCTCGACGCCGTCTACGCGCGGGTCGAGGCGGAATCGACCGAGCGGGTCGCCCGCGTCGTCCTCGGCTCGGAGCTGGAGAGCCCGCTGGAGGCGATGAAGGCGGGGATCGAGGCCTTCCTCGAGGAGTGCGCGCGACCCGAGCTGCGCCAGATCGCCCTCCACGACGCCCCCGCCGTGCTGGGCTGGGAGCGCTGGCGCGAGATCGGCGCCGCCAACGGCCTCGGCCTGATCGAAGCCAGCCTGGGGGCGGCGATCGAGGCGGGGGAGATCCGCCCCCTGCCGGTGCGGCAGTCCGCCCACCTGCTGATGGGGGCGCTGGACGAGGCCGCGATGGTGCTCGCCCGCGACGGGCGACCCGAGGCGCGGGCCGAGGTGACCGAGGTCCTAGTGACGCTGCTCGAGGGCTTCGCGGTCGGGGGCCGATAGGGGCCCGGCCAGGCGCCGGGACTCCTTCTGCGCGTACATCCGTACGTCGGCGAGCTGCATCGCCTCGCTCGGCGTCGCCGCCTCCTCCGGTACGGCCGCCTGACCCCAGGCGGCGCTGAGCTCGTATCCGGGCCCGCGGGCGCTCAGCGCTTCCGCGGCGCGTCTGCAGACCCCCTCCCGATCGGCGGCGCCGTCGATCAGGACGAGGAACTCGTCGCCGCCGAGGCGGTAGGCGGTCCCCTCCGACGCCACCGCTTCACCCAGCTTCCTCCCCAGCTCCCCGAGAATCGCGTCGCCCGCCGGGTGGCCGAAGGTGTCGTTGTAGCGCTTGAACCCGTTGAGGTCGAGGAGGATCAGGGCCAGCGGTCCACCGGGCGAGCGCCCGCGGCGCTCGAGGTCCATCTGCAGCCTCGCCTGGCTGCCGAGGCCGGTCAACCGGTCGGTCCGAACCTGTTCGAGCAGCCGCTTGTTCTCGCGCAGGCTGAGCGCGAGCCGGCCGATCACCGCCAGCATCGTCGTCGACCAGAGCACGGTCGTCAGGGCGCTGGCGTGGCTGAAGTACTGCATGACGACGAGGGCGACCATCGCCACCGCGACGATCCCCGGGACGACCATTTCGCGCCAGCCGTCGAAGCGGGCGTCGGGGAGGATGCGGTCCGCCTCGGGCTGCCAGGCCTCGGCCCCGATCAGGACCGCCGAGATCAGGTAGATCGGTTCGACCCAGTCGCCACCCGGTACCGTCGCTTCGTAGGTCTGGAGGGTGAAGGCGACGTCGGCGACCGCCATCACCGTCAGCCCGGCGAGCAGCAGCGTCCAGGTCCTGCCGGGGCGCCAGCGGGTGAGCGCGATCACTCCGACCACAAGCGAGACCAGGACCACGTCGCCGAAGGGATAGGCGAGGGTGGTCGCCACTTCGATCGCCGTGCCGCTGGTGCGGTCGGCGACGAACTCGAAGAGCAGTGCCGCTCCCAGGGCCCCGGTTCCGAGCGCGGCGATCAGGCCGTCCATCCAGAGCCGTGGATCGAGCTCGCGGGCCCGCGCCCTGACCAGCAGGTAGAGCCCGAGGACGGCCAGGGGGTAGAAGCCGAGGTAGCCGAGATCGGCGGGGGAGGGATAGGGGGCGTTCGGATTGCCTTCGATGTACAGCGTCCACCAGATCTCGCCCGCCGCCCAGGCGAGCACGGCGGCGGCGATCGCGATCCAGGCGCCGCGCTCCGGTCCGCCCCGTCGAGCCCTGGTCAGGCAGGCGAGGCCGGCGCAGACGACAACCGTGTCGTAGGCGACGCCGTTGATCGCGACGTCGAGCCCGGCGCCGCCGATCCCCATCCAGTCGTGGAGGATCACCAGGGTCGCACCCCCGAGCAGCAGGGCTCCGATCGCGTTCCGCACAGACACCTATCGGCAATGCTTGCCCGGTTCTCTAGACTTGGTCGGAATGAAGGCAGGAATCCACCCCGAATACACGCTCGCCAACGTGCACTGCTCGTGCGGCAACCAGTTCTACACGCGGTCGACCCAAGCCGACCTGCACGTCGAGCTCTGCTCCGAGTGCCACCCCTTCTACACGGGCAAGCAGAAGCTTGTCGACACCGGCGGCCGCGTCGAGCGCTTCCAGCGCCGCGCCGCCAAGCACAGGGCTGGGAAGTAGCCCGTGAGCCCTCGGTCGGGCTCGGCACTGGCGACGCACGAGGCCTCCTCCGCCAACGGAGGGGACCCAGTCCGCATGCCCGACGGGGCGCTGGTCGCCAAGCGCGACGCCCCCGTCGGCGGCCAGGCGGTGCTCGAGGGCGTGATGATGCGCGGCATTTCCGTCTGGGCCGTCGCCGTCCGCTCACCGGAGGGGCAGATCGAGGTCGAGTCCGAATCGCTCGTCCCCTGGGCGCAGCGGCATAGGCTCTGGCGCCTGCCGGTGATCCGCGGCGTCGTTGCCCTCGGCGAGTCGCTGAAGATCGGCTTCAAGGCCCTGGCGATCTCGGCCAACGCGCAGCTGGACGAGGACGAGGAGGGCAACCAGGAAGAGATCGGCGGCTGGGTCTGGGGGCTGACGATCGTGATCTCGATGCTGCTCGCGGTCGGCCTCTTCTTCGTCGTCCCGGTCGGCCTCACCAGCCTGATCAAGGACAAGCTCGGCTCGCCCCTCCTCTTCTGGCTGGTCGAGGGGATCCTGCGGACGGGGATCTTCATCGCCTACATCGCCGCGATCAGCAAGATGCCCGACCTGCGGCGCGTCTTCGAGTACCACGGTGCCGAGCACAAGACGATCTCCTGCTACGAGGCCGAAGACGAGCTGGTGCCCGCGCGGGCGAAGCTCTACTCCCGCCTGCACCCGCGCTGCGGGACCAGCTTCCTGCTGATCGTGATGGTGCTGGCGATCTTCGTCTTCGCGCCGATCGGGTTGCCCGCCTGGTACTGGCTGGTGCTCTCGCGCATCCTCGGCATCCCGCTGATCGCGGGGCTCTCCTACGAGGTGATCAAGTGGGCGGGGAAGAACCGGCGCAAAGCCTGGGTGAGGGCGGTGATGTGGCCGGGGCTGATGCTGCAGAACCTGACCACCCGCGAGCCCGACGAAGAGCAGCTCGCAGTGGCGATCGCCTCGCTCAACGCGGTGCTGGCCCGGGAGACGCCCGAGGAGGCGGCGAAGAAGCCGCACATCGAGATCGTCGCTTAGCCGCCGTCGAAACCGATAACCGGAGGCGTTCACAACGCGAGCCGTGCTTCGAGGACATCGGCCGCATCGGTCGCGGCTCCCTTGGCGGCGAAGGTCCGGCCGACCCGTTCCGCTCCTGCACGCCTGGCGATCGCCCCGTGGACCTTTGCTCGCAACCGCCCTGGGGTGAGGCGTCGTGCCGGCAGCCAGGTGCCGGCGCCAGCGTTCTCCACCCGCCTCGCCACCTCGAACTGGTCGCGGCCGAACGGAACGGCGCAGACCGGGACGCCCATCGCCAGCGCCTTTTGCGTCGCCCCCATGCCGCCGTGCGTGATCGCGCAGACCGAACGCGCAAGCAGCGGGACGTGGGGGGCGAACCCGAGGACGGTTGCGTTGGGTGGAAGGTCCGACGAACCGACATCTGCCGACGGCAAGGTGGCGACGACCTGGAAGCGCTCGTCGGCGAGCGCTTCCAGCGCACAAAGAGCGAGCCGTCCGTCGTCCTGGAAATCGGAAGAGGTGGTGACGAGCACGATCGGCCTTTTCATAGCGTCCACCTCTGCCGGCAGCTCCCCAGGCGGCTCCCAAACGCAGGGACCGACCGAGACGACGTGCGAAGGCCAGTCTGGATGGGGGTAGTCGAAGGGCTCTGCCGTCATCGAGAGGAGTAGCGGCGGTCGCAGGAAGATCTCGAGTCCGTGGGCGAGCGGCGGCAGGGAAAGCGTCGCCCGCAGCTCGTTGAGGGCGGGGAGGACGATGCGGTCGAAGCCGTGGGTGAGGATCGGTTCCAGCAGCCGGTCACGGGCTCGGCCCAACGGACCCCGCGCCGGCCGCAGGCCGAAGCCGTACGGCGGCGCATGGGAGGAGGGCAGCGGCAGCAGGAACGGGCTGAAGCAGGCCCATCTCCCGCTCCATGCCTCTGCACCGCTGAGGGCGCCCCAGGTCGCGACGTCGATCAGCAGCGCGTCGGGCCTCTCGGCGGCGATCGCCTCGCGAAGGTCGGCCACCTCGTGCCGCGATCGCTGCAGGAAGACGCGGGCCGCTCGCTCCTGTCCCCTCAGGAGACTCCCGGTGCGCCAGTCGTCCATCGCGATCGCCTCGATGGCGGGATCGATCGGCGCCGCCTCGATGCCGCGGCCTCGCATCAACTCCACCTGAGAGGAGAGGGTGCGAAGGGAAACCTCGTGGCCGCGCCGGCAGAGCCCTTCGAGGATCGCCGCCAGCGGGAACAGGTGACCGACCATCGGGCCGGTGTAGGCGAGAACCCGGCTCAGGCCGTGCCCTCGGTCAGGGGTTCGAGCAGCTCGTAGAGGGCGAGCTTGGTTTGGCGGCGGCTGAGCTGGCGGTCGCGCCGCAGCAGCTTCCACATGTAGATGTCGGTGAGGGCGACGAGCTGGCCGAGGCGCCGGGCCCGATCGGCGCCCTTCAGGGCCACGAGCGCAGGGGCGAAGGCCCGCTCGCACCAATGCGCGTGGAACTGGCGCCCCAGGTCAGCCAGCTGCTGGAGGTCTGGGTTGCCGGGTTCCTGGGCGAGCATCCGGATGATCCGGTCGCCATATTTCTCGTAGTGGTCGATCAGGGGTCCGACCGCTCCCTTCAGGTCGCCCACCGGGGGCAGGCCCCTGTCGGTCCCCATCTCCATTCCCAGGTGCGTGACGGCGGATTCGAAGAGCCTGCGACGGTCGCCGAAATGGCGCAGGATCGTCTGCACGGTCACGCCGGCCCGCTCCGCGACCGCTGCCAGGGTGATCTGGTCCGTGGGCAGCTGGTCGAATGCTTCGATCGAGGCATTGAGGATCCGCTCGCGCGTCCTCGCGGTGGCCTTGGCTCGCGCCTGCATCCGGTACGGCCGCTTCGCCTTCGAGTCCCCCTGATTCACAGGGACACGATAGATGCCCGGTCCGTCAGCTCCCGAGGCTGTCTCCCCATCCCCAGAGAACGAGAATTGCCACCTTCCAGGTGCCTTCGATTCGCTGCAACGAGAAGGTCGGACAGAGCACGCCGGTCCCCCGGGAGCCGGCGATTCCACTGCTGGTGACCCCCCAGCGCTCGCGCGAAAGCGCCGTGTCGTCGACGACCAGGACCCTGCTGGCCTCCACCTCGATTCGGATCTTGCTGGCGATCAGCTGTGCGAACACTTGGCGGACTCCCTCTCTCCCGTGCACCGCCGTCGCATCGGGCGTCAGGAGGCAGACGTGCCGGGCAAGGCAGCTGCTCGCCCCCTCCACGTCCCCGCTGCTCAGCAGGGAGGGGAGGCCGAGACAACGGGACCCCTGCTCGAGTTGTACTTGCGCCATCTCCATTTCATGTTAGTCTAACTAATGCGAAATCTGGAAGGCTTGCGAACGGAGGGACGGGTATGAGGCGGTTCGGGACGAAGGGAATCCTCAGGTGGATGCCGTTCGGTGCTGTGGTCGTGCTGATCGTGGCCGGGGTCGCCGCGGCAAAGCCCCTGGTCATGCGGGCTGGCAACCTGAGCCTGACGGCGGACGCGGTTGTGCTCCCTCTCGAGCGCCCGAGGGACGATTTCGCCCCCGCCTTCTTCAAGGCGAGGGGGGAACTGACCACCATTGACGGAACGCATCCCCCGGCGTTACGGGAAGTGGTCGCCGACCTCGACGGCGACGGTGCCCTTGACCCGGTGGGTCTCCCCACCTGCAGCTTCGGTCAGCTCGTGGCGCGCGACGTGGCCACCGTGAGGCGAATCTGCGGCAAGGCGATCGTCGGCACCGGCGTCGGCTGGGGCGAGGTGGCGTTCCCCGAACAAGCGCCGATCCCCGCCCGGAGCCCGATCACGCTCTTCAACGGAGGCGTCAAGGGCGGCGTCACGACGATCTTCATCCACGGATTCATCACCGTGCCGACGCCCGCCGCGATCGTCAGCACGATCAGGATCAGCAAGGTCCACCACGGTCGCTACGGGCTGCGCGCCGTGATGACCGTCCCCCGCATCGCCGGCGGGAGCGGCTCGATCACCCGCTTCACGCTCGGGTTCGGGCGCTACTTCACCTACAAGGGTGAGCGCAAGAGCTACGACCTCGCCAAATGCTCGGACGGGCACCTCGACGTGAAGGTGATCAAGGCTGTTTTCCAGGACGAAGTCGGTGGCGGAGGAGCGACGGTGCTGAGCGGCACGTTGCTGAATCCCTGCACGCCGAAGTCCTAGGCGACGTTCTTCTCCCCAAGGTCGGCGGCGACCCGGGTCCTCTCCTTCCCGGGTCGCCGCCGTATGGTTCAGGAGGTGATCGAGCAGCTGGTCGACCAGATCGAGGCGCGGTTCGCCGAGCTCGAGGGGCAGATGTCGGACCCCGCGGTGATCGCCGATCGTGAGCGCTACGCGGCGGTGGGGCGGGAGTACCGCGAGCTGCAGCCGGCCAGCGAGCTAGCGGGCCGCTGGCGGACCCTGCGCGACGACCTCGAAGGGGCGCGCGAGCTGCTTGCGGAGGGCGGCGAGGACGAGGAGCTGCGGCGGGTGGTCGAGGAGACGCCGGCGCAGCTGGAGGAGCTGGAAGAGGAGATTCGCCTGGCGATGGTCGAGCGCGACCCCAACGACGCCAAGAACGTGATCGTCGAGATCCGCGCCGGCACCGGCGGCGACGAGGCGGCGCTGTTCGCCGGCGACCTCTTCAAGATGCTCAGCCGCTACGCGGACGAGCTCGGCTTCGCCACCGAAGCGCTCTCGCAGTCGCCCTCCGAGCCGGGCGGGTTCAAGGAGATCACCTTCGAGGTCAGGGGCGAGGGGGCCTACTCGGTCTTCAAGTTCGAGGGCGGGACCCACCGCGTCCAGCGGGTGCCGGAGACCGAGTCGCAGGGGCGCATCCACACGTCCACGGCGACGATCGCGGTGCTGCCGGAGGTGGAGGAGGTCGAGGTCGAGGTCGACCCCAACGACCTGCAGATCGACGTCTACCGCTCCTCCGGGCCGGGCGGCCAGTCGGTCAACACGACCGACTCGGCGGTCCGGATCACCCACAAGCCGACCGGGATCGTCGTCTCGATGCAGGACGAGAAGTCCCAGCTGCAGAACCGGGAGCGGGCGATGCGGGTGCTGCGGGCGCGGCTGTACGAGCGCGAGCTGGCCGAGCAGCAGGCCAAGATCGCCTCCGAGCGCAAGGCCCAGGTCGGCAGCGGCGAGCGCTCGGAGAAGATCCGCACCTACAACTTTCCCCAGGGCCGGGTCACCGACCACCGGATCAAGCACACCTCGCACAACCTCGAGGGGGTGCTGGCGGGGGGGCTGCGGGAGTTCACCGAGGCGCTGGCGGCGGAGGAGAAGCGGCAGCGGCTGGAGGCGGCGGCGTCGACCGCGGCCTGATGGTGGCCACGGCCGGCGCAACCGCCGGCGAAGCTCTCTCGGCGGCGGTCGAGGCGATGAGTGCGGCGGGCGTCGAGGACGCCCGCCTCGCCGCCGAGCTGCTGCTCGCCGAGGCCGGGGGGTGGGAGCGGGCGGCCCTCTTCGCCGATCCCGCCGCCGAGATCCCGCCGCCGGCGGCGCGCCGCTTCGGCGAGCTGGTGCGGCGGCGCCTGCGCCGGGAGCCGGTCGCCTACATCCTCGGCCGCAAAGGCTTCCGCCGCCTGGAGCTGGCGGTCGACCGCCGGGTGCTGATCCCGCGCCCCGAGACCGAGCTGCTGGTCGAGCTATCGCTGGAGCTGCGGCCGCGGCGCCTGCTCGACGTCGGCACCGGCTCGGGGGCGATCGCGCTCGCCGTAGCCGACGAGCTGCCGGAGTGCGAGGTGACCGCGACCGACACCTCGCCCGGGGCGCTGCAGGTCGCCCGCGCGAACGCGGAGCGCCTGGGCCTGGTCGACTGCGTGAGCTTCCTCGCAGGAACCCTTCCCGACGATCGCGAAGCCTCGGGCGGTCACGAGCTCGTGCTTGCCAACCTTCCCTACGTCGCCGAGCGCGACTGGACCTCGCTCCAGCCCGAGGTCACCCGCTGGGAGCCGCGCGAGGCGCTGCTGGCGGGCCCCGACGGCTTGGATTCCTATCGCTACTTCATCCCGCTGTGTGGTCGAGCTTTCGCTCGCGATCCGGGAAGAAGCTCGACCACACTCGCCGTCGAGGTGGGGGAGGGGCAGGCGCCCGCGGTGACGGAGCTGTTCCGGGAGGCTGGGTTTGCCGGGATCGAGGCGCGGCGCGACCTGGCGGGGACCGAGCGCGTCGTTCTCGGCCGCGCGGGAGGTGCGGGGTGAGCGAGCTGGTTCGCCTGCGGAGCGGCGAAGCCGACGTCGCCCGCAAGGCACTGGAGCGCTGCATCGCCGACGGCGGCGTCGCCGTCTTTCCCGCCGACGGCCTCTACGGGCTCGCCTGCGACCCGCTCGACGCGGGGGCGATCGCCAGGATCCACCGGCTCAAGGGCCGCGACGACGGCAAGCCCTCGGCGGTCATGTACTTCTCGCCGCTGGCGATCCGCGAGCTGCTGACCGGGCTCGGCCCGCGCACGAAGGCGGTCGCCAGCGCCCTCCTGCCTGGCCCAGTGACCCTCGTCGTCGCCAACCCGCAGCGGCGCTACCCGCTCGCCTGCCGCCAGGATCCCGAACGGCTCGGCATCCGCCTGATCGGCGGGCCGCTGGCCGGGACGATGTGCCCGGTCTTCCAGACCTCGGCCAACCTCAGCGGCGAGCCGGCGGCGGCCAGCTTCGACGAGGTGCCGGAGCCGATCCGCGAGGGCGCCGACCTGGCGATCGACGGCGGCGAGCTGCCGGGCCTGCCCTCGACCGTGGTCGACGTCGCCGCGATCGACGAGGACGGCGGCTGGCGCATCCTCCGCGACGGCGCCCTCTCCCTCGGCGACGTCAGAAGCGCCCTCGCCTCCGTCGGCCTCGACTGACAGCGGGGGTGACTCAGCAGCCCGTGTGGCCGGGATACGGCAACCGCACGAGGACCTGGGAGGTGTTGTCGTTCTCGTTGGACTCGAAGAGGACCTCCTTCGGGTCGACGGTCATCCGGTAGGCGAAGCAGCCGCGCAGGCCGGCGACGTCGATCCACTGCTTCGAGTAGCCGGCGGGGTAGATGTCCGACCAGCCGACCGAGGTCCCCAAGGCCACCCGGTCCCGGTAGGGGTTCTGGTTGCATCCGGGGTAGTGACGACCCGGCGGCGAGCGCCGGCCGGGGCGGGTGCGCTCGAGGTCGCGGAGGCAGTAGTTCAGCTTCGGGCTGGTGCGGACGACCCGCCCCAGGCTGCCGTCGCCACGCACGCGCAGCAGGTCGAAGTGGGCCAGCTGGTGGACCTTCCAATAAGAGCCGCCGAAGTAGGTGCCGACGTCGGTGAAGTGGAGGGTGGCCCGGCTCGGGACCGTGATGTGGCCGCCCCCGACCCTGTAGATGCGCTGGTTGGTCCGCATCGAGTGCCAGCCGTTGCGCCTCCCGCGCAGCTCGATCGGACCGCGGCCGCGGCTGCGGACGTCGCTGGTGGCCCGCAGGAGGACGTGCCCGTCGCCGGTGCGCTCGAGGTAGAGCTCGCTCGGCGGGCCGATCCGCAGGTTGGGGCAAAGAAGCTCCTTGGCTTCAGGGCCCTGGCAGGGATCGGGCGTCGCCGCGGCCCGGCTGAGGGGTATCGCGAGGGCTCCGATGGCCATGGCGAGGGCGGCGGCGCGAAGTCGGCGCATCGCCGGGAGGCTATCCATCCGGATCGACCTTGCTCCGCAAGTGGGACGGGCTGCCGCTGGTAGCATCGTCCTGGTGGGCCAACCCGTCGAGGCAACCGATCCTGAGCTTGCAGTCCTCCTCCAGAAGGAGGACGAACGGCAGGCAAACTCGCTCTGCCTGATCCCCTCCGAGAACTACTGCTCCGCATCGGTCCTCGAAGCCAACGGCTCCGTCCTGGTCAACAAGTACTCGGAGGGATACCCGGGCCGCCGCTACTACGAGGGCAACGAGGTGATCGACAAAGTCGAGCGCCTGGCGATCGCCCGGGCGAAGGAGGTCTTCGGGGCCGAGCACGCGAACGTCCAGCCCTATTCCGGGTCTCCCGCCAACCTCGCCGTCTATCTGGCGTTCCTGCAGCCCGGCGACACCGTGATGGGACTGTCGCTTCCCGCCGGCGGGCACCTCACCCATGGCTGGGGCGTCTCGGCGACCGGGATCTGGTTCAACGCCGTCCATTACGGCGTCGATCGCGAGAGCGGCCGCGTCGACATGGATGCCGTGCGGGAGCTCGCGCTGGAGCACCGGCCGAAGCTGCTGTTCTGCGGCGGGACCGCGGTGCCGCGGGCGATCGACTTCGCCGGCTTCGGCGAGATAGCGCGGGAGATCGACGCGCTGATGGTCGCCGACGTTTCGCATATCGCCGGCTTGATCGCAGGGGGCGCCCACAGCTCGCCGATCCCCCACGCCGACGTGGTGATGACCACGACCCACAAGACCCTGCGCGGACCGCGGGGGGCGATCCTCCTCTGTCGCGAGGAGCATGCGAAAGCCATCGATCGCGCCGTCTTCCCCGGCCTCCAGGGAGGGCCGCATCAGCACCAGACCGCGGCGATCGCAGTCACCCTCGGAGAGGCCCGTACCGACGAGTTCCGCGAATACGCCCATGGAATCGTCGACAACGCCAAGGCCCTGGCGGCAGAGCTGCTGGAGCGGGACTTCGACCTCGTCTCGGGCGGAACCGACAACCACCTGATCCTCCTCGACATGACCGGCAAGGGCCTGAGCGGCAAGGAAGCGGCGACCGCGCTCTCGCGGGCCGGGATCGTCACCAACGCGAACTCGATCCCCTTCGACCCCCGCAAACCCTTCGACCCCTCGGGGGTCCGCATCGGTACGCCCGCCCTGACCACCCGGGGCCTCGAGCGGGAGCACATGACTCAGGTCGCCGAGTGGATGGACCAGGTGATCGCCGCCTCTGAGGACGAAACGGTGGCCGAGCGGGTGCGGACCGAAGTCCACGACCTGATGCGCCTCTACCCCGCGCCTGGCTGCCGCACCGCCGCCGGCCAACCCGTCTAGGTCACACCCCACCTCACCCGCTCTCCGGCAGCCGCTGAGGCGGGCAATATGGTGTCCCCGTGAGGATCTGGGTCGACATGAGCGCGCCCGCGCACGTGCTGGTGCTGCGGCCGATCATCCGGCGGCTCGAGGCCGAAGGGCACTCGGTCGAGGTGACCGCCCGCGACTACGCGCAGACCCTGGCCCTGCTCGAGCTGCACGGGATGCCGCACACCGAGATCGGCCGCCACGGGGGCGCCTCGCGGCTGCGCAAGGCCTACCGGCTAGGTGCGCGCAGCAGCCAGATGCTGCTCTTCGGCCGCGGCCGCCGCTTCGACCTCGCCCTGGCCCACGGCTCCAACGACCTCGCGATAGCCGCCAAGGCGCTCGGCATCCCCGAGGCCAACATGCACGACTACGAGTACGCCGTCACCCAGCACCGGATCGGTTGCCGGCTCGCCAGGCGAGTGATGTTCCCCGACTCGGTTCCGCTGGAGCGGCTGCGCCGCTTCGGCGTCACCCCCGAGAAGCACTTCCCCTACCCGGGGCTGAAGGAGGAGTACTACCTGTACGACTTCGAGCCCGACCGCGAGGCGCTGCGCAAGCTCGGCGTCGACGGGGCGCGGGTGGTCGTGATCGTGCGGCCGCCGCCCGACGTCTCGCTCTACCACCGCAAGTCGAACCCGCTCTTCCCCAAGGTGCTCGACCGGCTCGGCCGCGACGACGACGTGCACGCGGTGGTGCTGCCACGCACCCAAGCCCAGCGCGAGTTCATCGAGGGCCTGCGGCTGCCCTCCTTGATCGTGCCGCCGGGAGCCGTGGAGGCGCAGAGCCTGGTCGCCCTCGCCGACCTCGTCGTCTCCGCCGGGGGGACGATGAACCGCGAGGCGGCGGCGCTGGGGACGCCCGTCTACACCACCTACGGCGGCCGCCTCGGCGGGGTCGACGAAGCGCTGATCCGCTCCGGACGGCTGCGCCCGCTGACCGACCCGCGAGCGGTCGAGCTGCGGAAGCGAACCGCGGAGGCAACGGCAACTCGTCGCGATCCGGCCTTTCTAGTCGAGACGATCCTAGGTACCGTCGGAGCCTCACCATCGCGCGAAGAGCCTCATCCCGTTACGCCTTCCTGACCGAGCCGGCCGTATGAGTGAGGCGGCCGCATGAGCGACCTGCCCGCGGCCGAGCCCGGCCTCGAAGAACTCGTCGCACCCGCCGGCGAGGGCGATCCCCGCCCGGTCGACCCGCTGCTGCGGGCCCTCGACATCCTCATCTCCGCCTCGATCCTGCTCGTCCTCGCGCCGCTGCTGGCGCTGATTGCGTTGGCGATCGCGCTCGACTCGGGCCGGCCGATCCTCTACCGGGGCGCGCGCGTCGGCCGCGCCGGGCATCTCTTCTGGATGTACAAGTTCCGCACCCTGAAGCCCGACGCCGAGACGCGCCTCGGGCCCTACTACGGCGAGGAGCTGACCCGTCGCACCGAAGAGGAGCGGACCCGGATCGGCGGCATCCTGCGCAGGACGCACCTGGACGAGGTGCCGCAGCTCTGGAACGTGCTCCGCGGCGAGATGGCGATCGTCGGCCCGCGGCCGATCCGCCCCGCCTTCTTCGCCGAACTCTGCCGCGAGATCCCGCAGTACTGGCAGCGTCTGGTCGTCCGTCCGGGTGTCACCGGCTTCGCCCAGACGCGGATCACCAGGGAGGAGAGCTGGGCCGACAAGCTCGCCCACGACATGGAGTACATCGCCGACCGTTCGATCTCGCTCTACATCCAGGTCCTTCTCGCGACCGTCAACAAGGTGCTCGGGCGTGGACCGGCGGCTCCGCGAGACCACGCCGACTGATCCGTCCGCCGCAGACGATAAGTTGCGCTAAGCTGATGCAGACCATGGAAGGACAGGCAGCCAACAAGGCGATCGTCCGCCTCGAGCGGCGGATGGACGAACGCTTTGACCATGTCCAGGCGGAATTCAGCCGGATCGACGCTCGCTTTCAGATTCTGGAAACCGACCTCCGCGAACTTCGGGCCGATCAGAAGGCGGGCATCAAGGAACTTCGTTCCGAGTTCCAGAGCGCCCATCGGCAGCTTCGTTCCGAGCTTCAGACCGCCCACCAGGAACTTCGATCCGAGCTTCAGGCCGCCCACCAGGAACTTCGTTCCGAGTTCCAGAGCGCCCATCGGCAGCTTCGTTCCGAGTTTCAGACCGCCCACCAGGACCTTCGGTCCGACCTTCAGGGCGCCCACAAGGAGCTTCGTGGTGAGTTTCACACCGCCTACGAGGGGCTTCGCGCCGACATCAAGTCGATGCAGCGGAGCATGCTTTTCGGCTTCTTCAGTCTGGGGGGGATCTTCCTCACCTACGCCGGCTTCCAGGTCTCGTAGCGCGAACTCGAAACAACCTGTTCCCCACGGCGCCGTTCGTGCTCCGCTACCCCTGCGAGACTGCCCGGTCATGTGCGGCATTGCCGGAGCCGTCGCCTCCGATCGGCTCCCTGACATAGATGTCGTGACGCGCATGAGCGGTCGGCTCGTCCACCGCGGCCCCGACGACGACGGCCTCTTCTGCGAGGGGCAGGCGGCGCTGGCGGCCCGGCGCCTTTCGATCATCGACCTCGCCCACGGCCACCAGCCGATCGAGAACGAGGACGGCAGCGCCGTCGTCGTCCAGAACGGCGAGATCTACAACCACCGCGAGCTGAGGCGCGAGCTCGAGGGCCGCGGCCACCGCTTCGCCACCGAGTGCGACACCGAGGTCCTGGTCCACGCCCACGAGGAGTGGGGGGACGCCTTCGTCGAGCGGCTGCGGGGCATGTTCGCAATCGCGCTCTGGGACAAGCGCCGCCGCCGCCTGCTGCTCGCCCGCGACCGCTTCGGAATCAAGCCGCTCTACTACCGCCGGGCGGGTGGCGAGCTCTCCTTCGCCTCGGAGCTGAAGGCGATGCTGGAGCAGCCGGGCTTCTCGCGCGAGATCGATCCCAGGGCCGTCGACGCCTACCTCGCCTTCAACTCGATCCCGGCGCCGCTGACGATCTTCGCCGAGGCGCGGAAGCTGCCCCCCGGCCACCTCCTCGTCTGGGAGGCGGGGGAGCTCGAGCTGCGGCGCTACGCGCGCCCCGGGCCGGTGGCGGGGGACGAGCCACGGCGCGGCTCCGCCGCCGAGCTCGCGGTGGACCTGCGTGGCGTCCTCGAGGACAGCATCCGGGCCCACCTCCTCGCCGACGTTCCGGTGGGGGTGCTGCTCTCCGGCGGCGTCGACTCGGGTGGGATCGCCGCCCTCGCCTCGCGCCACGCCGGCGAACCGCTTCGCACCTTCTCGATCGGCTTCGAGGAGGCCGGCTTCGACGAGCTCTCGCGAGCGCGGCTCGTCGCCGAGCGCTACGGCACCGACCACCACGAGCTGATCCTGCGCCCGAACGCGGTCGAGCTGCTGCCGAAGCTGGTCGAGGCCTTCGACGAGCCCTTCGGCGACTCTTCGGCGCTGCCGACCTACCTCGTCTCCGAGCTGGCCGCCGGCGAGGTGAAGGTCGCGCTCTCCGGCGAGGGGGGCGACGAGCTCTTCGGCGGCTACTACACCTACGTCGCCGACCTCCTCGCCCGCCGCGTCGGCCGCCTCGCCGCCCTCGCCCGGCCCCTGGCCGAGGCGCTGCCGAGCCGAACCGACCGGGTCGGCTTCGACTACAAAGCCAAGCGCTTCGCCCGCGCCGCCGCCCTGCCGCCGCTCGAGCGCCACCACGGCTGGAAGGAGATCTTCTCGGCCTCGACCCGCGCCGAGCTGACGGGGGAGGGAGCCGCCGGCTGGGACCCGCTCGACCTCTACCGCGAGCGCTTTCGCGAAACCGAGGGAGCCGAGCCGCTGGCGCGGATGCAGGACGTCGACCTGGGCATCTACCTGGTCGACGACCTCCTGGTCAAGACCGACCGCCTCAGCATGGCCCACTCGCTGGAGCTGCGGGTCCCCTTCCTCGACCCCGAGGTCGCCGCCTTCGCCTTCTCGCTGCCGACCTCGCAGAAGGTCCGCGGCTTCGCCAAGAAGCGGCTGCTGCGGCGGGCGCTGGCGCCGCTGCTGCCGCGCGAGGTCGTCCACGGGCGCAAGCAGGGCTTCTCGATGCCGATCGCCACCTGGCTGCGCGGTCCCCTGGAGCCGTTCGCGCGCGAGGTCCTCGCCCCCTCCGCCGTCGCCCGCCAGGGACTGCTCGACCCGGCCGCCGTCACTCCCCTGCTCGACCGCCACTGCTCGGGCCGAGAGGACCTGAGCCGGCAGATCTGGGGCCTGATGGCGCTTACCCTCTGGTTCGACCGCTATGCCCACTGACCTCGACGCGCTCCTCGCCTTCCTCGTCGCCGGGCTCCTGGCTCTGCTGCTGGTGCCGGTGAGCAAGCGGCTGGCGCTGCGGGTGGGGGCGATCGACCACCCCAACGAGCGCTCGCTGCACACGGCCCCGACGCCGAAACTGGGCGGGCTCGGGATCCTCGGGGGGGTCCTCGTCGCCGGGTTGATCTGGCTGCCCGGGGACGGCGAAAGCCACGCGATCCTGGTCGGCGCCGTCGCCATCGCCGCGGTCGGCGTCCTCGACGACGTCTTCGACCTCAACCCAGGCCTGAAGCTACTCGGCCAGACGCTCGCGGTCGTGATCCCGGTTGCCGCCGGGGTCACCGTCGACGACTTCACCTTCCCCTTCTTCGGCCGCCTGACGCCGGGCACGGTCGACCTCCTCACCCTGCCCGGCGGCGGCGTCGTCCACCTCGGCGACGTCGGGACCGTGATCGGGATCGTCGCGATGATCAACGTGATCAACCTGATCGACGGGGTCGACGGTCTCGCCGCCGGCGTCGCCGTGATCTCCGGGATCACCCTGGCGACGATCGCGCTCTCGCTCGACCGCACCGCAGCCGGCGTCCTCGCCGCCCTCACCGCCGGCGCCGCCCTCGGCTACCTGCGCTGGGGCTTTCCCCCCGCCAGCACCTTCATGGGCGACACCGGCTCCAACCTGCTCGGCTACCTGCTCGGGACCGTCGCCGTCCAGGGAGCGCTGAAGACGAACGCCGTGATCGCCCTCTTCATCCCCCTGATCATCCTCGCCGTGCCGATCCTCGACACCGGCTTCGTCGTCGCCAAACGCCTCAAATACCGCCGCCCCGTCTACAAAGCCGACCGCTGGCACTTCCACCACCGCATGGCCGACATTGGCTTCTCGCAGCGGCGGACGCTCCTCTACCTCTACGGCTGGACCCTGGTCATGGCTGCGCTGGCGCTGGCCCTGCGCTTCGTCCCCTACAGCGACGACCACGGTCAGTTCGACCCGCTCTGGACCGGGGTGATCGCCGTCTTCGGCCTCCTCGCCCTGGCCGCCAGCATCTACCTGGTGGAGGTGCTGGAGATCCTCAAGCTGCGCCAGACGCGCCTGCGTCAGCTCGTCTCCCTCCGCCGCCAAGCTGGAGCTCCCGAGCCGGATCTGCAGGAGGTCAACACCGCGGTCGAGCAAGAGCTCGAGACCGGCAGCTTCCCAGCGGTTGATCCTGAAACCGGGGAGTTCCAAGCGGTTGAGTAAGGGGGTAGTGGCAACCCTCACGAAGTGGCTTCAGAAAGCCATTCGCGGGGCCGGTTGGGTATAGTCGCCCGTGCGCCCGCTCTGCCCCGAGCTGGGCGCTGTTCCTTTGTTATGTCTCCTCCCAAGTACGTCGATCTCATCGCGCTCGCGGCCGCGCTCGCAGTCTTTCTGCTCGGCGGTTTGCCCCTGCTCGGCTACGCTGCCGCCGCCGCGGCCTGGCTCGCGCAACGGGCGCTGCAGGCGCTGGCCAACCGCCGGATGAGGGAACACCTCGCCGCGGGCAACCGCCAGAAGGCGATGGGGATCGTCGCCGGCACCACCCTCGGCCGCGTCTGGCTGATGGCGACGGCGGTGCTGCTGGTCGGGCTGGCCGAACGGGAGTCGGGGCTCGCCGCGGCGGTGCTCCTGGCCGTGCTCTTCACCATCTCCTTCGCCGCGCAGGGCCTCTCGCACCTGCTCGAGCAGCCCGAGGGCCAGGGGGCCGCGTAGACATGGAGCAGGCGACGGCACCGGCGTCGGGCGGCGCCCCCCAGCGCGACGGCATGAGCACGAAAGGCAAAGTGCTGATCGGGTTCGGCATCTACTTCGCGGTGGCGATCCTGCTGCTGCTGATCTTCGGCAATGCCGGCAAGAACGAAGAGTTCAAGCCCCAGAACGAGTTCAAACTCGAACCGTGGGTCTCGATCCACCTCGCGGGGATCGACCTCAGCATCAACAAGGCGGTCCTCTACCTCGTCCTCGCCAGCGCCCTGACGATCTTCACGATGGTCTGGATCGCGCGGCGGATGCAGGAGAAACCGAACCGGGTCCAGGCCGCGGTCGAGGTCGCCTACGACCTGACGAAGAACACGATCACCGGCGGCAGCCTCCACGGCGAGCTGGCCCGCAAGTGGTTCCCCTTCATCGGCGCCCTCTTCTTCTGGATCTGGTTCTCGAACATGCTCGGCTTCCTGCCGCTGCCGACCAACACCGAGCACGGCTTCGACGTCTTCGGCCTCGAGATCCCCTCCTTCGCGATCTACGCAGCCACCGCCAACATCGCCATCCCGCTCGTCCTCACCCTGGTCGTCTGGCTCAGCTACCACGTCGAGGGGATCCGCTCCAAGGGCTTCCTCCCCTACTTCAAGAGCTGGCTGCCCCCGGGCCTGGAGAGCATGAGCCCGATCGGCAAGGGCGCGATCTTCGTGATCGAGGTGATCTCGCACTTCGTGCGGCTGATCTCGCTCTCCGTCCGTCTCTTCGCCAACATCCTCGCCGGCCACCTGCTGCTGCTCTTCATGGGCGGCGGCCTGGCGGTGCTGCTGGGTATCGCCGCCCTCGGGGCGCTCACCTTCCCGCTCGCCTTCGCCTTCTTCATCTTCGAGGTCGGGCTTGTCGCCACCCTGCAGGCGTTCATCTTCTCGACGCTTAGCGCTATCTACATCGGCGGAGCGACCTCCGCCTCTCACTAGAAAAGGAGCAACTCTCGATGGATCTCACCGCACTCCCGATCGCCGAGGTCACCGACGAAGGTGTCAAAGGCGCCGGCAAAGCGATCGCCCTGGGCGTCGGCGCCGGGCTCGGTTCGATCGGCGCCGGCATCGGCGTGGGCTTCATCTTCGGTAAGGAGATCGAGTCGGTCGCCCGCCAGCCGGAGATGAAAAGCGACCTGGAAAGCATCCGCTGGCTCGGCTTCGCGCTGA
>JBKPOX010000083.1:0-21953 GCA_046733335.1 Actinomycetota bacterium | reverse complement strand
GCGTGCTGCTGGTCGCGCGCGGGGAGGAGCGACTGGCGGCGGCGACCGAGGAGGCGGCCCGCAGCGCCGAGGGCACCGGCGGCGCGGCGGCGGCGCTGGCGCTCGACGTCACCGCCGGCGATGCGGGCGAGCGGATGCTGGCGGCCGCGGAGGAGCGCTTCGGCGCCCTCGACGTCCTCGTCAACAACGCCGGCACCGCCCAGTGGCGCGACCTCGACGACGTCCCCGAGGAGGACTGGCGCGCCCAGTACGAGCTCAACGTGATCGCGCCGCTGCGGGCGATGCGGGCGGCGGTCCCGCCGATGGCGCAGCGCGGCTGGGGCCGCGTCGTCAACGTCTGCTCGACCGCCGGCAAGCGCCCCTCGGCGGCGATGGCCGAGTACTCGGTTGCCAAGGCGGCCGAGCTCTCGCTCTCGCGCCTGTTCGCCGACCGCTACGCGAAGACCGGCGTCCTCGTCAACGCCGTCGCCCCCGGTCCGGTCGAAGCGGAGATGTGGATGGAGGAGGGCGGCCTGCTCGACCAGTCGCGCGATCTCAGCGGCGCCGAGAGTCGGGAGGAGGCGCTGGCGGAAGCGGGCGCCAAGCGCCCGATCGGCCGCCTCGCCCAGCCCGAGGAGATCGCCTCCGCGATCGTCTTCCTCTGCTCGCGGCGGGCCTCCTACGTCGCCGGCGCCGCCTGGTCGGTGGACGGCGGCACCGTGCAGGTGATCATCTGAGCGGCGTGTCGATTTTGTTCCCTTATGGGTAACAAAAGCGACACGCCCCTCGGAGAGCTTCTCCTCAGCCCCGAGGAGGCGGCGGCGATGGCGGGGCGCCGAGGCACCCAGGCCGCCGTCCTGCTCGCGCTCTACGGCTGGCCCGAGGAGCCGGGCCTGATCTTCACCGAGCGGCGGGCCGACCTGCGGCGGCACGCCGGCGAGATCTCCTTCCCCGGCGGCCGCCAGGACCCCGGCGACGCCGACCTCCCGGCGACGGCGCTGCGCGAGGCCCGCGAGGAGATCGCCCTCGATCCCGCCGCGGTCGAGATGAGCGGGGCGCTGCCGCCGGTCTCGACCTTCGTCACCGGCTACCGCGTCCATCCCTTCGTCGGCACCGTCCCCCACCCCGCCCAGCTCGACCTGGAGCCCAACCCGAGCGAGGTCGAGACCGTCCTCACCTTCACGCTCGCGCTGCTGCGCGAGGGCTACGAGATGCGCCGCCTGATCCGGCGCGGCGTCCCCATCCACACCCCCACCTACGAGGTCGAAGGCCACCTGATCTGGGGCGCCACCGCGCGGATCCTGGGGGACCTGCTGCAGCGCCTCGACTGAGGCGCCACAGCTCAGCTCGTGCCTATTTCCCGGCTGGTTCCGGGACGATCCGGATGTAGGGCTTGGGCGACTCCCAGCCCTCCGGCCAGAGCTCTTTCGCCTCGTCCTCTTTCACCGAGCCGGAGATGATCACGTCGTCGCCGCGGTTCCACTGCGCCGGCGTCGCCACCTTGTGGTTGGCGGTCAGCTGGAGCGAGTCGATCACCCGCAGGACCTCGTCGAAGTTGCGCCCGGTGGTCATCGGGTAGACGAGGATGAGTTTGATCTTCTTGTCGGGGCCGATCACGAAGACGTTGCGGACGGTCTGGTTGTCGGCCGGGGTCCTCTCGCCCGCGTCGCCGGAGACGTCCGCCGGCAGCATCCCGTAGGCCTTCGAGATCTCGAAGTCGGCGTCGCTGATGATCGGGTACTCGGGTTTCGCCCCCTGCGTCTCCTCGATGTCCTTGGCCCAGTCCTCGTGCTTGTCGAGCGGGTCGACCGAGAGGCCGATGATCTTCACGCCGCGGCTCTCGAACTCGGGCTCGATCCGCGCCATGTAGCCGAGCTCGGTGGTGCAGACCGGGGTGAAGTCCTTGGGGTGGGAGAAGAGGACCGCCCAGGAGCCGTCGATCCAGTCGTGGAACCTGATCCGGCCCTGGGTGGTGTCGGCCTCGAAATCTGGTGCTACGTCACCAAGCTGTAGAGCCATGGGGACCGCTCCTTTCGCGCTTTTCTCAATTACCTAAATCCTTATCGGAGTTTAGCTCTTTGCCCTCGCCGGCCAGCGCGGCCACCACCTCGCTCGCGAGTCGGTCTGGGCGTCCGATATACGGCGACTGAGACAGACTCGCGACGATCATCCTCGCCGGGATCCGCCAGGTCCGGCTGGCGGCACGGACGACCTCCGCTCCCGCCTCGGTCCCCTCGTACACGATCCCCCGCACCGGCGTTTCGACCAGGCGTTCCATCAGTCGCTCCAGCCGCGGCCCGTGGACCGCCGCCAGCTCCTCCTCGCTGCCGCTGGCCCGACCGAGCAGCAGGACCAGCACGGCGACGTCGTCGACCAGCTCGAGGATCGTGGCCGGTCGGTCGGGGTCGGCGAGCGCCGGCTCGATCCCCGCGGCCTCGATCGCCGCCAGCCCCTCGGGCCGGCGGCTGGTCCCGCGCACGGCCCAGCCGTCGGCCAGCAGCCTCTCCCCCAGCTCCCGGCCGCGGCAGCCGCAGCCGACGATCAGCGCCCTCGCCACGCGCGCACTCTAGGAGGCGTCGAACGGGCCGCGGCCCCGCAGCCGCAACCGCTCGTCCTCGGCGACCCCGGCCTGCAGCTCCTCCTCGGTCATCTCCGGGGCGCCGCGCCGCCGCCGCATCTCGTTCTGCGCCTCCATCATCTGGCGGATGTCGTCGATCTCGTTCTGCGCCTCGACCTCCGGCGAGCGGGTCGGGACCCAGTCGACGAGGCTGGCCGACGTCCCCGGGTAGTAGTGCCCGACGACCAGCAGAACGCCGATCATGAAGGCGAGGATTGCCACGGTCCCCAGAATGAAGAGCACGCCAGAAGGATACGGTTCGACCCGATGCCAGAGGCCTACGTAATCGAGACCGCACGCACGCCTATGGGCGCCTACCGCGGCGCCCTCGCCGGCGTCCGCCCCGACGACATGGCGGCGCACGTGATCCGGGCGGTGGTGGACCGCGGCGGCGTCGAACCCGAGCGGATCACCGACGTCTACCTCGGCGCCGCAAACCAGTCCGGCGAGGACAACCGCGACGTGGCGCGGATGGCGGCCCTGCTCGCCGGCCTGCCGCAGAGCGTGCCGGGCGCCACGGTCAACCGCCTCTGCGCCTCCGGGCTGGAGGCGGTCAACTGCGCGGCCCGGGCGATCAAGGCCGGCGAGGGCGACTTCTACCTGGCCGGCGGCGTCGAGTCGATGAGCCGGGCGCCGTGGGTGGTCGAGAAGCCGGAGCGCGGCCTCCCGCGGGGGCCCCAGACGATGCACGACACGACGCTCGGGTGGCGGATGGTCAACCCGCGGATGGCCGAGCTCGGCGTCTCCACCGAGTCGATGGGCGAGACCGGCGAGAACGTCGCCGCGCGCTTCGGGATCAGCCGCGAGGACCAGGACGCGTTCGCCCTGCGCAGCCACCAGCGGGCCGTCGCCGCGGCCGAGGCCGGCACCCTCGCCGAGGAGATCGTCGCGATCGAGGCGCCGCGGGGAAGGGAGACGGTCGCGGTGGACGCCGACGAGGGGCCGCGCCCGGACACCTCGCTGCAGAAGCTGGCCTCGCTGCGGCCCGCCTTCCGCGAGGGCGGCACCGTCACCGCCGGCAACGCCTCCAGCCTCAACGACGGCGCGGCCTGCCTGCTGCTCGCCTCCGAGCGGGGGGCCGAGGAGCTCGGCGCCGAGCCGCTGGCGCGAGTCGTCACCGCCGGCGTCGCCGGCGTCGACCCGGCGATCATGGGGGTCGGGCCGCTGAAGGCGGTGCCGCGCGCGCTCGCCAACGCCGGCCTCTCCCTCGACCAGATCGACCTGGTCGAGATCAACGAGGCCTTCGCCTCGCAGGTCCTCGCCTGCGCGCGCGAGCTCGGGATCGAGGAGGAGCGCCTCAACGTCAACGGGGGCGCGATCGCCCTCGGCCACCCGCTCGGCTGCTCGGGCGCACGCCTCGCCGGCACCCTCGTCCGCGAGCTGCGCCGACGCGGCGGCAGGTTCGGGATCGCCACCCTCTGCGTCGGCGTCGGCCAGGGCCTCGCGACGGTCTTCGAAGCGGTCTAGAGCCAGCCCGCGGTCCAGAGCGTTCGGTCCAATAGGCTGTATTGGTGAGGCCTTGGGAGAACCTACGCGGCTGCGCCCTGGCGGGGCTGATCTGCGCGACCGCCGCCGTCCTGCTTCCCGCCGGCGCCTCGGCGTCGCCGACCGCCCGGGCCTCGATCGTCGGCGGCCACCCCAGCTCGATCGCCGAATTCCCCTCGCTCGCCTACATCGAGGCGCACCAGGGCAAACAGGGCTTCGCCTGCACGGGAACCGTGGTGGCGCCGCGGGTGGTCGTCACCGCCGCCCACTGCATCGAGAGCCTCGAGCACGGCGGGATCACCCCGGCGGGCAGCTACGCGGTGGCGACGGGGATCACCAAACCCGAAGAAGCGGCTGCCGAGAACGTCTTCCGCGTCACCGAAACCCACGTCTTCCCCGACTTCGACCCCGGCAGCCTGCGCGGGGACGCCGGTATCCTCGTCCTCGATCGCCCCACCCCCGCCCCGCCCCTGCCGCTGGCCGGATCCGCGGACGCCGCCCTCTACCAGGGCGGAGCGACGGTGCAGCTGGCGGGATGGGGCCTGCAGGGGGCCAACGCCGGGGGCCGGGCATCGGCCCTGCGCTCGACCTCGATGGTGGTCCAGGCTCCCCCCGTCTGCCGGCAGAAGACGCGCAGCTACTACCCCCCCTTCTCACCCGCGGCCCAGCTCTGCACCCTCGACCAGCCGGCCAAGAGGAGCGGCGGCTGCTTCGGCGACAGCGGCGGCCCGGCGATCGGGCAGCGCCCGGACGGCTCCCCCGTGCAGCTGGGGGTGATCAGCACCGGCGGCAACTTCTGCAGCACCAAGCTCCCCAACGTGCTGACCCGCGCCGACGTCATCGGCGGCTGGGTGGCGGAATGGGTGGCGGCCACCGAAGCCGCGGGGCCCCGCCCGGTCCTCGACCCTCATGCGGCCTTCCCCCTGATGACCGCACCGGTGGCCGAAACCTTCGCCGTCTCCACCCTGCGCGACCAGTTCGGCAGGCACTTCGAACGCGCGAAGAGGATCGCCGGCAGCTGCCGGCGCGCCAGCCGCTCCCGCTTCAAGTGCGAAATCGCCTGGATCGCGGGCCGCTTCCTCTACGGCGGCACCGTCTCGCCCTTCTACGTCCGCCGCGACAACGCGGTCGTCTGGGACAGCCACTTCCGCATCCGCTGGGGCGTCCTCAGGTGCCTGCGCGACAACCAGCCCAACCGCAGTTGTCCGCTCCAGAGCAAACGCGGGTAACCGGGGTCAACGCCAACAGGTAGCCTCGGCCGCGTGAGCGAGGGCTTCGAAGAGCTGGCGAGCGTCGACGGCAGGATCACCCCGACCGCCGAGGCGACGATCGGGCTCAAGGACGACGGCCTCTACCGTGGCGACGGGGCCTTCGAGGTGATCCGCCTCTACGCGGGCAGGCCGTTCGCCCTGGTCGACCACATCGACCGGCTGGAGCGCTCGGCGGCGGCGATCGAGCTCGCCTTCGACCGCGCCGCCCTCGAGTCGGAGATCGGGGCGCTGCTGGGCGAGGCGGGCGCGGTCGAAGGGCAGATGCGGCTGATCGTCACGCGCGGCGGCCGGCGGATCGCCGCGACCGAGCCGATCCCGCCCCACCCCGAGGCGGTCGCCCTCGCCGCGGTCACCTACTGCCCGACCGTGATCCTCGACGGGGTCAAGTCGCTCTCCTACGCGGCGAACATGCAGGCGACCCGGATTGCCAAAGCCCGGGGCGCGGACGAGGCGGTGCTGATCCGCCCCGACGGCACCGTGCTGGAGCCGCCGACCTCCTCCGTCTTCTGGGTCTCGGCGGCGGGCGAGCTGCGAACGCCGGCGCTCTCCGACGGAGTCCTCGAGTCGATCACCCGCGACCGGATGATCAGGGCGCTGCGGGTGGAGGAGGGGACCTGGCAGATCGACGACCTGCGCGGGGCGAGCGAGGCCTTCCTCGCCTCGACGACGCGTGAGATCCAGCCCGTCTCCTCGCTCGACGGCAGCGCCTTCCCCGCCGCCCCGGGACCGCGCACGCGGGAGGCCCAGGAGGCCTTCGCGGACACCCTGGGCAGGGAGCTGCGCGAGCTTTGACCCCGAGCAGAGCGAAGAACGGAGGCCGATGGACTTCCAGCTGAGCGACGAGCAGGAGCTGATCCGCGAAGCGGCGCGGGAATTCGCCGAGCGGGAGATCCTGCCGCGGGTGCGGGAGAACGACCGCGCGGGCCGCTTCGACCGCGAGCTGGCCCGCAAGCTCGGCGAGGTCGGCTTCCTCGGCGCCCCGGTCGCCGAAGAGCACGGCGGCCGCGGGCTCGACTACGTCAGCTACGGCCTCATCGCCGAGGAGATCGGCCGCGCCGACTCCTCCGCCCGCACCGTCGTCTCGGTGATCACCTCGCTGGTCGCCGGCCCGATCGAGAAGTGGGGCAACGAGGAGCAGAAGCGGAGGTGGCTGCCCCGGCTCTGCTCCGGCGAGGGTCTCGGCTGCTTCGGGCTGACCGAGCCCGACACCGGCTCCGACGCCGCCAACCTGCGCACCCGCGCGACCAAGACCGACGGCGGCTGGTCGATCAGCGGCCAGAAGATGTGGATCTCGCTCGGCAACTTCGCCGAGCTGGCGCTGATCTTCGCCCAGACCGACCCGGCGCGCAAACACCGCGGCCTCGCCGCCTTCCTCGTCCCCACCGACAGCGCCGGGTTCACGACCCAGGAGATCCACGGCAAGCTCGGCCTGCGCTCCTCCGACACCGCGGAAATCTCGCTCGACGAGGTCGAGGTCGGCGACGACGCCCTGCTGGGCGAGGTCGGCGACGGCTTCAAGGTGGCGATGAGCGCGCTCGAAAACGGCCGCTACAGCGTCGCCGCCGGCTGCGTCGGGATCTGCGAAGGCTGCGTCCAGAGCTCGGTCGAGTACGCGAAGGAGCGCAAGCAGTTCGGCGTGCCCCTGGCCCGCTTCCAGCTGGTCCAGGAGATGATCGCCGAGATGATCCTCCGCCGCGACGCGAGCCGGATGCTGGTCCTGCGCGCGGGCCTGCTGAAGGTCGAAGGCAAGCCGAACGCCACCGAGACCTCGGTGGCGAAGCTCTACGCGACCGAGGCGGCGGTCGAGTGCGCCAACCTCGCGATCCAGGTCCACGGCGGTTCCGGCTACGTCGACGACTACCCGGTCGAGCGCTACCTGCGCGACGCCCGGGTCACCACCCTCTACGAGGGGACCTCGCAGATCCAGAAGCTGATCATCGGCCGCGCCGCGACCGGGATCAACGCGATGCTGCCGCTGCAGGAGAGCTGACCTTGGCCGGCCTGGTCGAGGTCTCCGTCGACGAGTTCCACGTCGCCCTGCTGCGGCTGAACCGGCCCGAGGCGCGGAACGCGCTCTCGCCGCAGATGCGGACCGAGATCGTCGAGGCGCTCGAGCGTCTCGACGCCGACCCGGAGGTCCGCTGCATCGTCCTCGCCGGCCACGATGACTTCTTCGCCGCCGGCGCCGACATCAGGGCGATGGCCGAGCGACCGCTCGACGCCCCGCCCGACCCGGAGGGGATGGAGTTCTGGAATCGCCTCAGCGCCATCCGGACGCCCACTATCGCTGCGGTGTCCGGCTATGCCTTCGGCGGCGGTTGCGAGCTTGCGCTCGCCTGCGACATGATCGTCTGCGACGAGAAGACCCGCTTCGGCCAGCCGGAGGTCACCCTCGGGATCATCCCCGGCGGCGGCGGCTCTCAGCGACTGGCGCGAGCCGTCGGCAAGCAGCGGGCGATGGAGTACGTCCTCACCGGCCGCCGCTGGGACGCGAAGACGGCCGAGCGCTGGGGCCTCGTCAACAGGGTGGTCGGCAAAGGCGCCTGGCTGACCGAGGCGATCGAGCTGGCGCGGCTCGTCGCCGAGCGCCCGCCGCTGGCGGTGCGCCTGGCGAAACGGGCGGTGCTGGAAGCGCAGGAGACGAGCCTCGGCGAGGGATTGCGTGCCGAGCGCGCCCTCTTCGAGGAGGCGATGGCGAGCGAGGACCGCGTCGAGGGGATGACGGCCTTCCTGGAGAAGCGCGAGCCGCGGTTCCGGGGACGATGAGCGTCTCCCGGGTCGGCGTCGTCGGGGCCGGGACGATGGGGGCCGGGATCGCCCAGGTCGCGGCGCTCGGCGGCCTGCGCACGACGCTGTACGACCCCGACCCCGAGGCGCTTGGCGCGGGCGCCGACCGGATCGGCGAAGACCTCGCCAAGGGCGAGGCGCGCGGCCGCTGGACCGAGGCCGAGTCGGAAGCCGCGCTCGAGTGCTTCGACCCCAACACCACCGAGCTCGGCGACCTCGCCGGCTGCGAGCTGGTGATCGAGGCGGCGCCGGAGCGGGTGGAGCTGAAGCGCGACCTCTTCGTCGCCCTGGCGGAGGTGCTGGGGCCGGAGGCGGTGCTGGCGACCAACACCTCCTCGCTGCGCGTCTCCGACATCGCCGCGGGGGTGCCGCAGCCGGAGCGGGTGGTCGGCATGCACTTCTTCAACCCGCCGGCGCTGATGAAGCTGGTCGAGGTCGTCGCCGCCGAGCGCTCCTCAGCGGCGGCGCTGGGCGCCGCCACCGAGGTCGCAAAGCGGATGGGCCGGACCCCGATCCTCGCCAAGGACTCCCCCGGCTTCGTCGCCAACCGCCTCGCCCGCCCCTTCACGCTGGAGCCGCTGCGGATGCTCGGCGACGGCGTCGCTGACGCCGAGACGATCGACCGCATCGTCCGCCTCGGCGGCGGCTTCCGGATGGGGCCGTTCGAGCTGCTCGACCTGATCGGGCTCGACGTCAACCTCGAGATCGCCCGCTCCTTCTTCGCCCAGGGCGGCGAACCGGAGCGCTGGCGCCCGAGCCCGATCCAGGAGGCGCTGGTCGCCGAAGGCAGGCTCGGTCGCAAGAGCGGCCGCGGCTACCACCACTATGGCGTGCGCCGCGACGTGGACCCAGAGCTGGGGATCCCGGCGCCGACCCTCGACCCCGAGAAGCTCGCCGAAATCGCCCCCCGGGCCGAGGAGGTGCTGAGTCGCCTCTTCGCCCAGATCGCCAACGAGACCGCTTTCGCCCTGGAAGAGGAGATCGCCTCCCCCCAGGACATGGAAACGGCGATGACGCTCGGCTTCAACTGGCCCGCGGGCCCCCTGAAGCTGGCCGAGAAGATAGGCGCGGAGCGGGCGGTGGAGCTGCTGGAGCGACTCGAGGCGAGGAGGGGGGCCGCCTACGCGCAGGCGCCATTGCTGCGCCAGGCGGCGGAGCAGGGCGTCGTGCTGCGGGATCTGGGCCGTTCCGCGGGATGAGCCCGAGCCACAGGCGCAACTCGGCCTTGATGAGCCGTTTTTGGCTCAACAACTTCAAATACCCAGCTATTCTTGACTTACACCAGCGTTCCTTTTAGCTTGCACTTCAAGCTCTGCGACAGGGGCCACTAGAAGCCTCACCAGTCAGGCGCAGCGGCTAAGCGCAACTGCGCAGCCCAGACTGGGGAGGAACCGTGTCGCGCGGATACAACGCAAAGCGGAAGGCGAAACGGCAGCAAGCACGAGCTTCCGCTGAGTCGGAACTTTCGCGGCGAAGGTCGCCGCGGTACTTGGTGGCCCTCGTGCCGGTAGTGCTCATCGCGGCCATTTTCTCCGTTGTCGGAATTCTTGGGTTCGGCATCAGCAATGGTGTCAGCAAAGAGCAAGTCGCACGAGAAGTCACTGAGCTCCTCGATGAAATACCGCAACGCGGAACGGCGCTCGGCTCACCCAGGGCGCCCATAACCCTCTGGGTATACGGCGACCTCGAGTGCCCGACGGTGACCCTGTTCGTCGAGAACTACCTTCCTTCGATCATCGACACTTGGGTGCGTACCGGAGCAGTGAGGCTCAACTATCGCTCGCTTGAGACGGACACGTCCAATGAAGAAGTCTTTTTCAAGCAGGAAGTCGCGGCTTTAGCTGCCGGCAGGCAAAACAAGATGTGGAACTTCATCCTTACCGCCGTGCGGGAGCAAGGGGAGCTGGGCACCAACTACGTGACCGAAGACTTTCTCCGGGACATCGCCGCTCAAGTTCCTAGCCTGGAGATGGCCAAATGGCGCGGCGACCGCGCCGACGCGCTGTTATCCAAACGCGTGGCGCTCGGTGTGTATTCCGGCCATACCAATGAACTTAGTTCTACGCCTGGCTTCCTCATCGGCTTCACGAAGGGCGACGTCAATCAACGCGCTGGCAGGGTCTCCCTCAAGAGCGAATTCAGGGCTGCATTGGCCAATGAGCTCGTATCTCTGCAAAAAGAAGCGATTGAAGACTTCCCCGCCTTGAGAACCACGACCTCCGGCATAGCAGGAGGTTGAAGCACATAGAGCCATAAAGTTGCGATTAGGGAGACAAGGAAATGTTTTTACGATCACGCAAACCATATTTGACATGCATTGCAGCGATTTCCGCAACTGCCAGTACTACCGTCATTCTCCTCTTTGCAGGCATTGCGGCAGCTTGCTCGGGAGAACCACCGCCACCTTGCGCCACCCCATCGGTCACCACCGAAGCGGCGACGTGGATCGGCAGTAGCTCCGCAGAACTACACGGCTCGGTCAATGCACACGGCTGCGAAACCACCTACACGTTTAAATACGGCCCCAGTACCTCATATGGGTATTCCGTGAGCGGCTACGCAGGATGGTCGAATTTCAGCACCTCAGTGCAGGATCTGGTGACCAACCTGCAGGCATCCACGACCTATCATTTCCGGCTCTACGCTACGAATTCCGGTGGTACGGGTGAAGGGTCGGATCTGACGTTTACGACCTCTCCAGCACCGCCGCCCCCGCCCAAAGATCCCTCGGCAGTCACGGAAGCAGCAACGGGAATCACGAGCAGCGGGGCAACGCTAAACGGGGCGGTAAACCCCAACGGTCTAGCCACCACCTACAAATTCGAATACGGGACCACCAAAGGCGACCTTACAAAAGCAACCGGGTCAGTCACCGCGGGATCGGGAACCTCCAGCACGAAAGTGAAAGGGATTGAAGTGAGCCTCGAACCTTCAACTCTCTACTACTTCCGGATATCCGCAACCAATTCCGAAGGGACGACAACCGGGAGCGAACTGAGCTTTACGACGTCGGCCTCGCCTTGGAAAATCAAGTCGACGCCGAATCCCGAAGGAGCCACTGACAGCAACCTCTACGATGTGAGCTGCGAACCGAGCACGAGCAGCTGTACGGCGGTCGGGAAGAGCACTACGTCAGGGGTGGATAGCCCACTTGCCCAACGCTGGAATGGCATCTCCTGGACGGAACAGGCAGCCGCGAAAAAGTCTGGCGCCACTCATACCCGGCTGTTCGGCGTCGACTGCCCTTCGGAAACGAGGTGTTTGGCGGTTGGGAATTCTCAGTCGTCGGAAGGCCCCTCTCTCCTGTCGGAGATCTGGAACGAAGGCAAATGGAACGTCCAGACGACGCCGCTCCCCTCTGAATCGACCTCCAGCGAATTCGTCGCGATCGGCTGCAACTCAACGGCAAACTGCACGGCCGTCGGCTCAGCCGTAATCGGAGGGGTCAAGAAAGCTATCGCGGAGAGGTGGACGAGCCCGACTTGGGCCTTGTCGTCGATCCCGGTACCCGAAGAAGCCACCTCTAGCCAGCTCGACGGTGTCGACTGTCTGTGGTCGAACTTCTGCGTCGCGGTCGGTCGATTCACCAACGGCAGCGGCTCCATCAAAAGCCTCGTCGAGTTCTGGAACGGGACTGAATGGTCGCTACAGAGCGTGACGGATCCTGAAGGCGCCACTCAAAGCACCCTTCTTGACGTCGCCTGCTCGCCGACCCCCAACCGCTGCACGGCGGTAGGGGGCTGGAAGAACAAAATCGGCGAACAGTTCACGCTGGTCTACCGCTTCAACGGGGTTTCGACCTGGACGCTGCAAAGCACGCCCAATCCGGCCGGGAGCATCGCGAGTGTCTTGCAGGAGGTCTCCTGCGCAACCGAAACGTCCTGTGGGACGGTCGGCTTCTCGGTCCGCAGCGGGGAATCGAATAAGACCTTGGCCGAGGCATGGAACGGGACCGCTTGGTCGATCCAGGGCACTCCGAATCCCTCAGCCGCGACCTCCAGCTCTCTCCAAGGAGTCTCGTGCCGCAGCCTCACCTGCATGGGCGTGGGGTGGAGCACGAACAGCTCGGGAGTCGACACCACCTTGGCGGAGTTCAAGGAATAGATCGCTCACGAGTGAATAGAACAAAAGGCCCCGCATCGCGGGGTCTTTTGTTTGCGGCTACGCCCCGCTACCCAACCGCATCATCACCTCGTCGATGTAGCACCAGCTCCAGTCCTCGCCGGGCTCGGCCGAGCGGATGATCGGGTGGCCGGTGTCCTCGTGGTGGGCGGTCGCGTGCTTGCCGATCGAGTTGTCGCAGCAGCCGACGTGGCCGCAGGTCTGGCACATCCGCAGGTGCACCCAGCTCATCCCCAGCGCAAGGCACTCCTCGCATCCCTCGACCGCGTCAACGGGATCGAGGTAGTTGACCGAATCGAGGTGCGTGCAATCAGCCACTGCCCGTCGCGATCTCGGCGGGCTCACCGCCCGGCATCCAGTGCGCCTCGACCGGCGGGGCGGCGTCGCGCAGGTAGCGCTCGGCGTCGAGCGCGCCCATGCAGCCGGTGCCGGCGGCGGTGACCGCCTGGCGGTAGGTGTGGTCGACGACGTCGCCGACGGCGAAGACGCCGCCGAGGTTGGTCCGGGTGGAGCCGGCCTCGGTGACGATGTAGCCGTCCTCGTCGGTGCCGACCTGCCCCTGGACGATCTCCGATTTGGGGACGTGGCCGATCGCGACGAAGGCGCCGTCGGTGGCGAGCTCCTCCTCGGCGCCGGTCTCGACGTTGCGGAGGCGGACCTTCTCGAGCTTGCCGCTCTCGCCGGCGAGGAACTCCTCGGCGACGAACGGCGTCTTCAGGTCGATGTTCTCCTTCTCGCGCACCCGCTCGAACATGATCTTCGAGGCGCGGAACTCGTCGCGGCGGTTGACGACGGTCAGCTGGCTGGCGAACTTGGAGATGAAGATCGAGTCCTCCATCGCCGAATCGCCGCCGCCGATCACGATCACCTTCTGGTCCTTGAAGAAAGCGCCGTCGCAGACGCCGCAGGTGGAGACGCCGCGGCCGCCGAGCTCCATCTCGCCGGGGATCCCGAGCCGTTTCGGCTCCGCCCCCATCGCCAAGATCACCGTCTTGGCGCGGTGCTCCTCGTCGCCGAGGAAGACCTTCTGCACGCCGCCGTCGGTCAGCTCGACCCGGTCGACGTCGTCGGTGACGAAGCGGGTCCCGAAGCGCTCGGCCTGGGCGCGGAACTGGGCCATCATCTCCGGCCCCATGATCCCCTCGGGATAGCCCGGATAGTTCTCGACGTCGGTCGTGTTCTGGAGCTGCCCGCCCCACTGGAATCCCTCGAAGACGAGCGGCTCCAGGTTGGCCCGCGCGGTGTAGAGCGCCGCGGTGTAGCCGGCCGGCCCGCCGCCGATGATGATCACGTTCTCGGTCTTCTTGCCCTCAGCCATGTCCTCGCCGCCTGGAGTCTATTACTTTACTTTTTATAGTACCGCTTCCGACGCCCAGCGGCGACCCTTCCGGGGCCGGCTCCAGCATCTCCCTCCCCATGCCGCCGCGATCGATCGGCAGCCCCTCCTCCTCCCAGCGTTTGACCGTGTGGCGTAGCTGGAAGAAGGCGAAGATGCCCGGCGGAATCGGCATCCAGAACGAGACGAGGCGGAAGATGAGGACCGCCGGGAAGACGGTCTCCTCGGGGATCCCGAAGAGGACGAAGGCGCCGATCATCCCGGCGTCGACCGCCCCCACCCCCGCCGGCGCCAGAGGGAAGAGGTTGGCGACCATGCCGAGGAAGTAGCCCTGGACGACGACGGCGAGCGGGACGTGGACGCCAAAGGCGTGGAAGGAGGCCCAGAGCACCCCGATGCTGAACGCCCAGAAGCCGGCGGCGCCGATCACCGCGAGACCGCCGCGGGAGGGGTGGGTGAAGAGGCCGAGCCCGAAACGGAAGCCTTCGCCGAAGGTGGCCGGCACCTTGCCCGCCTTCTCGAGGATCTGCCGCGAGCGCTCGCTGTGGGCGAAACGGGTGAGCCGGCGTTCCAGGTCGGGGGGGATGAACGCGACCAGGACGCCGACGATCAGCAGCAGGCCGGCGACGGCGGCGGGGACGATCGTCAGCTCCACCGACCCCTTGCCGTTCATCACCCCGGTCCTCAACAGGACCCCGAACACGATCAGGGCGATCGGGTAGAAGACGTAGTGGAGGGAGACGAAGGCGACCATGCGCCGCCCGACCTCGCGGCGGACCATTCCCGCCTTGCGCAGCGCCCAGTAGGTGAGCGCGATCCCGCCGGCGCCGCCGGCTGAGAAGAGCAGGGTGGCCGCGACCCCCGCCATGTTGATCTCGTAGGTCTCGCGCCAGCTGAGGCGCAGCGCGTCGCCGCCGACGACCGCTTTGAAGAGGGCGATGTAGGTCGCGTAGGCGCCGACGTTGAAGCCGATCGCGATCGCGATCCAGACCGGGTCGGCCTCGTCGAGGCGGCTGAGCGCGTCCCCGAGCCCGACCAGCTTCGGGAAGAGGAAGTAGATCGCGCCGAGAAGGACGAGCACGAGGACGACGGTCTGGACGATCCGCCGGGTCGTGAAGATCGGCATCTCGGCGAAGCGATGGTTTCCGTTCGCCGCGTCTTCCTGAGACACCCTTCAGAAACTACCCGCTCGCGATCCTCTCCAGGCGCTGAAGGGCTCCGTTTACCCCGCGTACGAGGGGTTCTGCCAGCGGCTCCCCCCGCCGCACGGCCGCGACAAGGAGGGCCCCGGCGAGAAGATCGGTGACGTAGTGCTCGCCCAGGTAGACGAGGGCGAAGCCGAGAGTGCCGGCGTAGCCCCAGCCCAGCGCCCCCTCGACCCTCCCCGCCTCCGAAAGCGAGAGCGCCGCCTGCAGCGAGGTCGCGAAGTGCAGCGAGGGCATCGCCGCCCAGGGGTTGCCGCCGAGCGCGTCGTACATCCGCTCCCAGGCGCGCCCCCAGGTCGGTTCCCCGACCTCGACCATGATCCGCCGCACCTCCTCCTCGCCGGTGAGGCCGTGCTCCGCCGCCCACCAGGGCGGCGCCGTCGGAACCGCGAAGTAGACGGCGCAGCCGAGGTCGAAGACGGCGGCCATCTGCCTGGCGGCGCGCGGGAAGCGCGAGTTGTGGCGGGCGAGGATCAGGGCGAGGGAGAGATAGGGCTCGATGAACCAGAGCCAGTGGGCCCAGGTGAGGGCTCTGTCGAGGGTTCCCACCCGCGGCAGCCGGGCCAGCGCTCGCTGCAGGCGGGAATTCGGGAGGCGGCCGCCGCCGATCAGGCGGTCGAGGGCGATCGGATAGCGGGTCCGCAGGCGAGCCCGCAGTCGCTCGGGGTCGTCGTAAGGAAGCTCGTGGGCGATGGTGAAGGCCCACATCTGCAGCGCGAAAAGGGCGACGTCCCGGCGCTTGCTGCGCGGCTGCAGCACCGCCAGGGCGAGCGGGCCGGCAGCGCAGGCTGCGACGGTGACCGGCGGCGGGACCCGCAGGCGGCGGCGCAGCAGGGGCACCGCGACCGCGGCTCCGATCGCCGCCGAGCCGCCGAGCCGGACCGCGAGGCGAAGCGCTTTGGGTGGCCGCGAGCGCCTCTTCATAGGGGCGGCGAGTATAGGTCGGCCATCCGCGGCCGGCCGGGAGGGCGCAGCGCCGCCCCGCCTGAATAGAATGGCCGCGCTTTGACGCCCCACTCCCCTGGCGCTGACCAGATCGACACCCTGCTTTGGATCGGCTTCGTCGCGGCCGTGCTCCTCGTGCTCGCGGTCAACGCGGCGCTCTTCTACGCGGTGCGGCGCTTCCGCTCGGAGCGCGGCACCGCCCCCCGCCAGCTGCTCGGCGGCCGCGGGCTGCAGTTCCGCGTCGGCGCCGTCCTCACCCTCTTCGCCACGCTCCTCTTCGTCCTCGGGGTCGTCTTCACCGACAAGGCGCGGGAGACGCCCACGACCGGCGACGCCGGCCTCGCCGCGGCCAAGTCCGAGCCGCTGAAGATCAAGGCGACGGGCCAGCAGTGGCTGTGGCGCTACGACTATCCCAACGGCGCCTTCTCCTACTACAAGCTGGTCGTCCCGGCCGACACCGCGGTGGAGCTGGAACTGCTCTCGACCGACGTCGTCCACACCTGGAACGTCGACGAGCTCGCCCCCAAGGCCGACGCGGTGCCGGGCAAGACCCACCGGGTCGTCTTCAGCAGCGAGGACGAAGGCGTGTACGAGGGCGATTCCTCGACCCTCTCGGGCCAGGCCTACGCGGCGATGAGGACCGCGGTGGAAGTCGTCTCGGCCGAGGAGTACGAGAGCTTTGTCGAGGCGCAGAAAGCCGAAATCGAGGCCGCCCAGGAACGGGTCGTCGGCCTGATCGAAAAGGGAGAGGTGCCATGAGCCCCAGCCCGCGCCCCGAGCTCGTCGACGGCGGCTACCGCAGCCGCCGTCCCCGCTGGGCCGAGCTGGCGACGACGGCCGACCACAAGGAGATCGGCCAGATCCTGATCTGCGGCGCCCTCGGCTTCCTCTTCGTCGCCGCCGTCGAGCTGTTGCTGATGCGCCTGCAGCTGCTGGTCCCGGAAAACACCTTCCTCTCGCCGGTCGCCTTCAACCGCATGCTCTCGCTCTACGGCGCGACCGTGATCTTCCTCTTCGCCGTCCCGCTCGTCCTCGGGATCTTCTACTACGTGGCGCCGCTGCAGATCGGCGCCCGCCGCACCGCGCTGCCCCGCGTCGGGCAGGTCGGGATGGCGCTCTGGGTCGCCGGCGCCACCATCCTCTACGCGGGCTTCCTCTTCACCCCCTCCGAGGCGGGGATCAACCCACTGCCCCCGCTCAGCGAGCTCGCCTTCCTCTCCAACAACGGCGTCGACGCCTGGGCGGCGGCGACCGGCCTGGCGACCCTGGGCTTCGTCCTGCTCGCGATCGACCTGGTCGCGACCCTGCGGACGATGCGGGCGCCGGGAATGGCCTGGCGGCGGGTTCCCGTCTTCGCCTGGGCCGCGGGCGTCTGCTCCTGGCTCCTGATCGTCATCGGCCCGGTGCTGCTGGCGGCGCTGGCGATGCTGCTGATCGACCGCAACTACAACGGCATCTTCTTCGCCGACGGCTCGGGCGGCGCCCCGCTCCTCTGGCAGCACCTGAGCTGGATCTTCTTCACCGGCGCTTACCTGCTGGTGCTGATCTTCGCCCTCGCCGCGATCGCCGAGATCTTTGCCGCCTTCGCCCGCAAACCGCTCTTCAACCGCACCGTGACGATGGCCTCGCTGGCCGCGATCGCCGTGATCGGCACCCTCGCCTGGATGCAGAACATGCTGACGGCGCCGATCGGGATCGGCTGGATGTACTTCGCGATGCTGATGTCGCTGGCGCTCGTCGTCCCCTTCGGCCTCATAGTCTTCAACCTGATCGCCACCCTCGCCGGCGGCACCCTGCGGATGCGGGCGCCGGTGCTGTTCGCGATCGGCGCGGTCTCGGCGATCTCGATCGGCCTCGCCGCCGAGCTCGTGCAATCCCTGGTCGCCGCCGCCTGGCACCTGCACAACACCACCGACTCGACCGCCGCCACCCACTTCGCCCTGATCGGCGGCGCCGTCCTCGGCGGCTTCGCCGCTCTCCACTACTGGTTCCCGAAGATGACGGGACGGACGATGGGCGAGACGATGGCCCGCATCTCCTTCTGGACGATCGTCCTCGGCCTGCTGCTCGGGTTCGTGCCGCTCTTCCTCGCCGGCGACGAGCAGGGGCAGGTCGTCGACGCCTATAAGTACTTCAGCGACACCGGCCTCACCGCCTACAACGTGATGGCCACGATTGGCGTCGTCGTCCTCTTCGTCGGCCTGGTGCTGACCATCCTCAACGCGATCTTCAGCCGCACGGGCGGCTCGCCCGCGGGGCACGACCCCTGGGGTGGCGACACGCTCGAGTGGTTCACGCTCTCGCCGCCGCAGCCGCACAACTTCGACGTCCTCCCGGACGTCCGCAGCGCCCGGCCGCTGCGCGACATCCGCGAGGCGATCGGCAACCGCACCCGCCGCGTCGAGCAGGCCGCGGCGGCTCGCGAATCTCAGCCGGTAGCCTGAAGGCCCCATGAGCGGTGCCCAGACTGCGACCCTCTCGCGGCGCTCGGCGATCCCCACGCCTCTCCGCGACTACCTGACGCTGACCAAGCCGAAGGTGCAGTCGCTGCTGCTCTTCACGACGATCACGACGATGTACGTCGCGGGCGATCCGTCGCTGGGTCTGGTCCTCCTCACCTGCCTCGGCGGCGCCCTCTCGGCCGGGGGCGCCGGCGCGATCAACCACGCCGTCGACCGCGACATCGACCGCACGATGGCCCGCACCGCCGACCGTCCCGTCGCCTCTGGCCGCGTCTCGGCCGCCGCCGCGACGGCCTTCGGCCTCGGCCTCGGCACCGCCTCCTTCCTGCTGCTGGCGCTGGCCGTCAACCCGCTCGCCGCCGCGCTCTCGCTCTCGGGCCTCGTCGGTTACGTCTGCGTCTACACGCTGTGGCTGAAGCGGACGACGCCGCAGAACATCGTCATCGGCGGCGCCGCTGGGGCCGTCCCGCCCCTGGTCGCCTGGGCCGCCGTCACCGGCGGCCTCGACGGGATGGCCTTCTACCTGTTCGCGATCGTCTTCTTCTGGACCCCGCCCCACTTCTGGGCCCTCTCGCTGCTGATGAAGGACGAGTACGCGAAGGCCGGCATCCCAATGCTCCCGGTCGTCCGCGGCGAGGAGGAGACGCGGCGCCAGATCCTCCTCTACACCGTCCTCCTCTACGCCGTCACCCAGCTCCCCTTCTGCGCGGGCGGCCTCGGCGCCTCCTACCTGATCCCCTCGATGCTCCTCGGTGGCGGCTTCATCTACTTCGCCGTCCGCCTGCTGCGCACCGGGGACCGGCGCTGGGCCCTGAGGACCTACCTCTACTCCCTCGCCTACCTGGCAGCGCTCTTCCTCTCGATGGCCATCTCGGCCAACCTCTGAGCAGAAGCCTCCTGCTGCACCCTGCGGGTACTCGGGAGGGCCGTGTGCCCCTCCACAAAGGCTCCTGAGACCACGGCGGCGCCCAAGACCGCGATCAGCTGCGCGACGGTCTTTGTGGAGGGGCACACGGCCCTCCACCAGCCTCCGTCCCTCCCCCTGTCCTGATAGAACTCCGGCCAATGGATCGCGAGACCGCACGCCGGAACATGCGCGCCGGGCTGCTAGCCGGAGGCATCGCCGCCGGGGTCTTCGCCCTCTCCTTCGTCGCAGCCCTCCTCTACATCGCCCACTGACGATGGCCGAGCACCGACACGTCCCAGAGCCGGGCGAGACGATCTACGCGCCGCGCCCGTCCTGGGCCCCGGTCTTCTTCGCGATCGGCGCCGTCGGCCTCGTCTGCGGGATCTTCGCCGCCGGATTCATCTTCTCGCCCTTCGTCTACGCGGTCGTCGGCGCGATCGTGCTCCTCGCCGCCTTCCGCAGCATCGTCCGCGGCTCTGTCCGCGACTACTACCGCCTGCCGCGCCACCAAGAGACCCGCGGCGCGGCTCTGCCGGTAGAAACGATTTCCACTCCCCAGTAGTCCTGCCGGGCTGAGGCCAAGCAGGATCAAGGACGCAGGGAAGGGAAGTGTGCTCCGCACACGACCGACCGAGGACGCCGATATGCGCCGGCCTCAGCCCGGCAGGCTCATCTCCGACGTAGCCCCATCGCTCGTCCAGCAGCGGACGATGTCGCGCATCGAGAGGACGCCGACCGCCTCTCCGCCGTCGAAGACGACCAGGTGGCGCACGTTGCGCCGCGACATCTCCGCCGCCGCCCGCTCGAGGCTCCAGGCCGGGGCAGCGGTGAGCACGCCCTCGCTCATGTGGTCGGCCACCCGCTCCCGATCCGGGTCCTGCCCGCGGGCGACGGAAACCAGCAGGTCGCGCTCGGTCACGACCGAGGGCGTCGGCATCTCCCCGTCGATCACCAGCGCCGCCCCGGTGCCTTTCTCGACCATCTTCTCGGCCGCCTCGCGCAGCGTGTGGGAGGGGCCCACGGTCAGCGTGATCTCCGACATGCCGTCCCTCACCTGCATCTGCGACCTCCCGTCGAGCCGTTTCCAAAGTTAGTGCGATTCGCCTCAAGCTTAGCCCACAGCCCCCGCCTGACGAGCCGCTCGTCCGGTGCCCCGGCATATAGACTTCCGCTCGCCTTGCACCCCGTGAGCCGCCCCCTGAAACCGTTGCGCCCGCTCCTTGCGCTCCTGGCGCTACTCGCCCTCGCGGCGGTCGGCTCGGGCTGCGGGACCACGTCCGCGGACACCGCCCGCGGGCGCACGCTCTTCATCCAGAAATGCGGCGTATGCCATGAAATGGCGCAGGCCGGCACCACCGCGCAGGTCGGGCCGAGCCTCGACGACGCGTTCGCCTCCGCTCGCGAGATCGGCAACGACAGCGACACGATCGAGGGGATCGTCAAGGCGCAGGTCGAGTACCCACGCGAGAACAACGGCAATCCGCGCGTCTCGATGCCCGCCGACATCGTCACCGGCCAGGACCTGGACGACGTCGCCGCCTACGTCGGCGAATGGGCGGGCGTGCCCGGCGCCGAACCGCCGAAGGTCGCGGGCGGCCCGGGGGCCCAGGTCTTCGTCAACAACGGCTGCGGCGGCTGCCACACCTTCGCCGCCGCCGAAGCGGGCGGCGTGACCGGGCCGAACCTCGACGAGGAGCTCCCGGGCGAAAGCGCCGCCGCGGTCCAGAAGATGATCACGGATCCGAACGCCGAGATCGTCAAGGGGTACCCGCCGAACGTGATGCCGCAGGACTACGAGCAGACGCTGTCTTCGAAGGAAATCGAAGACCTGGTCGAATACCTGCTCGAAAACGCGGGCGGCGGCGAAGCCGCCGGCGACTCCAAAGGCTGAGCGATAGCGGCCGGCGGCCGCTGCGATCATGGAGCTCCGATGCGGGACCGCTTGAAGAGCCGCCTTCAGATCTCCCCGGAGCGCTACGCGCAGGTGACCGTCGTAGCCCTCGCGGCCCTCTCGCTGATCGTGCTCACCGGCGCCGCGGTCCGCCTCACGGGCTCAGGCCTGGGCTGCCCCGACTGGCCCAAATGCTACGGCGGCACCACTCCGCCGCTCGAGTACCACGCGGTGATCGAGTACGGGAACCGGCTCCTCACCGGCTTCGTCGGCTTCGCCGTCATCGCCGCCAGCGCCCTTGCCTTCTTCCGCCGCCCCTACCGCTGGCACCTCGCCTTCTTCGGCGCGCTGCTGCCGCTCGGGGTGGTGGGGCAGGCGATCCTCGGCGCCCTGGTCGTCAAGCACCACCTCGCCCCGGAGCTGGTGATGGGCCACTTCATCCTCTCGATGATGCTCCTCGACGCCGCCTTCGCGCTGGCCTGGTGCTCGCGCTACGAACCGCACGAGCGGCGGCGCTCCCAGGACCGGCTCGGCGTCTGGGCGGTCCGGGTGCTGATACCGCTCGGGCAGCTGACGATCCTGGCGGGGACGATCGCGACCGCCTCCGGCCCGCACGCCGGCGACCACGAAGGGGAGCTCGTGCAGCGCTTCGACTTCGAGGGCACGGGGACGCTGGAGTGGGTGGTGCAGCGGCACGCGGGGATAGCCGCGCTATACGGGGTCGCGGCGATCGCCGTCTGGCTCCTGCTGCGCCGCCGGGGCGGTGAGCGGCGGGCGCTGAAGCCGCTCACCGCCGTGATCGCCCTGCTAGCCCTGCAGGGCGGCGTCGGGGGCCTGCAGTGGGCCCTGGAGCTGCCCGCCGGCCTGGTCTGGCTCCACATCGCCCTCGCCGTCGGCAACTGGCTGGCGATGCTGTGGACGGTCGCCGCCGCGGGCCGGCTCGGGC
>JBKPOX010000082.1:0-8603 GCA_046733335.1 Actinomycetota bacterium | reverse complement strand
GTCGAGGACTCCGCCGCGATCCTCGACGCGATCCTCGGGCCGGAGGGATAGGGCCGTGCACGAGGACCCGACGCGGATGATGGGCCCAGAGGACCGCGGGCCCGGCGGGCGCGGCCCCGAGCCCGGCCGCGACAACGGCATGCGCTGGCTGATCGCCGGCCTGATCGCGGTGATCGTCGGCCTGCTGGTCGCGGTCGCGGTGATCGCCGGCGACGACGGCGGGGGTGACACGACCGGCGCCGCCTCGACCACCTCGACCGTCCCGACCACGACCGAAAGCTCGACCACCACCGAAAGCTCGACGACGACGGAGACGACGACCACCGAAGAAGACGAGGAACCGCCGCCCGAGGAAGAGGAAGAAGCGCCGGAAGAAGAAGAAACGCCGCCGCTCGAAGAAGAAGGCGGCTCGGGCGGCATCGAAGCACCCTGAGTCCCCTCGTGCCAGACTTGCGCTCCTCGTGAGCGCGCAGCAACCTCATTTCCAGCCGACCGCCACCTACGAGGCGGACCCGGCCAGCGTCCACCGGGTCCTCCTGCTCTACTCGGGCGGCCTCGACACCAGCGTGATGCTGAAGTGGATCCAGGACCACTACGAGGCCGAAGTCGTCTGCCTCACCGTCAACCTGGGGCAGCCCGGGGAGGACTACGGGGTGATCGAGGCGAAGGCGCTTCAGCTGGGCGCCGCCGAATGCCACGTGGTCGACGCGCGCGAGCGCTTCGCGGCGGAGTTCGTCGCGCCGGCGATCAAGGCCAACGCCGTCTACGGCAACGGCTACCCGCTCTTCACCGCCCTCGGGCGGCCGCTGATCGCCCAGCTGGCGGTCGAGCACGCCCGCCGCAGCAACTGCGACACGATCGCCCACGGCTGCACCGGCAAGGGCAACGACCAGGTTCGGATCGAGGCGACGGTTGCGACGCTGGCCCCAGAGCTGAAGACGATCGCGCCGGTCCGCTCCTGGGAGATGGGCCGCGAGGAGGAGATCGCCTACGCGCGCGAGAACGGGATCCCGGTCAAGGGGGGGACCGAGGTGGCCCCCTACTCGATCGACGACAACCTCTGGGGCCGCTCCTCGGAGGGACGCTGGATCGAGGAGCTCGACCACGCGCCCGAGGACGACGTCTTCCAGCTCGTCACCCGGCCCGAGGACGCACCCGACGAGGCGGAGGTCGTGACGGTCGGCTTCGAGGAGGGCCTGCCGGTCTCGCTAAACGGCGAGCGGCTGGAGCTGGTGGAGCTGCTCGAACGCGCCGCCGAGATCGGCTGCCGCCACGGCGTCGGCATCGTCGACCACATCGAGGACCGGATCGTCGGCCTCAAGGTCCGCGACATCTACGAGGTGCCGGCGGCGGCGATCGTCCTTACCGCCCACGAGGAGCTGGAGCGCCTGGTCGGGACGATCCACCAGAACCAGTTCAAGCCGGCGCTCGACCAGAAGTGGGGCTACCTGGTCTACGCGGGTCTCTGGTGGGAGCCGCTGCGCAGCGACCTCGACGCCTACATAGACGCGGTCAACCGACAGGTCAGCGGCGAGATCGGCCTGCGGCTGTTCAAGGGCGGCGTTCGCGTCGTCACCCGCTCCTCGCCGAACGCGGTCTACGACGCCGCGCTCGCAACCTTCGCCGAGTCGGGCGGGCTCTTCGACCAGAACGCGTCACCCGGCTTCATCGAGCTCTGGTCGCTGCAGTCGCGCATGGCCCACCGCCTGCGCCAGGACGCGGAGGGGAGGACGGAGGCCTGATGTACAACCGGATCGGCAGGGCATCGCTGAGGTTCGCCCTTCGCTACCTGCGGCGGCGCTATCGGCGCGAGGCGCGGATCGCGCTGGGAGTGGGGATCGCGGCCGCGGTCGCCGCCGCCTACCTGGCGGCCCGGGAAGTTCCGGAGGGCTGAGCGCCGCGGCGCAAGTTCCCTTGCGGTTTATCGGCAACTTGCAGGCTTTTCCAACCTGCCTCGCTAGCCTCAGCCGCTTCGTGCGGCCGCTGGCGCTCAGAACGGGTTTTGTCGGGATCGGCGCCGCGGCGTCGCTCTGCGCGCTGCTCGCGGTGCTGATCGCCGCCACCGGCACCGCCGGGGCGACCAGGGCAGGCGCCCTCGAAGCGAAGCTGACGCAGGCGAGGGACGAGGCGGGTTCCCTGGCGGCGAAGCTGCGGTCGACGACGGCGGAGCTGGCGGGCGCCGAAGCCGAAGCCGCCGAGGCGCAGGGCCGCGAGGAAAGGCTCGGCGAGCTCCTCGCCCAGGGGCGCGAGCGGGCGGCGGAGCTCGCCGGCAGGCTGCGCAGCACCCGCCACCGGCTGGCGGTCGAGAAGGCGAGGCTGCAGCGGTCGCGGCGGATCCTCGCCGATCGCCTGGTGGCGATCTACGAGACCGGCGTTCCCGACGTCGCGAGTCTGGTGCTCGAATCCGAGGGCTACGAGGACTTCGCCGCCCGCAACGACTACCTGCGGGCGATCTCCGAAGCCGACAGCGCCCTCGCCGACCGGGTCGCCGCCGTGCGCGCCGCCGTGCGCAGGGCGGTCCTCAGGGTGGCCGACCTGCGGGCGCGGGCGGTCGCCTACGACGAACGGCTCGAAGCCGCCCGGGCCGAGATCGCCGAAGTCCGCGCGGCCGCCGAGTCCGCGGCCGCGCGCCTGCAATCGCTGCGCGCCAGCCGCGCGGCCTCGCTGGCGACGCTGAAAGGCGACATCGCCAGGTGGGTCGAGGAGATCCAGGAAGCGCGGGCGGCCGAAGCGCGGGAAATCTCCGCCGCCGAGGCCGAAGAGGAAGTCGGCCGCTGGCTCGGCGGCCCGTACTCGATCCCGACCTACATCGTGATGTGCGAGTCGGGCGGCAATTACAGTGCCCTCAACCCCTCCAGCGGAGCCGGCGGCGCCTATCAGATCCTCCCATCGACCTGGGAGCTCTACGGCGGCCAGGGCGAGCCGCAGAACGCCCCCAAGGCCGAACAGGACAGGATCGCCGCCGAAATCTGGGCCGACTCCGGCCCCAGCGCCTGGGTCTGCGCCTAGTTCATCGTTTCTCGCGAAAGCCGTGCGCAGATTTTTGAATTTCTGCGCACCACTGTAGACAATTGATTCCCTGTGCTTTTTTCATGGCAGTCATGGAGAGAGAGGCCGGGACCGAAAAGCGCTTGGACGACTTCAAGGAGAGCGCTAACCAGCGCTTTGACGGGGTCGACAAGCGCTTTGACCAACTCGATAAGCGGTTCGACCAGGTCGACAAGCGCTTTGAACTGGTGGATCAGCGGTTCGAAAGGGTCGAAGCCGACATCCGCGAACTTCGGTCGGACGTAAAGCGGGTCGACGGAAAGGTCAACGCCCTTCAATCGGAAATGAACAGTCGCTTCGACTCGATGCAGCGGACGATGATCGTCGGCTTCGTAACGCTATTTACGGGGATCGTCGCCAGCATCATCACGGCCATCCTCGCGGGATAGCTCCAACCAGCCCGTAAATCGCGTGGAAGCGTCACGAAAGACCCCGGTGTCATCTGCCCGGCTTGGCATGATCGACGGGCACCGTGAGCAACTCCTCCGCCGTACATCTCCATGCCCACAGCGAGTACTCGCTGCTCGACGGCGCCTGCAAGATCGACGCGATGGCGGCGCGCGCGGCCGAGCTCGACCAGCCGGCCCTGGGGCTGACCGACCACGGCGTCATGAACGGCGCCGTCGATCTCTACAAGGCGTGCAGGAAGCAGGGAATCAAGCCGATCGTCGGCCTCGAGGCCTACCTCGTCGATGACCGCAACGCGATCAAGGAGCAGGCGCGCTACGAGCGCAACCACATCACCCTCCTGGCGGAGAGCGACACCGGCTTCTCCAACCTCGTCAAGCTGACCTCCGCCGGCTTCCTCGAGGGCTTCTCCCGCGGCAAGGCCAACGTCGACATGGAGCTGCTGGAGCGGCACGCCGAGGGCGTGATCGTCCTCACCGGCTGCCTGCAGTCCCGCTTCTGCCGCCGCCTGGTCGAAGAGCGCGACGGGGACGCTCGCGCGCACCTGGACGACCTGATCCAGGCGTTCGGGCCCGAGCAGGTCTACTTCGAGGTGCAGAAGAACGGCATCGCCGAGCAGGAGAAGGCGAACGAGGGGATCGTCCGCTTTGCCCGCGAGCTGGGCCGCCCGCTGGTCGGGACCGCCGACGTCCACTACCTCCGGCGCGAGGATTTCGACAACCACGCGGCGCTGCTCTGCGTGCAGACCAAATCGACCCTGCAGATGCCGAAGCTGAGCTTCGACACCAACGAGTTCTACATCAAGAGCAACGAGGAGATGACCGCCTCCTTCGCCGAGTGGCCGGAGGCGGTGCCGACCACCTTGGAGATCGCCGAACGCTGCGAGATCGAGATCGAGCTCGGCAAGCTGCTGCTCCCGCGCTACCCGACTGAGACCGGCGAGGAGCCGGAGACGATGCTGCGGCGGATCGCCGCCGACGGCCTCCGCGCCCGCTACGGAGACCCGCCTCCCGCCGAGGCGGTCGAACGGCTCGAGTTCGAGCTCGGGGTGATCGAGGAGATGGGGTTCTCCTCCTACTTCCTGATCGTCTGGGACTTCGTCCGCTACGCGAAGGAGAACGGCGTCGCCGTCGGCCCGGGCCGCGGCTCGGCCGCGGGCTCGATCGTCTCCTACAGCCTCAACATCACCGACCTCGACCCCCTCGCCAACGACCTTCTGTTCGAGCGCTTCCTCAACCCGGGCCGCAAATCGATGCCGGACATCGACATCGACTTCTCGGTCCGCGGCCGGGAGCGGATGATCCGCTACGTCGGCGAGAAATACGGGCGCGAATCGGTGGCCCAGATCATCACCTTCGGCAAGATGGCGCCGCGCGCCGCGACCCGCGACGCCGCCCGCGTCCTCGGCTTCGACTACGCCACCGGCGACCGGCTGGCAAAGCAGATCCCGGAGCCGATCATGGGTCGCAACCCATCCTTCGAGGACTGCCTGAAGCCTGGGCAGGAGCTGCGCAAGACCTACGACGCCGAGCCCGAGGCGAGGAAGATCGTCGACGTCGCCCAAGGGCTCGAGGGGATCATCCGCAACAACTCGATCCACGCCGCCGCGGTCGTGATCGCGGACCGGCCGCTGCAGGAGATCGTGCCGCTCCAGCTGGCCGAGGACCGCAGCGCTCCGGCGGGGGCCAACGGCGGCGGCAAGAGCAACGGCTCCGGCAAGCCCGAGCGCCAGTACAAGATCGTCACCCAGTACTCGATGGGCCCGATCGAGGAGATCGGGTTGCTGAAGATGGACTTCCTCGGCCTGCGCAACCTCGACGTGATCGAGGACGCGATCGAGATCATCGAGCGCTCGCGCGGCGTCGCGCTCGACATGGCCGAGATCCCGATGGACGACGCGAAGACCTTCGAGATGCTCGCCAAGGGCGACTCGACCGGCGTCTTCCAGCTCGAGTCGGAGGGCATGCGCGAGGCGATGAAGAAGGTGCGGCCGACCGAGTTCGACGACATCGTCGCCCTCGTCTCGCTCTACCGCCCGGGCGCGATGAGCTACATCCCCGCCTACGCCAAGGGCAAGCGCAACCCGGCCGCGGTCACCTACCCGGACGAGCGCCTGCGCCCGATCACCGAATCGACCTACGGCTGCGTCCTCTACCAGGAGCAGCTGATGGAGATCGCCAAGCGGATGGCGGGCTTCAGCCCCTCCGAGGCGGACGACCTGCGCAAGGCGATCGGCAAGAAGAAGCGCGACCTGATGGCGACGATGAAGAGCCACTTCCTGCAGGGGATGAAGGAGTCGGGAACCGCCGACAAGGTCGCATCCGACCTCTGGGGCCTGATGGAGGCCGCCGCCGACTACTCCTTCAACAAGTCCCACGCCGCCTGCTACGCGCTGATCGCCTACCGCACCGCCTACCTGAAGGCGAACTACCCGGCCGAGTACATGGCGGCGGTGATCTCCTCGGTGATGAACACCAAAGACAAGGTGCCTTTCTTCGTCAACCGCTGCGCGGAGATGGGCATCGACGTGCTCCCGCCCGACGTCAACTCCTCCGGCCACTCCTTCGTCGTCTCCGAGAACGCTATCCGCTTCGGCCTCGACGCTGTCAAGAACGTCGGCCACGCCGCCGTGGAGGCGATCCTCCGCGCCCGCGAGGAGAAGCCGATCGAGTCGATCTGGGACTTCTGCGAACGGGTGGACAGCCGCGCCGTCAACAAACGGGCGATCGAATGCCTGATCAAGTGCGGCGCGCTCGACTCGACCGGCGCCAGCCGCAAGGGGATGCTGGAGGCGCTGCCGGCGGCGCAGTCGGCCGGGCAGAAGGCGCAGGAGGACGCGCAGCTGGGCCAGGGCTCGATCTTCGACGTCGGCGAGGAGGCCGGGGGGGGCCAGGGACAGGCGCAAATCCACCACCGGCCGCCGATCTCCGCGGCGGAGTTCGACCGGGCCGAGATGCTGGCGATGGAGAAGGAGGTGCTGGGGACCTACCTCTCCTCGCATCCCCTGACCGAAATCGGGCCGGCGCTGCGGGCCCGGGTCGATTGCAGCCTCGCCCAGCTCGGCGGCAAGGCCGACGGCGCTTGGGTGACGGTCGGCGGCATCGTCGTCGACTGCAAGAAGATCCGCACCAAGAGCGGCAACCAGATGATGTTCGCCACCCTCGACGACGTCGAGGGCCAGGTCGAGATGCTGGTCTTCAAGGCCGACGAGGCGGAGAGCGCGCAGGTGATCCAGCCCGACGCGATCGTCCTCGTCCGCGGTCGCCTCGACCACAAGGACCGGGGCGAGACCAAGCTGGTGGTCCAGGAGGCGCAGCGGTTCGAGCCCGACGAGGGGGAGATCGCCAGCGCGGCGAGGAAGGTGACCGTGCTGCCGGCCGGTCCGCTGCAGCTGACGGTCGACCTCGAGAGGCTGCGGAGGCCGGGCCTGATGGACGAGCTGAAGTCGCTCTTCGAGGATCACAAGGGGGACGCCCACGTCCACCTGGTGATGGAGACCAGCGCCGGGCCGCGGGAGCTGAAGATCGGCGAGGACTACCGCGTCCAGGTGACGCCGCACCTCCGCTACGAGTTGAACCAGCTCCTAGGTCCAGACGCGCTGGCCGCGTGAGGCCCTCCAAACGCTTGGTGCCGGGATCTCCCATCCCTAGACTTCGTCCATGACCGCAACGCGCACCTCGGTTGGCGAGTGCCGCCAGTGCCGCTCCTTCTGCGACAAGATGGTCGAGCCCCGCGGCTGCGTCGAGCTCGGCTGCCGCTTCCTCTACAGCTACGTCGACCGGTTCAGCGGGGACCAGTACCTCGGCTGCATGCAGGAGGTTTTCGGCGCCGAGGTCGAGATCGAGGCGGTCCTGGAGCCGGGCGGCTTCGGCGGCGTCAAGATGACCGGCGAGCCGCTGCCCCATTGCCAGTTCACGGTGGAGCAGGCCTACGAGGGGGAAGGGGCGTCATACGGGTGCGTCAACCGGCGCTTCTTCGACTGCACCGACGAGGGCAGCGAGGGGCTGCGGGCGTTCGACCTGCGCGACGTCTGACGCGACATCGTTCCATGTAGACTTTCTCTCGATGGCAGATTCTTCGGTTGCCGACGTCGACGCCAAAGCGCTGCTCGACGAGGCCAACAGCACCTCCGAGGCTCAGGGCGAGCCCAGGTTCACGCTCGAGCTCAACCAGGACCAGAAGGACATCCGCGAGTGGGTGCACGGCTTCGCCGAGAGCGTCGTCAGGCCCGCCGCCGAGGAGTGGGACGAGCGCGAGGAAACGCCGTGGCCGGTGATCCAGGAGGCCGCCAAGATCGGCCTCTACAGCTTCGAAGCCGTCGGCCAGTTCTGGGCCGACGAGACCGGGCTGACGCTGCCGATCGCCAACGAGGAGCTGTTCTGGGGCGATGCCGGCATCGGCATGGCGATCATGGGCACGACGCTCGCCGTCGCCGCGATCTTCGGGCAGGGAACCCCGGAGCAGATGGGGGAGTGGATCCCGCAGTGCTACGGCAGCGAGGACGACGTCAAGCTCGGCGCCTTCTGCGCGTCGGAGCCGGACGCGGGGTCCGATGTCTCCGGCATCCGCACCACCGCCAAATACGACGAGGCCAAGGACGAATGGGTGCTGAACGGCCAGAAGGCCTGGGCGACCAACGGCGGCATCGCCAACGTCCACGTCGTCATCGCCTCGGTCGACCGCGAGCTCGGCTCGCGCGGTCACGCCGCCTTCGTCATCCCTCCGGGCACGAAGGGGTGCGAGCAGGGGGCGAAGGTGAAGAAGCACGGCCTCCGCGCCTCCCATACCGCCGACGTCCACCTCGACGACTGCCGCGTGCCGGGCTCCTGCCTGCTGGGCGGCAAGGAGAAGCTCGACGAACGCCTCGCCCGCGTCCGCGAAGGCAAGAAGTCGAAATCGCAGGCGGCGATGCAGACCTTCGAGGCGAGCCGGCCGACCGTCGGCGCGCAGGCGCTCGGGATCGCCCGCGCCGCCTATGAGTACGCCCTCGACTACGCGAAAGAGCGCGAACAGTTCGGCAAGAAGATCGTCGAGAACCAGTCGATCGCCTTCGACCTGGCGAACATGAAGCTCGAGATCGACGCCGCCCGGCTGCTCGTCTGGCGCGCCGCCTGGATGGGCCGCAACGGCCACAAATTCGAAAACGC